>JABXIM010000053.1 GCA_013373085.1 Oceanospirillaceae bacterium | reverse complement strand
TCCAAAACCCTCTCGCCATTAAAGTCCAGAAAGCCTTGGTTATTTTCTTGATCAATGTGTAGCAGATAGTTGTTCCATTCACCATCGCCTTTGCTCACTACTTTACTTGGTGGTATCAGGTTGTAGAGTGACCCAGCTCGGTTGATGTCGCCTCTTTCGGTTACATATTCTGTCCACCCATCATCAAGAATCTGAATTTCGGCTCCCGTGTGATATGGGTGCTCATATTTCTCATCTTCAACAACCGCCCAGAGAAGGCCAGAGTTGCCGTGTTCTGAGATCATCCAGTCGAGCGAAAGCTCAAAGCTGGTGTATTGTTTGTCGGTGCTCAGGTTGGCACTGAAGGCATCGGTACGTTGTTCCGGATCGAATACCAAAACCCCACTGTCTACAGACCAACCGTTGTAGTCTTTTCCGTGGCCATATACATGCCAGCCATCCAGACTCTTTCCATCAAATAGTGTTTCCCAACCGTCATTAGATTGGCAGCCCATGAGTCCAATAAGGAAGGCTGTTAGTAATAGCGCGTTTCTTTTCATTTTAGATAGTTGTTATTAAAGTCTTGAAATCGTCATGTCGGAAAAATAGTCCATAGATTACAAAATGGACTATTTTATCCGATATCTCAAATTATGTAATGATGAGATTCCGGATATTTTACTTCCTTTTTGAAAGTTTGGAAGAAAAATTCCGGAATGACGTTCAATCTCTGATTTATAGTATAAAATACGGATGGCGATTTCTATTGACTAGTTAATAATTTTTTTTCAATCCTATTTCTCGTTTATTGTTAGCGGAAAATTTAGAAACGCAATTCCATGAAATTTTTATCGAAACTCATCCCAATTCTCACTATTCTTTTACTCTTCAATTGCTCCGGCAAAAAAGACCAGACCGATAGCTTTGACATCACTAAATCTAAAGCGAAACCTACAGAAGAAACCAAGGCTTCCGAAAGGGTAGATCTGGAAAATAAAGGAGTTGGGCCTGTTACCGAAGTGGTATTGGCCGCTGAAATTGATCAGGACCTGGCGCGAACCGGTGAGGGAGTCTTTAAGCAGAGTTGCGTCATTTGCCATAAGCCCGATGTGAAATTCATTGGTCCGGCACCGAAAGGAATATTGGACCGCAGAAGTCCTGAATGGGTCATGAATATGATTCTCAACCCCAATAGAATGATCAAGGACGATCCACTGGCCAAAGACCTGTTTATGGAATTCAATGGCACGCCCATGTCTAATATGGGTTTAACGGAAGAGCAGGCGCGAGCGGTGCTGGAGTATTTCAGGACGATTTGATCTACCAGGTTTAAACTTCGCTCTTATTACCTTCGGCTCATTTAAATAAAGGCTCAGTTGGTTTTGCCTAGGGTTAACGCCCAACTAAAATGAGTATGCGCCCCAGTTGCTAGAAGCATAAAAGTTTGATATTCCCTTTATACTTTTAGATGGCTCAGTCCGCATATTCATTTTAGTGTTTGTTGTGTGTAGTTAAGTTTTTTCAAAGGCTCTTTGCTCATACAAATCTATTAATTGGGGGTCATGCACTTTATCTTTAGGAAGGTTTTTAAAGATTGTATATTTCTCTATCAAAGGCTTGAATTTTTCAATTCCATTATCAGATAAGCAGTTATAAAACAGCCATAGAAGTTCATAGTCAGATAGTTGTGCTCTGATCATAGAAGTATATTTATACCGTTCTGAAAAATTGTAAACTTCGTGTTTTATCCTGTCTTCATACTTGGTTGGATTAATAGGAATATCTAGTTCTTCTCTCGAAAAGAATTCTGCTTCGTTGACAAATTTGATAATCCTGTATAGGTTTCTAAAATAATGACCTAAGTCAGTTTGTGCTGTTGAGTAAAATTTTAAATATTCTACATTCAAGTCAGATTTTGATTGCGATAAAATTTGGATGAGTGATTCGAATTTATTCTTGAAAACATCTCTTCCTTTTATAGTCACTATTTCGTAATCCCTTTTTTGCATGATTCCTCTTGGCATACCTTCGGTACCATCTTTTTTTACGATTTGAGTATCGTAATCAATACCTTCAATAATTTGATGATGTAATCCAAGTAGGTTGAAAAAAGTGTTTTCAAATCGCTGAGTCTTTAGAGTTTTATTTTGAATAATAAACTCCTGCCTTGTTTCTCTTAATTCATTTCTTTGATAACCCAACTCCATTCTTTGAAGTAGAATGGTAAAGATGATTCCAGCGAGCGCTAGACCAGAAAACAATGCGTTAATGCTGCCGAACATATCACCAAACGTTCCTCTATTGTGAAGATCGTTCTTGAGTAGAAAATAGGTTAAAACCCATGATCCAATTATCACAACTACAGTTGCAGCTCCAATAATCATTATTTTTTTGTCCTTGGAATTTTCTTCTTGTTCAGTCATACAATTACACACAACGGTTTGGCTATGAGCAGTAGCGTCCCGCAGGGCGCTATTGCTTATAGGTTTTGCTGGTCACAGTTTTTATTTCTTTTAGAAAGTCTTCTATCATTCTTGTCATCTTGTCTAGGTCCTTGCTATCAATCTTTATCCCTTGAGTCTCATGACCATGGGCAAGATGGTTTCTTGTATTAATCATACGATTAAGCCACTCATAGTCGAGTCTGCCGATGATGCCATAGCTGAAAAGTTGTTTTATGATGCTTACTGGATTGAGTTTAATCTCAATTTTTGGTTGTTCTGTCTTCAAAATAATTCGAGCAGTTGCTTCAAGAAGCGACCAAGCATAAAGAAAGTAGGGTTCAATAAATGAATTTGACCTAAACTCATTTAATTGTTTTAATCTCTTTTCTATTTCTGGAATTTCAAATTCTTGGTACTTAGAAGATGAAAGCGTCTCCTTTTTACGAGGATTTGTCAAAACCAATTCAAACTTCCAATTCTCGTGTGAGTTCACGCTACTTGAAAGCTCCTTCAAATATTCTGAGTTTCTAATAGTTGCACTTGTTTTAACTTCAACCACGATATTTAAATTGCCTTTTTTCAATATCAAATCAGGTTGATAGTTTTCCAAAAATTCAGGTAGGTCGTTTCTTGAAGGTTCGACCAAAACCTGATAACCTTGCTCTTCGTATTCTCGAGCTAATTCTTTTATCTTTCTTCTTTCTCGGAGTATGTAATCTTTATTTTCCATTAGTCAAGCTCTTGATTGTTTTGAAAACTTTCCACTTTGATGTGTAAAAAGTCAACTCCGTTTACAAATCCTTCTATTACAACAGGTGACGCTCCCTTAATCTTGTAAGCTCCATTTATGTCTCTTTTTCTACTTGATGTTTCAACCACTTGGTCATCATCATCGTATACTACACCTACTAAAGCGTCTTGAATGGGTTTAATGATGTTGTCAGCGTCTGGGCTATCACCTTCATAGTAGTACGTTACCTTAAAAGTGACTTGGTCACCAATCGGTTGAACCCCATTTCCAAGTGCGTTTCTTGCAGCAGTTTCAACCTTCGCTTTCCAAGTTCTAAGTCTTGCTCTATTGCGAGTTTGAAGAGAAACTGGAGGCCCTTCTACTATGAATTCAAACGGTAACATCTATTGTCAATCTGTCTTTTTTAATTGTGGCCAACGGTCTGGCTAATGTGCGGCTGCCGCTTTCGTGTTTGATTTATTGTAACTAAATATAGCAAAGTCCGAGAATCTTCAGAAGTAGGAGAGAACGACTGCGTGATATAAGATCATATTTGGCCTGCGGCCAACACTTATACAGCCGTTGGATGCGCAACGAGGCTTTGTGATAAGGCTTAGTTTAATTTGTCTTTTGAAAAGAGAAACTTTATGCGGTGCTGCACTTTAGGTTATGTTGTAGCACGTATGATGCTAGAAATAGAAATAAATATATTCTAAACTATCTCTTTTTAATTCTTCAAACTCCTTAGTTGTCACTCTTACTGTTTTAAATACACCACCTGCATTTAGTGTGTCGAAACTACCATAGGTAGAGAATATTTCAATCTTATCATCTGTCCATTTCACTAAACAGGCTTGCCATTCAAAAAATGAGTCAGCTTTTAGGTAACCTGAGGGAGGTAATACATCAGCCTCATATTCACCATGTATTAAATACTTTCCATCCTCTGTGTTCAATATTGTCAAATGATTCTTGTTGTCCCTTGTACTGATTATCTCTTTGTTAGTACCATCACAGCCCAATAGCATCAAAATTAAATATGTAGTAATTAAAGAGATTAGTCTGTTCACTGAGTTCAGCTTTGTGAAATGTGCTACAACGTTCCGGCTATGCGCAGTGCGGGATTGAAAAGCGGTAGTTTTCAATCTTGCACGGTTGTGAGCCAAAGCTGCGTTTTTGTGTTTTAAACTTAATCATAAAAAAACCAAAGCGGAGCTTTGGCGGAATAGGGGATCAGACCCTTCGGATTTCCGACTGCCCGCATTGCGTTTAGGCTGTGTTAGGCACAGGATATTTATTTTTTAGTTGAACTTATGAATATATCATCTCCTGTTTCAAAGATTTCATCTTTACCACTAGATAAAAGCCTGTAGTTTGCAGAGTCTAAAAACGAATATTTATACTTGTTCCCCCAACTGTCTTTTTTCCATGAGCTCCATATAGGTTTTGAATCAACGAAGGAAGAATAATTTAATGGATAATGGTTGTTGTACAGATAGTATCTTTCCAATGCTTCTTCTATTGCTGACATTTCTTCCCTTGTTCTGTCCTCATTTAAAAACTCATTAGTAATAAAGTTTCCACTTTTCCAAGCCGTGAAAAAGAAGAGATAAAAGATGCTAGGAATAATGACCACAGAAATCACTAGGCTAAAAATCAAAGACCTTATTGTTGATCGCTTTCCTTCTTTTTTCTGCATCTTATGGTATACCTCTACAAGCGACCATATTTGACAGATCACATAAATGAAATAAATGGGTACAAGTGGAAAGATCAGCCATGTTCCAAACAGAACTATTAAAATCAGAAGACCTTTCCAGTAGTCTTTAATTGCAAATTGACCTAGTCCAGGTAGTAGAATTGATAGAAGGAAAGGTGCTAGCTGGTTCATAATGGAAATAAAAGACTTTGTGGTTCTATTCTTGTGCTTAACGCACAGCTATGATGAGTGGGGGTTAGAAAGCACTAACCTCTCGTCTCCCACATAGCCACGCCTTGATTTAAATTTAAAACTTGTGGCGGACTTTCCAATCCCCACTAAAATATCCTGACTACCGAAACCCCATTCATTCATAGCATATGTTATGCTTCTTTAATGATCATTTGGATGATACAGATATTGGCTCATTTTTGCTTCCCGAGCAAAGGTTAGCCACTTTTTTTCAAGTGTCCAGTATTTGTCTCGAGGTTGGACGTAAATCATATTTCTTAAATCATTTTCATCGTTTCCGTCTGCCTTCATTCTTGATAATTTCATAGTTCTCATGTAGTGAGCTCCTATAGAAATGTAAAATTCAAATAACTCCCAAGGCATTTTTTCTGATGAGTATTTGTCTTCTTCAAAATCGTTCAACCTATGAAGAAACCACTTTTTGAAATACACTACATCCGAATCCTTCTGGCTATATTTCTTCAAAGCTCTTCTGATGTCAGTATCATCTTGATAAAGTTCGTTCATGAATTCCGCCCATTCAGCCATGTTGTTCTTTCGAGTGTTGGAAATGTTTTCGAGTTGATCCTTAAAGCTGTTAGAAATTAATCCTTCTTTCGGGTGATTGAGAAGGACTCTTAGAAATGCCAGAGTCAAATCAGATTCAATTTCATGTTTGAGGTGAAAATCATTGTCTATTAAGGATTTGGCGTGATCCGTTGGATAGTCCAATATTATTTCTGGCTTAACAACAAAAATGTGTCGAACCGCTTCTTGAACTTCTGATAAGTTTTTGAAATTGTTAGGAGAGAAAGCCAGTTCCATCAATGATAAATATGTACAAACAAGTGTGTACTTTTTTGGGTCTGGAACTTGAAGATTATTCTTACTCAGTTCGTACCATATCATGGTGTCACAGATTATTCTCGTCATTCAAGTTGGTTCCTTCGGTGGTGATGAAGCATAACGACCCGCTATGATGAGTGGGGATTAGAAAGCACTAACCTCTCGTCTCGCACATAGCCACGCCTTGATTTAAAATTAAAACTTGTGGCGGACTTTCTAATCCCCACGTTTGTATCCTGACCGATGAAACCCCATTCATTCATAGCATTTGTTACCAGCTTTTTACTTTCCGATTCGGTTAAAGAGTCTTGCAAGAAATCCTTGTTTGATCTTCTTTTCAACGAACCAAATGGGTTCATCAGTTGGCCGTATAATCTTCGAGTTGGCACCAAACTTCCCCCAGGAAAAACCTGTCTTTATTGGTTCGTTCGTTAGGTCAGCAATTAAAAATGCCTCTGGAAGTTCAATAGTCGATTCAAAATCGTAATCACGTTCATTTCGTTCCATGATTCCAACCTTTTCGTTCCAGATGTCAAATACGATTTGTTCGTGAATTGTATCAAGGTTTGATTCTCCGCCTACACGTCCAAATTCATCTACGTGTTCGATGAATTGTGTTAGGTTGTCAGAATGCTTTACAATGACAGCAGGGTCGTGGCAGACATAATATACCTCGTTCCAGTTGCCTTTAGAATCAATATCTTGAATCCAAAAGTTGCCAAAGCCATCACCTGCAAGTTGAACCGAGTTCGGAAAAACTTCTTCAAATCCGAAATGACCAAAAGAGTCAAATCTAACTTCCTCCAAGCCATAAAACTCAAAGCCACGACAGAACTTAAGAAGTTCCTCAATTTCAGTTGGCAAGTGTTGGTTCGGCAAAGTCTTTTTGAGTTGTTCTATCTCAGGTTGACCCATGCCTTCAAGCAGTTCTACTTTGTATGCGTCACCGTCTTCGGATTCATACTGGTTGTCAAGGATGGATTTCAGTTTCTCAGTTGGAGTCATTTTCGTTTTGCGAATATTGCTGGTAACGCTTACGGGTATGAAACGTAGGGCATTTTGGAGTTGT
>JABXIM010000100.1 GCA_013373085.1 Oceanospirillaceae bacterium | reverse complement strand
TCGACACCACCATCGGCTGGCGCTTCGTAAACAAGCTGATGAAGCAGCAGTTCGGCGTCGACTCGATGCCGGAAACCGCCGAGAACGTCGCCGCCGACTTCAATATCTCGCGCGAGGACCAGGATGCCTTTGCCGTGCGCAGCCAGCAGCGCACGGCAACGGCGATCGAATCCGGCCGCCTGGCGCGCGAAATCGTGCCGGTGACCATTCCCCAGCGCAGGGGCGAACCGGTGGTCTTCGACACCGACGAGCACCCGCGGACAACGACCCTGGAAACCCTTGCCAAGCTGCCGACTCCCTTCCGCGATGGCGGCAGTGTCACCGCCGGAAATGCCTCCGGCGTCAACGACGGCGCCTGCGCCCTGCTGCTGGCCAATCGCGAGACCGCCGACCGTTACGGTCTGAAGGCGCGTGGTCGGGTCGTTGGCATGGCCACCGCCGGTCTCGAGCCCCGCATCATGGGCTTTGGTCCGGCGCCCGCCGTACGCAAGGTGCTGGCGCAAACCGGCCTCAACCTTGCCGACATGGACGTGATAGAGCTCAACGAAGCATTCGCCGCCCAGGCACTGGCGGTTCTGCGCGACCTGGGACTGCCGGACGATGCTGCACAGGTGAACCCCAATGGCGGCGCCATTGCCCTTGGCCATCCGCTGGGCATGAGCGGCGCACGCCTGGTGACCACGGCGCTGAACGAACTGGAACTGCGCGGCGGCCGTTACGCCCTCTGCACCATGTGCATCGGCGTCGGCCAGGGAATCGCGATGATTATTGAGAAAGTTGAACGCTGAAACCGCCCGCATGCCGCGAGCAGCCTGAAACTTATCGCTAATAATAAAGATTGATGGGTAATTGCCATGAACAGCACAGTAACCACTATGAACACCAACGCGCTTGATCCGATCGAAACCGCCAGCATCGACGAACTGCGCCATACGCAGCTGGAGCGCATGCGCTGGAGCCTGGCCCACGCCTACGAGAACGTGCCCTTCTACCGTCAGGCGTTCGACGCGGCCGGCGTGCACCCGAATGACCTGACCAGCCTCTCGGACCTGGCAAAGTTCCCGTTCACGCTGAAAAACGACCTGCGCGACAACTACCCGTTCAACATGTTCGCGGTGCCGATGCACGACATCGTGCGCCTGCATGCCTCGAGCGGCACCACCGGCAAGCCGACCGTGGTCGGCTATACCCAGAAGGATATCGACACCTGGGCCAACGTCGTCGCCCGCTCGCTGCGCGCTGCCGGCGCCCATGCCGGCGACATGATCCACGTCGCCTACGGCTACGGACTCTTTACCGGCGGCCTCGGCGCCCACTACGGCGCCGAACGCCTCGGTGCGACGGTGATTCCGATGTCCGGCGGACAGACCGAGAAGCAGGTCCAGCTGATCCGCGACTTCAATCCGGACGTCATCATGGTGACGCCGTCCTACATGCTCAACCTAGCCGACGAGATGGACCGCCAGGGGCTGGATCCGCACAAGCTGAACCTGCGCCTGGGCGTGTTCGGCGCCGAGCCCTGGACCGGCACCATGCGCACCGAGCTCGAGCAGCGCCTCGGCATCGACGCCATGGACATCTACGGCCTGTCCGAAGTCATGGGCCCGGGGGTCGGCATGGAGTGCATCGACACCAAGGACGGCCCGACCATCTGGGAAGACCTTTTTTATCCGGAGATCATCGATCCGGCCACCGGCGAGGTGCTGCCGGACGGCGAGTACGGCGAGCTGGTGTTCACCTCCCTGACCAAGGAGGCGCTGCCGATCATCCGCTACCGCACCCGCGACCTGACCCGCCTGCTGCCGGGCACCGCCCGTCCGATGCGCCGCATCGACAAGATCACCGGTCGCAGCGACGACATGCTGATCATTCGCGGCGTCAACGTCTTCCCGACCCAGGTCGAGGAGCAGATCCTGCGCGTCGCCGAGCTGTCCGCGCACTACGAGATGGTGATCACCAAGAACGGCAACCTCGATCAGGTCGAAGTGAAGGTCGAACTCAAGCCCGACGCAGCCGGAATCGGCGAGGACGGCGAGGCTCGTGTGGTGAAGGAGCTGTCCCACCACATCAAGTCCTACATCGGTATCAGCACCCGTATCAGCGTCAATGCGCCGGGCACCCTCGCCCGCTCCGAAGGCAAGGCCAAGCACGTGACCGATCTGCGTGGCGCGTAACGGGTCACCGCCAGCGATGGCGGGTGTGCTGGCAACGCAGGAGCGGTTGTCAGTAGACGCGTGACAGCGATTAGCGGCGGGGACTCCACTGCCCCGCCGCAAGCAACATACCTCATCACAACGGAAATCCGTCGAAAGATCGGAAACTACCTTCGAGAGAATCAATACATGAGTAAGAAAATCGCTTTCGTCACCGGTGGCACCGGTGGCCTGGGTACGCCTATTTGCCGCTCGCTGGCGGATCAGGGCTTCACTGTCGTTGCCGGCTACTTCAGCGGCGGCAAGCATGAGAAGGCCCAGGCCTGGCAGGAAGCGCAGCGTGCGGACGGGTACGAGTTCGATATCGCCTATGGCGACGTCACCGATGCCGATTCCTGCGCCAAGTGCATTGCCGACGTTGAAAGGAGGCTGGGCGACAGCATCGACGTACTGGTCAACAACGCCGGTATCACCCGTGACGGCCAGTTCAAGAAGATGTCCTGGGAGCAGTGGGACGAAGTGCTGACAGCCAACCTCGACTCGATGTTCCACATGACCCGCCTGGTGATCAATGGGATGCTCGACAAGGGCTGGGGCCGCGTGATCAATATCTCGTCCGTCAACGCGCAGAAAGGACAGTTCGGCCAGAGCAACTACTCCGCCGCCAAAGCCGGCATCCACGGCTTTACCAAAGCGCTGGCGCAGGAAGTTGCGCGCAAGGGCGTTACCGTCAATACGGTTTCTCCGGGTTATATCAAGACCGAAATGGTCGCCAAGATTGCCCAGGATATTCAGGACAAGATCACGGCGACCATTCCGGTCGGTCGTTTCGGCACCCCGGAAGAAATCGGTCGTCTGGTGGCATTCGTCGCAGATGAGAAGTCCGGCTACATAACGGGTTCCGACCTGTCCATCAACGGCGGTCTGCATATGTACTGATACCCGCCCCGGGTCGCTCGGCATCAGCTCTGGAAATAGCCCGGCGCCAAGCCGTTCGGTTCGGGCCCGCCATCCGGCAAACAGCTGAATACAATCCGGTATCCCACTGCGGATACCGGATGTTATACGCCCGGGCCCGCCCCGCTTCTGCTCCGCCAGCGCCCCTTACACCTTACGCCTTACGCCTCACCACTTACCCTCCAACCACAAACCACCGAACACTTCTTACAAAATGACACAATTTTATATCTTTACATCTGTTTTCTGTGTCATATAATCAGTATCAACAATCACAACAAACCGCATTCACTCGCAAGTGAGGAGCCCAGCATGTACGCCCAACTCGTAGACACCGGCGTCAAGCGCGTGAAAGGCCTGGATGAGATGTCGCCCGAAGAGCGCAACTTCCAGGAAAAGATCGACGCCGAGATCAAGATCGAACCGAAGAACTGGATGCCGGAGGCCTACCGCCGCACCCTGATCCGGCAGATGTCGCAGCACGCCCACTCCGAGATCGTCGGCATGCTGCCGGAGAAGAATTGGCTGACCCGCGCACCGAACCTCAAGCGCAAGCTGCAGCTGCTGGCCAAGATCCAGGACGAGGCGGGCCACGGTCTGTACCTCTACAGCGCCATGGAAACCCTCGGCGCAGACCGCGATGAGGAAGTCGCCAAGCTGCACAGCGGCGAAGTGAAATACTCCAGCATCTTCAACTACCCGACCCGGAGCTGGGCCGACATGGGCACTGTCGGCTGGCTGGTCGATGGCGCCGCCATCGTCAACCAGGTTGTATTACAGAGAACTTCTTACGGCCCTTATTCCCGTGCCATGATTCGCATCTGCAAGGAAGAGAGCTTCCACCAGCGCCAGGGTTACCAGATCCTGCTGCACATGATGCGCGAGGGCACCGAAGAACAGAAAGCCATGGTGCAGGATTCCATCAACCGTTTCTGGTGGCCCGCGCTGATGATGTTCGGCCCGCACGACGGTGACTCGCCGAATTCCGCCCAGTCGATGCAGTGGAAGATCAAGCGCATGTCCAACGACGATCTGCGCCAGCGTTTCATCGACCAGACCATTCCGCAGCTGGAACTGCTTGGATGCACCGTCCCGGACCCGGATCTGAAGTGGAACGAGGAGCGTGGCCACTACGACTTCGGCGAAATCGACTGGAGCGAGTTTTACTCTGTACTCAAGGGCAACGGCCCCTGCAACCGCGACCGGCTGCGCACCCGCCGCAATGCCATCGAAAACGGCGCCTGGGTTCGCGAAGCGGCCCGCGTCCACGCCGAAAAACATAACAAGGCCGACGTGGCCTGAGGCAGGAGATTGCAAAGATGTCTGACTGGACCCTTTTCGAAGTATTTGTACGCAGCAAGCACGGCCTGAATCACAGGCATGTCGGCAGCGTTCACGCCGCCGATGCCGCCATGGCGCTGGAAAACGCCCGCGAGCTCTACACACGCCGCAGCGAAGGCGTGAGTATCTGGGTGGTGCCGTCGGCACAGATCACCGCTTCCTCGCCGGATGAGAAGGAGCCGCTGTTCGATCCGTCCGACGACAAGGTCTATCGCCACGCGACTTTCTACGACCTGCCGAAAGAAGTCGGCCACATGTAAGGGAGCGGCATCATGACTGAGAAACAAGCATTGTTCGAATACCTGCTCCGCCTTGGCGACAGCGACATGATCCTGGCGCAGCGCCTGTGCGAGCTGGTCGGTCACGCGCCGGCGCTGGAAGAGGAAATGGCCATCGGTAACGTTGCGCTGGACCTGCTCGGTCAGGCCCGCTCCTGGCTCGAGTATGCCGCCGAGCTGGAAGACGCCGGCCGCGACGCCGACGCCCTGGCCTTCCTGCGCAACGAGCGTGAATACCGCAACCTGCTGATCGTCGAGCAGGCCAATGGCAACTTCGCCGACACCATGGCGCGCCAGTACCTGTTCGACGCCTGGCACTACTACCTGCTGCAGGCGCTGAAAACATCGGCCGACGACCGGATCGCGGCAATCGCTGCCAAGGGGCTGAAAGAGGTGACCTATCACCTGCGTCGCTCCAGCGCCTGGATCAAGCGTCTGGGTGACGGCACCGATGAGAGCCACGAAAAAATGCAGGCTGCGATCGACGAGATCTGGACCTACAGCGGCGAAATGATGGTCGCCGACGAAGCCGACCAGCTGCTTCAGGCCGCCGGCATCGCCGCCGATCTCGAGCAGGTGAAGCAACAGTGGCAGGCCCACGTTGCGGCCACGCTGGCCGAGGCGACGCTGACGCAGCCGGCTGACGACAGCTATATGCAGACCGGCGGCAAGCAGGGCTACCACACCGAGCAACTGGGCTTCCTGCTGGCGGAGATGCAGTACCTGCCGCGGGCCTACCCGGGCGCAACTTGGTAACCACCGGACGAAATCGAGGTGATTCAGATGGTGCAGCAGCACGACAGCAAACTGATCGCGACGGACCGCCTGTGGCCTGCGGGCACGCGCCCCTCGACGGACGCTATCTGGCGCCTGCTCGAAGAAGTGCCGGACCCCGAGGTGCCGGTGGTCAACGTGGTCGAGCTCGGCATCGTGCGCGACCTGAACTGGCGGGACGATACCCTCGAAGTCACGATTACGCCGACCTATTCCGGCTGCCCGGCGACGCACTTTATCGAGGAGGAGATCAGTGCCGCGCTGAACCGGGCGGGCCTGACCAACCACCGGCTGGTGCAGCGGCTGGCGCCGGCCTGGACCACCGACTGGATCACTGAAGCAGCCCGCGAAAAACTGCGTGCGTTCGGCATTGCTCCGCCGGAAGGCGCTGCCAGCAAGCGCACGCTGCTTGGTGAAGACCCTGAGGTCACCTGCCCGCACTGCGGCTCGAAGCATACAGAGCAGGTCAGCGAGTTCGGTTCCACCGCCTGCAAGGCGCTGTACCGCTGCACCGAATGCCTCGAGCCGTTCGATTACTTCAAATGCATATAGGGGCCTGTTGACCATAACGCTGATCTACTGCGGAAAAGCCGAGTTTGGCCATCTTTTGCGCTCGTTCTCGTTAAATAGAACCACTATTCGCCTCAAACGAGCGCAAAACCTGACTCAAACCGGTCTTTCCCTCGCAACGATCGGATATGGCCAAAAGGCCCCCTCGGGAACACTTCCGAGATAACAAGAGAGAGTGAAACTATGAGCCGTTTTCATACGCTGGAAGTGGCGGACGTGCGCCAGGAAACCCGTGACGCCGTGTCGATCGCCTTCCATGTCCCTGCCGAGCTGAAGGACAGCTTCCGTTTCAAGCAAGGCCAGCACCTGGTACTGCGCGCGCAGCTGGATAACGAGGAAGTGCGCCGCTCATACTCGATCTGCGCCGGCGCCAACGACGACGAGCTGCGCATCGCGGTCAAGCGCGTATCCGGCGGCCTCTTCTCCAACTACCTCAACGACCGAGCCCACAAGGGCCTGCAGATCGAGGCAATGGCACCCTCCGGCCACTTCTACACCGAGCTCGACGCCACACGAGAGGGCAGCTATCTGGGTGTGGCCGCCGGCAGCGGCATCACGCCGATTTTCTCGATCATCAAGACCACGCTGGAAAACGAGCCGAAGAGCCACTTCACCCTGTTCTACGGCAATCGCGCCACCACCAGCACCATTTTCCGCGAGCAGCTCGAAGACCTGAAGAACCGCTTCATGGACCGCCTCAATCTGGTCTACATCATGACCCGCGAGCAGCAGGACATCGAGCTCTACAACGGCCGCATCGACCGCGACAAGTGCAAGGCACTGTTCGACCGCTGGCTGGATGTGCCGAACCTGACGGCGGCCTTTCTCTGCGGTCCGCAGACCATGATCGAGATGGTCCGCGACGAACTGCTGGCACACGAGCTCGACAAGGCAAAGATCCATTTCGAGCTGTTCGCGCCGACTGGCGGCAACCACCGCCAGACCCGCCGCGAGGTACAGCCGGAGGCCTCGACCGAGCTGTGCGACATCACGGTTATCGTCGACGGCCGCAGCCTGGCCTTCGAACTGGCCAAGAACAGCGACAACATCCTTGACGCCGGCAACGCCCACGGTGCCGATCTGCCCTACTCCTGCAAGGCGGGGGTCTGTTCCACCTGCCGCGCCAAAGTGGTCGAGGGCGAGGTCGAGATGGACGCCAATTTCGCCCTCGAGGATTACGAAGTGGAGGCCGGCTACGTGCTCTCCTGTCAGTGCTACCCGGTGACCGACAAGGTCGTCCTCGACTTCGATCACTGATAAGGGGTTTGTTTCCATGAAACTGAAAAGCTACATCAACGGCCGGTGGTGCGAAGGCAGCGACACCGGCACCGAAGTCTTCAACGCCGTCAACGGCGAGCGGGTTTGCAGCGTCAGCAGCAGCGGCATCGATTTCAGCGATGCGATCCGCTATGCACGCGAGCGCGGGGGCCCTGCGCTGCGCAAAATGACTTTCCACGAACGCGCCAATGCACTGAAGGCCCTGGCCCAGCACCTGACGGGCAAAAAGGAAGACTTCTACCGTGTCTCGGCCTGGACCGGTGCGACCCGCACCGACAGCTGGATCGATATCGAGGGTGGTATCAGCACCCTGTTCACCTACTCCAGCCTGGTACGGCGCGAGCTGCCAAACGAGACCTTCCTGGTCGAGGATGCTGCGATCCGCCTGTCCGCGGACGACTCCTTCAGCGGGCGCCACCTGCTGGTGCCAAAGGAAGGCGTCGCGGTGCATATCAACGCCTTCAACTTCCCCTGCTGGGGCATGCTGGAGAAGATCGCGCCGAGCCTTGCCGCCGGTGTGCCGGTGATCGTCAAGCCCGCCACCGCCTCGGCCTACCTGACCGAGGCAATGGTGAAGGAGATCGTCGACAGCGGCCTGCTGCCGGAAGGCGCAATCCAGCTGATCTCGGGAAGCGTCGGCAATCTGCTGGACCTGCTCGACGAACAGGACGTGGTGACCTTTACCGGCTCCGCCAGCACCGGTCAGAAACTGCGCACCCATCCCAATATCGTCGCAAAATCGATCCCGTTCACCATGGAAGCGGACTCGCTGAACTGCAGTATTCTCGGCGACACCGTTGAACCGGGATCGCCGGAGTTCGACCTCTACGTCAAGGAGGTCGCCAGGGAAATGACGGTCAAGGCCGGCCAGAAGTGTACCGCGATCCGGCGCGCCATCGTTCCGCGCAATCGTGTAGAGGCGGTGTCCGAGGCACTGAAGGCTCGCCTGGACAAAACCACCATCGGCGATCCGGCGGTTGACGGCGTGCGCATGGGGCCGCTGGTCGGGCGCAGCCAGGTCGAGGACGTCTGGAGCCGCGTCGAGGAGCTGCGCCAGAGCTGCGAGCTGATCTTCGGCGGCGAGCGCGACTTCCCGGTGGTCGGCGCCAGCAGCGAAACCGGCGCCTTCTTCCCGAGCACCCTGCTCTATGCCGATCGGCCGCTCGAGACCGAGGCGCCGCATGCGATCGAAGCCTTTGGCCCGGTTTCGACGCTGATGGCCTATGACGGCATCGACCAGGCCATCGCCATCGCCAAGCTGGGCAAGGGCAGCCTGGCCGGCTCGATCGTCACCGCGGACAACCGCGAGGCGCGTGATCTGGTGCTCGGCTGCGCCGCCTGGCATGGTCGCCTGCTGGTGCTGAACGCCGACTGTGCCAAGGCCTCCACCGGCCACGGCTCTCCGCTGCCGACGCTGGTCCACGGTGGTCCGGGACGCGCCGGTGGCGGCGAGGAGCTGGGCGGCCTGCGTGCGGTCAAGCATTACATGCAGCGCACGGCGATCCAGGGCCATCCAACCACCCTGACCGCGATCACCAACGAGTTCAACCCGGGCTCGGAACAGATCGAGGACCGGGTCCATCCCTTCCGCAAGTACTTCGAGGAGCTGCAGATCGGCGAGACCCTGATCACCCACCGCCGCACCGTCACCGAAGCGGACATCGTCAACTTCGGCTGCCTGTCGGGCGACCATTTCTACGCCCACTTCGATGAACTGGCGGCGAAGGACTCGATGTTCGGCAAGCGCGTTGCGCACGGCTATTTCGTGATTTCGGCAGCCGCTGGCCTGTTCGTCGAGCCCTCGCCGGGTCCGGTGCTGGCCAACTACGGCATGGAGAACCTGCGCTTCGTCGAGCCGGTCGGCATCGGCGACACCATCCAGGTGCGCCTGACCTGCAAGCAGAAGATCAAGAAGGACCGCCGCTCCGAGGATGAGCAACCCAACGGCGTCGTGGTCTGGGACGTGGAAGTCAGGAATCAGCACGACCAGCCGGTGGCGCTGTACAACATCCTGACCCTGGTCGCCCGCAAGGAAGACTGATCCGGTGTCGCCCAGGCTGTCCTCAATAACTGGGGACAGCCTGGTTCCCGGCCACCGGTAGCCTGTCAACTGTTTGGGACCGGGAATTAATTCCACACAGGAATTAATGTTATGAGCGCCGCCGTCATTATCTGCCCGGCCAGCGATTATAAGATGTCGAAACGCCCTGCAATCCCGACCGCTGGCCTGGGCCCATTGATGAAGTCGATAACCATAATAAAGGACACTTTCATGAACCTGAAAAAGCTGTTCAGCCTCACTGCCTCCATCGCCGCGTTCAGCGCCCTGCCGGCGCTGGCCGAGACCGAAATGCACGTCGCCAGCTGGCTGCCGCCGACACACCCCCACAATGCCGTGGTCCTGCCGACCTGGGGCAAGTGGATCGAAGAAGCCACCGATGGCCGCGTCACGCTCAAAATCGATTACGACCTCGGTCACCCGAAGGACATGTTCACGCTGGTCGAGGACGGCGTCGCCGATGCCGGCTGGTCCTTCCACGGCTACGTCCCGGGTCGCTTCCGCCTGACCCAGATCGTCGAGCAGCCACTGCTCGGTGCTGATGCCGAAGCCGCCTCCGTGGCTTACTGGCGCGTGCATGAAAAGTACCTGAAGCAGGCCGAAGAACACGTTGGCCTCGAAGTGGTTGGCCTCTTCACCCACGCTCCGGGCCAGATCCAGACGGCAGAGCCGATTCAGAGCCTGTCGGAGCTCGAAGGCAAGAAGATCCGCCTTGGCGGCGGCATTCAGAGCATTCTGGGCGAACGCATGCACGTGACGCCGGTCAACGCACCGGCCACCAAGGTCTATGAAATGATGCAGCAGGGCGTCATCGACGGTGCCTTTCTGCCTGTCTGCGAGCAGAAGGTACTGCGCCTGAGCGAGGTCGCCGACAACCTGACGCTGCTCCCGGGCGGCATGTACCTGGGCAGCTTCGGCATTTTCATCAACCCGGACTTCCTGGCCGACCTGGATGATGCCGATCGCGAAGCCATTCTCAGCGTGTCCGGTGAGAAGCTTTCCCGGCTGGCAGGACAGGTCTGGGACCAGTGCGGTACCGATGCCCTCGCCGAAAGCAAAGCTGCCGGTGTCAACGTGGTCGAGATCGGCACCGAAGATCCAATGGCCGAAGAGTTCCGCAAGATCGCAGACGGCCTTGACGAGGTCTGGCTGAAGGAGGTCTCCGACGAGGATGTCGATGCCAAGGCCGCGCTCGCGGAGCTTCGCGAAATCGCCCGCAGTTACGCCAACTGAGGTAGGTCACCATGAGTTTCTCTACCTGGCTGCACGAGCACTACAAGGAGAAGGGCCCGGTGATGTGGCTGGCATTCGCGCTTGAAGCGCTGGCCGCCCTTGCCCTGGTACTGCTGATGTTCCTGACCTGCGCCGACGTGATCGGCCGCTACTTCTTCAGCAATGCCGTGGACGGTGCCGTGGAGATGACCGAGATCGCCATCGCCATTATCGTCTTCGCCGAAATACCGGTGATCACCTGGCGTGGCGCCCACGTGGTGGTCGATATCATGGACAACATCTTCGGCAATGCTCTGGTGACGTTCCTGGAAGGCCTCTCGAACGTCGTCATTGCCGCAGCGTTCTACTTTCTCGGCAACCGTATCTTTGTCGAAGCGGCGCGATCGATGCGCCGTAACGAGGTCACCGAGCACCTGCAGCTGCCCATCGGCTACGTCATCCAGTACATCGGTGTGATGTGCTGGATCGCCGCGGCCGGCACGCTGGTCTGGGGATTATACCGGCTCTACCGTCGCCACGGCGCGCCCGCGGTGGCCTGAGCCAAAGCTATCCCGACTCCTCACATCCAATAACAAGAGAACCCAACAATGACCGTCGCATTGATCGGCTTCGCACTGCTACTGTTCCTGATCGTGATGGTGCGTATTCCGCTCGCCTTCGCGATGGCCCTGGTCGGCTTTTTCGGCTTCGCCTACCTGTCCGGCCTGGGCTTTGACAACTTCATGGACTTTCGCTGGACTGCACCGCTGGCGATGGCCTCGTCGCGGGTGGTTTCCACCGCACAGGAATACAGCCTGTCGGTCATTCCACTGTTCATCCTGATGGGTAACCTGGTCACCCGATCGGGATTGTCCCATGAACTCTATCGTGCCTCACATGCGTTTCTGGGCCACATGAAGGGCGGCCTGTCGATGGCGACCGTCGTCGCCTGTGGCGGTTTCTCCGCCATCTGCGGCTCCAGCCTCGCGACCTCCGCCACCATGGCCAAGGTCGCGATGCCGCCAATGCGCAAGTACGGCTATGACGACGGCCTGGCCACCGCCTCCATCGCCGCCGGCGGCACCCTGGGGATCCTCATACCGCCCAGCGTTATCCTGGTGATCTACGGCCTGCTCACCGAAACCAGTATCCGCGAACTGTTCGCCGCCGGCTTCCTGCCGGGCCTGGTCGGCATCCTGCTCTACCTCGCCGCGGTGCGCTACGTGGTCTGGCGCCACCCGGAAAAAGGCCCGGGCGGCGAGCGCCAGGGCTGGCCCGCGCGCCTGCGGGCCCTGCGCGACGTACGCGACATCCTGCTGTTATTCGTATTGGTGATGGGCGGCATCTACTTCGGCATTTTCACCCCGACCGAGGCTGCCGGAATTGGCGCCGGCGGTGCTTTCGTCATCGCGCTGCTGCGCAAGTCGCTGACGCCGGGCTCGCTGTTCGCCCTGCTGACCGATACCGCCCGTACCAGCGCCATGCTGTTCGCGGTGTTGATCGGCGCACTGATCTTCTCAAACTTCATCAACCGCGCCGGACTGCCGGACGAGCTGCTGGCCTTCGTAACATCGCTGGATGTGCCGCCGATGGCGGTGATTTTCGTGATCCTGCTGATCTACATGATCCTCGGCATGGTATTCGAAAGCCTGTCGATGCTGCTGCTGACGGTGCCGATTTTCTTCCCGCTGGTACAGAGCCTCGGCTTCGATCCGGTCTGGTTCGGCATCGTCGTGGTTGTCGTCACCGAGATCAGCCTCATTACACCGCCGGTGGGCATGAATGTGTTCGTGCTCAGTGCCGTGCTGCCGGATGTGCGCACCGGCGTCATCTTCCGCGGTATTACACCGTTCTGGTGTGCCGATATCGCGCGCCTGCTGCTGATCACCCTGGTCAGCTGGATCTCGCTGGTGCTGCCGCAGCTGCTTTATCGCTAGAGCCCTCTGCAGCGGGAGAATGGCCAGATTTCAGCTGGCTGCCACACCGCACTATCGGGTTAAGCGGCTTCACCGCTTAACCCGCTTGCCCTAACTCGGGTTCAGACGTCGGCCGTATTCTCAGGCAGTGGTGCGTCAGCTCGATACGGTCGCGGACCTGCTCCCTTCCGGCCCGATTCAAAACCTGCCCCGCACACTCGTATACCCCGGCGATCAACGCATCATCCAGATCCTCAGCAAGGGCACAAAGCCGTCGTATCCTGCCCGGCCGAAAAACCGAAATGCGCAATACATCATCTTTTCATGCAACATAAGATGCAAACAGCCCCCTGCCATGAGAAGATCCCGAGTCTGCAATGGATCCAGGTCCACGGCCTGTAACAGCGCATGCGCCTCGCCGCCGAAGAGTATCCCGACAGGGTGCATCGTCTCTGGAAGGCAACGCGCCTGACCCGGAAACCGCGACACAAAATGAGAATTGTCGCCATCCAGATCGGTTCGGATTAATAGCCGCCGGTAATGGGCGAAGGGCCCCTGCCCCGGGCATTTCACGACCTTAGATTCCGGGTTTCTGACTGATGCGTGATCCTGTAAAACTTCTGAGCGTTTTCGTCGCCTTTGCCTGCGTGATGCTGGCGATCAACTTCGGTCTGCGCTCGTCCATGGGCTTTTTCATGCAGCCGATCTCCAGCGAATTCGGTTATGGCCGGGAAGTCTTTGCATTCTCGCTGGCACTGCAGAACCTGAGTTGGGGCCTGTTCCAGCCGATCGCCGGTGCCGTGGCAGATCGTTTCGGTACCTTCAAGGCACTGCTTGGCGGCGCTGTCGCCTATGCGTTGGGCCTTTACGTCACCGCCAACGCCGAGAGCATCTGGGCACTGCACACCGGCGCCGGCATCCTGATCGGCATGGGCATCTCGGGTACCGGTTTCGGCGTCGTGCTGCCGGCACTCGCACGTATGGTGGCCCCGGAGCGCAGAGCGTTTGCGCTGGGACTGGGTACCGCGGCAGGTTCCGCCGGTCAGCTGCTGGTGATCCCGGTGGCTCAGGCCTTCATCGCCAGCTATGGCTGGCAAACGGCGCTGCTGCTGATGGCCGGCGGCGCCCTGGGCATGCTGTTGCTGGCGGGTCCTTTCCGCAACGACAACACCACCGGGGACACGGTCGGCGGTGACGCCGAGCAGACACTTCCAGAAGCGTTGCGGGAAGCCGGCGGTCATATCCACTACTGGCTGCTGATCGCCGGATTCTTCGTCTGTGGCTTCCAGCTGGCGTTCATCACCGTGCATATGCCGGCGTTCCTGACCGATAACGGCTTCGATGCAGATGTTGCCGTGATCAGCCTGTCGCTGATCGGCCTGTTCAATATTTTCGGTTGCCTGCTATTCGGTTCCTGGTCAGGACGCTTCTCGAAGAAGAAACTGCTCGCCATCATCTACGCGTTGCGGGCCCTTGCCATTACGCTGTTCATGACTGCGCCGATGACGGCAGCCTCGGTCTATTTGTTCTCTATCGCCACCGGTTTTCTCTGGCTGGCGACAGTGCCGGCCACGTCCGGACTGGTGGCTCAGATGTTCGGCGTGCGCTTTCTGGGCACCCTGTACGGCATCGTTTTTCTGAGTCATCAGCTCGGCTCTTTTGCCGGAGTCTGGATCGGCGGCTATCTCTACGACCAGACCGGCAGCTATGGCCCGGTCTGGTGGGCAGCCGCCGCGATCGCACTGGCCACCGCATTCATTCATATCGTTATGGATGAAAGGCCCATTGCCCGACTGCAGGCACAGCCGTCGGCTTATTAACCCGGCGGGTTAATACATAATTGTTACCGCCAGCGCGCGCAGCCATCGGGCCCGTTATCCCGAGTGCAAAAGCTCGACCAGCTCCGACTTGCGGCTGATATCGAGCTTTTTGTACGCCCGCTTGCGGTAGGTGACGACACTGTGTTCTGACAACCCCAGCCGCCGCCCGATGGTTTTGGCCGTATGCCCCTGCAACACCATCTCGCAGATCTGCGCTTCGCGCTCGGAAAGCGATGCCGACAGCAGCCGCCGTTCGTTGTGGGTCCGTCCTTCTTCGCGGAAATGGCGTATCAGTAGCGCACTCAACAGCGCGGCTCCTTGTCCCAGCCGTTCGATCTCCGCCTCCGAGAAACCGCCGTCCCGGCCAGACCGGTAGAAGTTGATATAGAATGCCTCGCCGCCCTGCTCGTCCCGCGCCAGGATCGCGAATTTCTGCGCCAGATCCGGTACGTTGAAGAAACGCTTGCGGTAAACCGGCGACAGGGTGCCGCGCAGCAGCAGCTCACAGGCCGGACGACTCGGGCTCTTCAGCAGTTCATCGGCGAGCCGGCTGAGCAGATCATCATTGCGGTAGTTGCCTTCGACGTACTGCGCCGCGAGCTTTAGACCGAGTTCCGGATTCTCGACGTTGTGCGCCAGGTAGCAACGTGCCTGCTCCCGGTCATCGGAGACGCCAAACACCATGCACTGGTCTACACGCGCAATATCATCGAGCAGCTGGAAAAAACGCGGGTAAAAACGTCCGCGGCCCAGCGCTTCGATGCAGGCCGCAATCCGCAGTCCCAACGCGTCCAGGATCTCGGAGGGCATACAGTGATTCCCCGTCAGGTTGGTTAGAGGTGAGGCCTGCTGGATGGGTAGGCGCGCACGGCGCCGAAGCCATCTGGCTTCGCGGCGGAAGCGCGCCGAAGTTCATCTTCGGCTTGAAGAGTTGGCATTATGGGTCACATTGGCGGGCACTTTTGTCCCACTTCAATGATGACAAGCATAGCGTCCGTGCGCGGTACCTTGGTAACAAAACAACAGCAACAAAACCAGGAGCGCCGCCATGCACCAACCGACGACGACCCCCCGCCCGTCCATCTACTACGACTACCGGATTTATCCGTTCGAAACCGCCCCGGAACAGCGCGGCGAGGAGCGCCGCCACCCGATCGTGATTGTCGGCGCAGGCCCGATCGGCCTCACAACCGCACTGGAACTGGCGCGCCACGGTGTCGCGTCGGTGCTGGTAGAGTCTGAATGCCAGGTCTCGGAAGGCAGTCGCGCCATCGTATTCACTCGCCGTTCGATGGAGATCCTGCAGCAGATCGGCGTCACTGATCGGATGCTGGAAACAGCCCTGCCGTGGCGTTTTGGAAATTCCATCTATCGCGGCAAGCGGGTGTTCCGGATGGAAGCGCCGCAGGATGACGACGACCGCTTCGCGCCGATGAACAACCTGCAGCAACAGTACCTCGAGCAGTACCTGATCGAGCGCGTGCAGCAGGAGCCGCTGATAGAGATTCGCTGGGGGACCAAGGTTACCGGCATCAACAACGGCGACCAGGGTGTGCGTCTGGACGTCGATACCCCCGAAGGCCCTTATAGCCTGGAGGCCGACTGGCTGATCGC
>JABXIM010000070.1 GCA_013373085.1 Oceanospirillaceae bacterium | reverse complement strand
GGCCAGATCGAGCGTGGCGAGTCGAGCCCGACGGTGGCGACGCTCTGGAAAATCGCCACGGGTTTCGGTGCGGCGCTATCCGATTTTCTCGAGCCGCCAGGGCTGGACGATCACAGCGCGGTGCGTCAGGCCGACGTGCTGAGGCATCAGCCCGCCGTCGACGAGATGCTGGTCGCCTCCATCTTTCCGTATGATGCGGCGCTGAGTTTTGAGATGTTCGAACTGACATTGATGCCCGGCTATACTCGCTGCTCTGAACCCCATGCGGCCGGCGTGATCGAGCATGTGGTGGTGTTGCGTGGCGAGATGGAGTTGCTGATCGACGGCCAGTGGAGTCCGCTACGGGCCGGGGATGCCATCCGCTTTGCCGCCGACCGTCCTCATGGCTATCGCAACCCGGGCCGGGAACCGGCCGTATTTCACAACCTGATTCATTATCCTTCCCGATGATGCGATCGGCCAACTTCCGGCGCAGAGCCGGTTCGGAGCTGTCTTGAGCATTGGACACTGGGGCCTGGCACTGTTGATTGTGCTGGCGTGGGGCCTGAATTTCGTCGTTATCCGCTTCGGGCTGGATGAACTGCCGCCGATGCTGCTTGGCGGGCTGCGGTTTACGTTTGTCGCCTTCCCGGCGTTGCTGTTCATCAAGCCGCCGAAATTGCCGCTGAAATGGCTGCTGGCCTATGGTGGCTTTATCAGTCTCGGGCAGTTCGCGTTCCTGTTCAGCGCCATGTATTTCGGTATGCCGGCGGGCCTGGCGTCGCTGGTGTTGCAGTCGCAGATGCTGTTTACCATGCTCTTCGCGTTGCTGTTTCTGGGGGAACGGTTGCACCTGCCGCAGATTATTTCTCTCCTGGTGGCGGTGACCGGCCTTGTGTTTCTGGCGCAGGCTACGCCCACCACGGAAATGACGTTGATCGGCTTTCTGTTGACCGTCGCGGCGGCGGCGAGCTGGGGTATGGGTAACATCATTAACCGCCATATCGCCCAGCTCGGAAACCTGAACCTGATGAGCCTGGTGGTGTGGGGCGCACTGGTTCCGCCGATCCCGTTCTTCATGCTCTCGTTGTGGCTGGAAGGGCCGGCGCTGATCGCTGAAAGTCTTGCCGGCATGAGCTGGAAGTCGGTCGGGTCTCTGGCGTATCTGGCGCTGGTGGCGTCGCTGTTCGGCTATGGCAGCTGGGCGTTCCTGATGAGCCGTTATCCGGCTTCCACCGTGGCCCCGCTCACCTTGCTGGTGCCGATTGTCGGCCTGCTCACAGCCTGGCTGGTACTGGGTGAAGGGGTGAGTCTGTCCCAGACGGTTGGCATCATCCTTATTTTGATGGGGTTGATGATCAACGTCTTTGGACAGCGCATACGGCTCAAGCTGAGATTACGCCGCGTGGGTGTGAGCAACACCGAAATCTAAGTCAGATTGGGGCTAAGGGGCCAGCTCCTGTCTTAAACATCGCCCGACGGCAGGCAACCACCGCCGGGCCTTGCATTTACCACCCCATCATCCCGTGCCGATGGAACTGTTGCAGTTTCTCTTTCTGCTCCGGCGTCAGCAGTTCTTCAATCCGGTTCTGCGCCTCGATCATGTCCCGGGTCATCTGTTGGCTCAGATCGAACACACGCTGTTGCTGCTCGAGAATTGCGTCAGCATCGCGCTTGTCGGCAAAGTAGAGCTGACGCAGCTTAGCGGACTCCTCATGCAGCTTGCCCATCAGGTCCCAATGCTTCTTACGCATTTCCTCGTGGATCTGCGAAATCTTTTGCTGCTGATCCTCATTCAGCCCGAGCATCTGGGTCATGCCGTCGAAGCCGTGCATCGGTCCGCAGCCGCCCATCATGCCCGGTCCACCCATCATTCCAGGCCCCATCATGCCCTGGCCCATCATCCAGCCATATCCCATGCCATTGCCATGAGCCGCCCAGTCGTGATGATCTTTGCCGTCACCATCCATCATCGAGCCGGACATCATGCCGGAGCCGTGCGCGAATGCCGTCGATGCGGTACCCAGAAGACCTAGCGTCATTGCCAGTACAAGCCCTGTGCGTTTCGCCCATGCTACTTTCATCGTTCAAACCTCGACTGTTCCGAATTCATGCAGGCGGCTGCTGCGCCAATGCCCTATCTATACACAATCCTAGACCGGAATCGGACGCGGGCTCTGATGCGGATCAACGAATAGGGCGAGCAAGCGTTCAGATTGATCGACTGACATCTGTGGACAGCCATTTTCCTGAGCAGGCGGCGCTACTGTTGCCGGCACTGATCGCGACAAGATGCGGTATGCCACGTTGGGGATATATCGCGAAGGCATCGCCACTGAAGTCAGCTTGCCGGGCTCAATACAAAAACTGTACCCTGTCCGCTGTGCGTCAACCTGCTCTGCTGAGCACTCATTTTTGCCACGGATTGGGCATCAATCATGAATGGAAACCTTTGTTCGAAATGCGGGTCTCTCTGCGTTCGCATTCGCCGGAAAACGCTGCAGAAACTCCTCTATCGCGGCTCGAAGCGCTATCGTTGTTTCTCGTGCGATTCGATCTACCTGGTGAATAAATCGGGAGAGCGCATCAACAAATAGCCGTTGGGAAGCCTCGTACCGATACCGGGTTAACGTCTTAAAGCCTGTTTTTACAGGCTTTCTCCTGCCTGGCCAGCCAGCCGTCACTGAATCGGTATCAATCCTCTGCAAAGGGGTCGGCACAGGGGCTGCCGGCACCGCGGCTGACACAACCGGCCCGGTATCCGTCACTCGATCCGAACCGCCCTGCCGCACGGCGGTTCGATGCAAAAGCCCGTTCTTTCCCCCCCAAACGGTCATAAACTGTAGATATCCACACTCGACGGCCGCATCGTCCGAACCTGGGGATATCCACATGCAGAGACAACACCGGGGCGTTTCCGACACTGTCCACAGCGGGTGCTGCCGTGGCTGAGTTCCTCGGCGCGCTCGAGCATGTCACCGGGCCGCTGACGCTGATCGCCTTTTTGGCTGTAGTGTTCCTGGCGCTTTTCCGCCGTTCGGTCAAGGACGAACGTGGGTTGGAATACCTGTACCAGTTGATGAGCGCCAAGCTCACGCGCAGAGATTTTTATGCGCTCGCCATGCGCGCGCTCAACCTCGGTTTTGCTGCCTTCGTGTTGATTTTCGCGCTTGGCCTCGGCGCTTTCGTTGTGATCAAGCTGCACGAACTCGGCCAACCTACGCCGGCGCCGCTGGTGTCGGATTCCAGTGTATCCGGCGATGTGGTTGCGGTCGGGAGCGGCAATCCGGTGGTCGCCACCCGGGGCAGCCAAATCTCCCTCGGAAACGGGAACGCTCACGAAACGGCCCGACCGCAGCCACGGGGCGACGGACAGGTTTCCCAGATCATTCAGCGCGAAAGCGGCAACATCATCCTCTCCGGCGACGGCACCGAGACCATCCGTATCCCCAACGAAGGCAGACGTGTCGATGGTGCCGAGCGCCTGAGCGACGCCTACCGGATCGACATTCAGCAGGGACACCGCAGCACCCAGGTACTGCGTGATCTATATGGACTGCAGCCCATAGCCAGCCCGGAATCGCTGTACGAAAACGACGACTGGGAGTTTTTCTTCCCCGAAGACCAGGCCGGGTTCTACGCCTTTACCGTGCCCTGGTTGGTCGGCGAGGCGAATTTCACCCGCTATCCTGTCACCCCGATATCGGCAGGATCCGCTATCCTGGAGGTCCACAAGCGGCCGTCAGGTGTATTCGCCGTGGTTGGTTTCGTGTCCAAGTCCGAGGCCGACGCGCTCTCCGCCCTCAACCGGTCCGAGCAGCTTGTGGATATCAAACTGATGATGGCCCCTGTGGAAAATTCGCGCGCAGCCGTCTCGATTCCGCTCGCCCGCATCGACAGCGTGCTGATGGGGGGCGACCTGTTGCAACCCTTCGACATGAACGTCGGCAGCGTCAATCTGCGGATCTGGTAGGCCTGACTATGAAACCGCTGCTGGTGGGCGTTTTATCCGATACCCATGGGCTGCTTCGCCCGGAAGCATTGGAGGCGCTGCGTGACTGTGACCATATCCTGCATGCCGGCGATATCGGCCGCGAGGACGTTATCCACAGGCTGAAAGCCATCGCGCCGCTAACCGCCATTCGCGGCAACGTCGACCGCGATGCCTGGGCCTATAGCTGGCCCGACACCGCCGAGCTCGAACTGGCCGGGTGTAATATTTACATGCTGCACAATCTGCACGAGCTCGATTTCGACCCCGCCACCGAGGGCTTCGACGTGGTGGTATCCGGCCATTCGCACAAACCGCACCATTATGAAAAGGACGGCGTCCTGTACCTCAACCCCGGAAGCACAGGCCCGCGTCGTTTCTCGCTGCCGATCGCCCTCGCCCGGCTGACACTCGTAGACTCGACGATATCAGCCGAGATGCTGACGCTGGGGTAGCCGGCCCTGCGCGCACAGCCACCGGGGACTATAATTTATTCCCACCAAAACGATGCAGGCCTGTCGATGAATTCACAGCGTCTTCTCGTTTTATCCGGAATGAGTCGAATGCACCATTCCAACCGGATTGACTGAAGCCAGGATTCGTTCAATTCACATATGCTGAAGAGCGCTTCAATGAATTCAAAATCCGGAAGCGAATACAACCCAAGAAACAGGATACAAACAGTCGTCGAATACGGAGTACGCCCCCTTTGACAGCCTGAAGTCCGGCTTTCAAAAGCGACCGACAGGGAGACAAGCCATGGATATCGTTGAAATACTCAGTACCGGCGTCAGCGGTTTCGCGTTCCTGATGCTGTATATCGGTTTTCGACTCACCTCCCGCATACAAAACAAGATTCTGGATGTAAACCTCAAGGAGACCGATGCCCAGAAGCTGGAAATCTGGAGCGGGCTGGCGGAACGCCAGGTCGTCAATACCCGTTACTTCATGATATTCGCGCTGATGTTCCTGCTCTCCGGCCTGTTCGTGCTGATCTATCGTCCGAATACCAATGTCTCGCTGAGAGTCTCCCCGTCCGAGAGCGTGCTGCGATCGCAGGTATTTGCCCAGGGCACCGCGGTGGATCTGGACGAAAACGGACTCGGCCGGATCGTCCTCAAGGACGACCAGGCGGTGGAGATCGACAACAGGACACTGTTCGATGAAATCCGCAAACTCAGGACTGAGCTGCAGACCGCTCGCACGGGACAGCGACTGCTGTCCGAAAAGGTCACCGCCCGGTTTTCCGATGTCGGCTACGGCTTCAGCACAGGGACTGAGCAATGAAATTCATCCGGATGCACACCGCGCTATTGTCACTGGCACTGCTGGCCACCGTCGCCCGGGCGGATTTCGACGCTGCCGGACTGCAGGAGCGGCTCCGGCAGAATGATCCCGCGGGCGCCGAACAGTTCGTCGCCAGCGAGCTGCAGCGCCTCGGCGTCCCGGCCTCCCAGGCACTGATCGACAACACCATCGGCTGGGCCTACTTCAAGATGGACCGTCTGAGCGAAGCGCAGAAGTACCTCGAATCCGCCCTCGAGCTCGCCGAGGCCGCGCACGATACCAGGACCGCCACGCTGGCCGCGAACAATCTGGGCGTACTCCATTTCGCCCTCGACGATATCGAGAAATCCAACTTCTATTTCAGCCGGGACTACAACAGGACAACGGAAGTCGCCGTCGAGTACCGGCAGCTCATCGCCGCCAAGGAAACGGATATGCTCGCCACCAGCGCCCTGGAGCAGGGCGTCCAGCAACGTTTCGAACAGAATTTCGACCAGGCCATATCGAGCTACGACACGGCACTGCAGTACCAGCCCGAGAACGCCAAGATACTTGAGTACAAGGGGTACGCCCTGTTCCGGGAAGGCAAGGTCGACAAGGCCATCGAGGTGCTGGTCCGTGCCCGCCAGGCCGACCCGTCCCGCGAGTTCGTGCACCTGAACCTGGTGAAGGCTTACTGTGCCAAGGGCTCGGAAGCCGACGTGCAGGCGACCATCCGGCAGTCGGGCCTGTCCGAGGAAAAATTTTCCGATTGGTACCGGATCGATACCGAACTCAGACGCGTCTGCCAGGAGAGCCCGACAATCTCCAAACTGGCCCCTGCGCCTTGAACAACATTGACGACGCCATAATCCGCCAGCAGGGTACGGGCCTGATCCGCGTCTTCAGCGCTCGCCCCGCTCGTGTCGGGGAAACAACCAGAATGCAAACCAGCGCGTAAACCGCGGCATCAGCACATACGACATCAGCACCATCACCACAGCGGTTACGATCAAGGTACGGATCAGCAGCGGGACTTGGAGCAACAGGTCGTTGAACAGCAGGAATATCAGCGTCACGGTGGGATATAGTGCCAGCCAGCTGACCAGGGTCATCTTGTATTTCGGCGGCGGCTTGACCGGATTGTGGCCAGGCAGCGTGAACCAGTTCACCAGACCGGACAGCGTCTCGGTTTCGCTGGGCGTGACCAGGAGCGGTTCGATCTGCTCCAGCAGTTCACGCCGTTCCAGCGACTGCTGCCAGGCTTCGAGGTCCTTTCCGCTGGCAAATTTGAAGATAATCCGATATTCAGGATCATCGGCGCTGGCCGGCCTGAACATGTTCGCCCCGAGGTAGCCCGGATAGCGTAACGCGCGTTCGGTCATCCGGCTGCTGAGCGATTCGAACTCCGCTTCCCGGCCCTTGATGACGCGCCTGGAAATGACCACCGTCAGTGGCGCCTCTGTCGCTTGAATAGTCGGAATAGCTCCCATGGGATGGTTCCTGCCTGGCGCTGCCTGCAGCCAACCGCGATAGCCGTGGCGGGCTGTGGATAACGACGATATGAGTGGTCGCTCCATACTAAGGCGTTGCGGCTATTTATCCACCGACCGGGATGCAAGCTTAGGTTCCATTTTTGGAATCAAAGCAGCCAGAACGGACAACAAAGCAATGTTATTGCAATCATCATCCTTCCCTTCTGCCAACCCGAGTCCGGAGAGCTAGCACAGGCCTTGCCGCTGTTCGGGGTATACGCGTACGAACGCTCCCAACAATGCCAGGGTCCAACTCCTGCTGGCCGCATCGCAGCAAAGAGGCAGTGACGCCATCAATAGTGGGAAAAGTGATGGCCGCCGGCCTGGAGGAGAACACGCCAGCGGTCCACTTTCGCCGGTCAGAACACCTTGATGAAGGTGGCGCGCAGCAGGTAGCCCTCGAAGTCCTCGTCGGCATCGTACTCGTTGTAGAGCGCGACATTGAGCCCGGACATCGCCTGCGGCCAGAAGTAACCGACCTCGGCACCGACGGCGTGTTTTTCCTGCTCCCCGCCTTCGAGCTGCCAGCGATCGTAGCCGACCAGGCCAATCTCGGGGCCGCTGGGCAGCTGCCTGCTCAGCCCCCACTCCACCAGGAGTTCGTCTTCGATATCGCTGTCATCGGCGATGGAGAAACGGCTCAGCGCGCTGAACGCCACGTCCCTGGCCTGGTTCAGGTAGACGTTGCCGCCCAGGGTGAACATGGTTTCGGTGTAGCCGAGGCCCGGGTCGGCCGGCTCGTCGTCCCGGCCGGTTTCGGTCCAGACGCCGACGCCGCCGACGGCGTCCCAGCGCTCGCCGTGCCAGCCCAGCACGCTGCCCAGCATGATATCGCCCAGTCCCCACTCCTCGCTCTCGACGGCCCCGCCGGCGATGGACAGGTCGGTCCGGACGATCGGGATAATGGTTTCGAATACCAGGTCGCCGCCGAGCAGCTCGTGGTCGGTGACCCAGATCACCCGGTTGGCGAGGGCGTTGACCTCGACCTCGCTGTTGGGCGGCAGCGCCGAGTGCTCGTCGGCGCCGTAGTGCACGGCGTAGCCCTTGTAGTAGACGCCGGGACCCGGCACCACGGACGCGCGCATGGCTTCGACGCCGGGCACGTAGTGGCCGGCAAGGGCGGTCATCGGTAGTACGGACACCAGCGCGGCGGCCAGAAGTTTTTTATTCGTTGTATGCATAGGTCAGCTCAACTTTCATCGCCCGTCCCGTCACACGGCGTGCCGCGGGCAGCAGCCCGCCGTGCCCAAAACGAAAACGTTCGAACATTCTTGGGATTCAAGGGAGCGGGGCCACGCGGCTGCGCGGCCCCGGTATCTGCAGGGTCGTCTAGAGGACGAAGTCGTTAGCCAGATCGATCCCCGACTTGCCCGGCGCCAGGATGTTATTCGGGTCCAGCGCACGCTTGATGGCGTGCTCGACGCGGCGCTTGGTGGTGCCGTAACTCTGGGCCACGCGGTCCTGGAACTGGGTGTTGACGCGGTACACGGCGTAACCGCGCTGCTCGAACTCGTCCAGCAGCTCGCCGAAGCAGGCCTCGGCGCGGGCGCGTTCATCATCGTCGGTGCGGTCGTACAGCACGTCGATAACATGGTGCATGTCGCGCCAGCCGACGATGAACTCGCCGACGTAGTCCAGCCCGTGCTTGTTCAGGATCTGCTTGGCCAGCGCGTACTGCTTGTCGCACTCGCTGCCGCGTGCCTGGCTCACCGGCGCGAACCACATGGAACCGCCGCCCCCGCGCCAGTTGTACAGGCCGAACTCCTGCAGGTTCGGCACCCCGGTCATCAGCTTGGAGCGGTAGTCGAACGGCTCGGTACCGGCGGCCTCGTCGGCGCTGACCAGCCGGCCCTTGCCGAGCTGCTTCAGCGCACCCTGGACGATGTTCCAGTTCACCTCGACCTGCTCCGGCGTGCCGTAGAGACAGGCATAGACGTTCCAGGCGCCGAGATTCTTGTCCTTCTGGATCTGCTTGAGGATATGATCCGGAGTCGCGCCCGGTTCCGTGGTGTACTGCGCACGGCGGGTGTTGCAGGTCGCAGCCTCCCAGATCACACCGGCGATGACGACGGCGTTCGGAATCACCTGGGCGATGCGCAGCGGACGAATGAACTCGACGATATCGGCGATATCGGTGTCGTCCTCGAACTTGATCTCGAACGGCTTGGACACCGGCGGCTTGGGCATCAGCCAGAAGCCCAACTTGGTGCAGATGCCGTAGTTCGCCTGGGTGAACATGCCGTCCAGGGTCGGACCGTAGCCCCACTTGAACACCTGCCAGGCATTGTCGCCCTTCACTCCGCCCATGCCGGTGCGGTAGATCTCGCCGTTGGCCAGCACCAGCTCCATGCCGCACTGCATCAGAAAGTGCTCGCCGTAGGGGGTGTAGCCGACACCGCGGTCCATGGTATTGCCCAGCGGGCCGGCGATCGCCGACGGCGCCGAGAACGACAGCATCAGCGGCAGGTTGTTCTCCTCGATGTAGTCGTACAGCTGCTGGTACGTCACCCCCGGCTCGACCAGCGCGGTGCAGAGCTCCGGGTCGATATGGAGGATGCGGTTCATCTTCTTCAGATCCAGCACCACCTGGCCGCGCTGACCGGGCGCGGCGCTGCCGTAGCCGAAGTTGTTGCCGGTGGACACGGTCCAGACCGGAATGCCGTACTCGTTGCAGATCCGCACGACACCCTGAACCTGCTCCACGCTGGTGGCGGTCAGCGCCGCGGAGGGCGTGTTGCGGGCGACATCGCCCGGCATCATGATCTTGGTGTAGGGGACCAGCTGGTCGTTCTCGACCAGCACGTTCTCGGCGCCCAGCAGCTCGCGGAACCGGGCAATCGCCGCCTGAAAATCGGATTCCGTCACATCACGCGGCAGAACGTGGTTGGTTTGCTGACTCATGGTTTCAAACCTCGATTACGAAAGAGACAAAGCGGCCCTGCAGGCGTGCACCGGCGGCCGGGAGAATGGCGGCATCGACCGGCGCACCGGGGGCGGCCAGCGCGTGCCCGAGATGAACGGCCCAGTCCGCGGACAGCGCACCGTTCTGAAGGCCCGCCAGCGAGAGATCCCGGGCACGGGAGAATGGCTGCTCGGACTTCAGCGCAAAGCCCGCCGACGACTGCCTGAGCTGTTCGCCCAGCGCCAGCAGGGCGCTCTGCCCGCCCTGGCCGTTCACCACCGAATGTCGGCTCTCGCGACGATCAGCGGCGTGCAGCCCCAGCCAGCGCATGCGGGCGCCCTGGCGACGCGCCTGGGCCACCAGCAGCTCGCCGGTGGCATCGTCGACCATGCCGACCAGGCGCAGCTTGCGCCCGCCGCCGAGCAACGGGGTCACCTCGGCCAGCAGACCGGCACCTTCGCCATGCAAAACGCTCAGCGCGCCGCCCCTGGGCAGGGCCGCCCACACACCGGCGCCGAAGCTCGCCTCGACATCGGCGCAGGCGGTCAGCAGGACGAGCGGCACCGGGGCGCGGCCGTCCAGGTCCAGGGCCGCCTGCGCCAGCCCGGCACCGCCCAGCAGCGCGCTGCCGGCGCCGGACGCCAGCATGCCCTTGAGAAGGAAACGTCGTTTCGGATCCATGGCTCACTCCCTGCCCGCGGGCGCCGGGCTGTTGCCGACGAACTCGGCGACGGCCGCAAGCGACGCATCGTCGATAAAGGAGGCACGGAACGCCGGCATGGCGCGGAAACCATGGCGCACGATGGCGCTGATATAGCTCGGCGGCAGGCTGCGGCCCTTGATCACCGGCCCGATACCCTTTTCATGGCAATGACCGCAGACCTTGGCGTACACCTGTTCACCGTCGCGCCAGGTGTTTTCCGCGCGGGCCCCGGTTGAACCCAGCAGCAGCGTGGCGCCGAGCAGCACAGCGGCACCGAGCGGAAACGGCCGGCTGGCATGGGATGTTGGCTTTTTCAGCATCTTGTCGTCTCCCGACCGTCAGAACGGATAGTGCCGCGGCTCGTGCTGCAGCGTGATCCAGTGGTCAGTGGTGAATTCATCGATCGCCCAGTCGCCGTTGAAGCGGCCGATGCCGGAATTTTTCTCGCCGCCGAAGGGCGCGTTGGCGTCGTCGTTGACCGGGATATCGTTGATATGGGTCATGCCGGCCCTGATGCGCTGCGCGAAGCGGGCGCCACGCTCCGGACTGGCGGTAAAGACGGCGCTGGACAAGCCGTAATCGGATCGGTTGGCCAGGGTCAGCGCATGCGCTTCGTCCTCGGCGCACTGGATACCCACCAGCGGACCGAAGATCTCGTTGAAGGCGATATCCATCTCCGGCTTCACATCGACGAAAACGTGCGGCGGCAGCACGTTGCCCTGCGCCTCGCCGCCCACCAGCAGGCGCGCGCCCTCGGATTGCGCCGTCTCAATCTTCGCTTTCAGGCCCTGCAGCTGGCGCGCGTTGATGACCGGCCCGACCGCCGTCTCGATCAGGTTCGGATCGCCGACATTCAACTCGCGCACGCGGGCGGCAAAACGCTCGCAGAAGGCGCCGTACAGCGGCTTTTCAACGATGATGCGGTTGATCGCCATGCAGATCTGGCCGTTGTGCAGGAACTTGCCGAACACCGCCGCGTTCACCGCCTGCTCGAGATCGGCATCGGCCAGCACCACGAACGGGCTGTTGCCGCCCAGCTCCAGCGCCACATGCTTGAGGTGCCGGCCGCCGCTGGCGATGCGGCCGATATTGCGACCCACCTCGGTGGAACCGGTGAACGACACCAGCGCGGGCACCGGATGCGCCACGAAGGCATCGCCGATTTCCGAGCCGGGACCCACCACGACACTGAACAGTCCCGCGGGAAGCCCCGCCTCCTCGAAGATACGCGCCAGCAGCAGGCCGCCGGTGACCGGGGTATCGCTGGCCGGCTTGACCACCACCGCGTTGCCCAGCGCCAGCGCCGGCGCGATCGAACGCTGCGTCAGGTGCAGCGGGAAGTTCCAGGGACTGATGACGCCCACGACGCCAAGCGGCTTGCGATAGACCCGGCTCTCCTTGCCCGCCACGCCGGATTCGAGGATGCGGCCGTGGACGCGGCTCGGCATGCTCGCGGCCTCGAGGGTGATGGCGCGCGCGGCGCCCCACTCGATGGTGGCTTTCAGGCGGGTGCTGCCGGATTCGCGGATCAGCCAGTCGATGATCTCGTCGCGACGCTGGTCAAAAATCCGTACCGCGCTCAGCAGTACCTGCGCCCGTACCGTCGGGGTCTGCGCGGCCCATGCCTGCTGGGCCTGCTGCGCCGCCGCGAAAGCGGCATCGAGGTCGGCGCGGCTGGCCTGGGGGATCTCGACCAGCGTCTCGTTGCTGTAAGGGTTGGTGACCGTCAGGACCTGGCCGCCGCTGCCCTTGCGCCATTCGCCGGCCAGTGGCTGCAACGCCAGGTCATCAAAGGGTTTCGGAGTCTCGTGCATCATTGTTCGCTCTCGATGTGTGCGGATCGGCCCGCCGCAGGGGCGGCGGCAGGTCGCGGCCAAAGACCGCTCGATTCGCTGCGATTTCTTATACGGCGCCGGAGCTGGCGATTCACCGGTCACCCTGTCTCGGATCCGTTGATCCTATTGCCTGTAGAGCAAACCGGATGCCAAAACGAAATTTTCCAACTTAATCCTTTAAATACAGATAGTTACAAAACTCACCACCATGGACCAGGCAAGGCCTATGCAAGGCTGTTAAAATTTTATGAATAAAATTATTCAGCGACTGGATAAAAGTCTCATGAAAGCCAAGCGAGACACCGGGCTGGAAAGGGAATTCCTGGCCTACCTCAGGCAACGCAATAGCCGGCTCAAGGTCCGCAACCAGCGCCAGTTCGCCGAGGGCGGCACGCCGTCCGAGGAAGACCTGGCCGAGACCTTCCGCTTCAGCGGCGACAGCAACAATATCTGGCTCGCCGGCCAGCGCGTGATGCTGATGCAGGCGGAAGTATTCGGCGCCATCCGCGGGGAGCTGATCGATCGCCTGGGTATCGACGCCACGCGACGGCTGCTGAAACGCATGGGCTGGCAGGCCGGTGCGCGCGACGCGGCCAAGGTATGCGAGCTCTGGCCCAACGGCGACGACGCGAGCCTGTTCTCGGCCGGCCCCCGCCTGCACAAGCTGAAAGGCCTGATCGATATCGAGGTGGTCGAGTTCGAGTTCGACAACGCCAGTGGCCACTTTTACGGCGAGTTCCTCTGGTACGACTCCATGGAAGCGATGCAGCACCTGGCCAGCTACGGCATCAGCAGCGAACCGGTCTGCTGGATGCAGCTGGGCTACGCCAGCGGTTACGCCTCGACCCTGCTCGGGCGCGACGTGATCTTCCACGAGCAGGAATGCAAGGGATGCGGCCATGACCGCTGCCGCATCATCGGCAAGTCCGCCGTCGACTGGGAAGACAAGGACGCGGACCTGTTCGCCGAAACGGAGGTCGCCCTCTACACCTTCGACCGACCCACCACAGCCCCCCACCACCTGATGGTCGGCGGGTCGCCGGCGTTCCTCGCGGCCACCCGGCTGCTGTCCCGCGTCGCCCCCACCGAGGCGACGGTCCTGCTCACCGGCGAGTCGGGCGTGGGCAAGGAACTGTTCGCCCGCGCGCTGCACCGGCAAAGCCCCCGCCGGGAGGCTCCGCTGATCGCGCTGAACTGCGCCACCCTGCCGGAAAACCTGGTCGAGGCGGAGCTGTTCGGGGTCGAGAAAGGCGCCTTTACCGGCGCGGACCGTCACCGCCAGGGCCGCTTCGAGCGGGCCGACGGCGGCACCCTGTTCCTGGACGAGATCGCCACACTCAGCCTGTCCGCGCAGGGCAAGATCCTGCGCGTGATACAGGAGGGCGAACTGGAGCGCCTGGGCGGCAGCAAGACCATCAGGGTCGATGTGCGTGTCGTCGCCGCCACCAACCTCGACCTGCGGGCCGAGGCCGAGGCCGGCCGCTTTCGCGAAGACCTTTTCTACCGCCTGAACGTATTCCCGATCCATCTGCCTCCGCTCAGGGACCGGCGCGAGGACCTGCCGCTGCTGATGAGCCATTTTCTGCAGCACTATTGCGAGCAGTACCGGCGCAAGCTGACCGGCTTTACCACCCGGCTGGTCAACACCCTGCTGAACTACGACTTTCCCGGCAATATCCGCGAGTTGCAGAACCTGATCGAGCGCGGCGTGATCATCGCCGAGGACGGCGACGCCCTGGATATCAACCATCTCGCGCTCGGCGGCGAAACCGAGCGCCTCGCCTGGCGCAACGCGACCCGGGGCAACAGGCCCGCGGTCGAGCGCATGCCGACGGGGCCCGGGGACACTCGGGCCGACGACCGGCATACGGCCGCGTCGACCCTGTCGCAGGCGGCTGCGCCGCCGGCCGACCGTACATATGCTCCGCTGGAGCGGCTCGGCGCTTTCCTGAAAGGGAGCGATGACGCGCTCGATACATCGCTGGCCGAAGTCGAAGCCCTGCTGATCGATGAAGCAATGGAGCGCAGCGGCGGCAACATCACCGCGGCGGCCCGGATGCTGGGCATGAGCCGGGCGCAGCTGAGCTACCGGCTGAAAGACCGACGCAAGGACAACTGACGCCCTGGTGACCATTGGCCCTGCCACCGGCCGATCCGCCCTCGCCTTCACATTTAGCGCCGGGCGTCAGTCGCCCCTTGCCTGGCTATTGGCACGACCATTGCTCGAAACCTGGGATAACCATCGTCAGTACCAGGGGTTCTGAGCATGCACGCTCCCAACAATGCCACGGTCGAATTCCTGCTGGCCGCCAAGCGCGCCGAGATTGCGTCGCTCAACCAGTTGGTCACGAGCTGCGACCTGGTGACCCGGGTCAACGACCTGATCCACGAGCTGCAGCGCGAGCGCGGGCTGTCGAACGTCTTCCTGCAGTCCGACGGCCAACGCTTCCACGATCAGCGCGCGCAGCAGGTCGAGCAGAGCCGGCGCGCCGAATCGCAGCTGCGCGACTACCTGGCGCAGCTCGATACCGAGCGGGGCCCGCTGGCCGGCAACGCCAGGCTGCTCAACAACATCGCCTACGTCCTGCACGCACTGGACGAGCTCGGCGCGCTGCGCTGCGCGGCCGATGCCCAGGCGCTAAAGGCCACCGAGTCCACGGCGACCCTGAGCCGCCTGATCGCAGCGCTGCTGGCGGTGGTGTTCGAGGCGGCGGACATCTCCGGCGACCCCGAGCTGACCCGGGCCCTGGTGGCGCTGTTCAACTTCATGCAGGGCAAGGAATACGCCGGGCAGGAGCGCGCCTGGGGCGCGCTGGGCTTCGCCGCCGGCAGTTTCGAGCCGACGCAGCTGGAGCGGCTGGTACACCTGCGCGACTCCCAGAATCGCTGTTTCGAGCTGTTCGTGCAGTTCGCCGAGCCCGAGCAGATCGCGGGCTGGCACTCGCTCGAACGACGGGGCGCCACAGCCGAACTGACCCGGCTGCGCACCGTGGTCAGCCGGGTCGAGGCCGGCGCCGGGCTGCCGCCGGATATCAGCGAGGTCTGGTACGACCTGACCACGCAGCGCATCGACGCCATGCAGGCACTGGAACGGCAATTGTCGGCGGCGCTGTCGCAGTTGAGCCAGCACCGGGTGCGGCAAGCCCGCCAGAACCTGCAGCAGCAGCACGACCGGCTGCAGCTGCTGACCTCGCTGCGCGTGCCGACGACATCGCCCCTGACGCGGATGCTCGGCGACGAGACCGGTGCCGCCCCTTCGCTGTCCTCCGGGCACGCCGAACACGAGCTGGTGCGTTCGCTCTACGACATGATCAAGACGCAGTCTGAGCGGCTGCAGACGGTCAACGACGAGCTGACCGAAGCCCGCGAGGCGCTGCGGGACCGCAAACGCATCGAGCGCGCCAAGGGGCTGCTGATGCAGCGCAACGGGCTCAGCGAGGAGCAGGCCTACCGGCTGATGCAGCAGACCGCCATGACCGCCAACAAGCGCCTGATCGATGTCGCCCGGCTGGTGATCGAGGATTTCGGCCGTGGCAATGAGCCGTTGCAGGGCAAAAATCGCCCGACCTGCACCATGGAGGCGCAAGCCGGAAAGCCGAACAAATCCAGCCGCAGCGCTCGCAGCAATAGGCAACCTACTGATTAAAAAGAACTATTTATAGAAACCTTAAAGATGGTACGGCGTTTGCTGAGTCTACTGTGATTAGCGGGCCAGCGTGGGCCCGCGACAATTTGTGAGTTTCCTGGATAACGGCGTCCAACTCTCCACCTGCAAAGGCTGGAGTATGTGGGCGCCGTTTTTTTATGCGCTTCCGCCCCCCCGAAATCGATACTCCGGAGCCGGCGGGTGCTGCAAATACTGATTTTCGACCACTGAACGAGGCAACCAAGATGGCATATCTCATTCCCTCCGAGTTCGTGACCAAGATGGTGGATGCGGGCGAGGCCAAGATCTACATGTCCACCCGCGATACCCTGATCCGCGCCTACATGGCCGGTGCGATTCTGGCCCTGGCCGCGGTGTTCGCCGTCACCATTGCCGTGCAGACCGGCGTCTTCCTGATCGGCGCCATCCTGTTCCCGGTCGGTTTCTGCATGCTCTACCTGATGGGCTTCGACCTGCTGACCGGCGTCTTCATGCTGACGCCACTGGCCTGGCTCGACAAGCGCCCCGGCGTTACCCCGGGCCAGATCCTGCGCAACTGGGGCCTGGTGTTCCTGGGTAACTTCGCCGGCGCCCTGACCGTGGCCTTCATGATGTCGTTCATCTTCACCTACGGCTACAACACCGACGGCGGCGCCATCGCCGAAAAGGTCGCCGGCATCGGCGAGGCACGTACCGTCGGCTATGCCGCCTACGGCTTCGATGGCTGGCTGACCATCTTCATCCGCGGCATGCTGTGTAACTGGATGGTATCGATGGGTGTCGTCGGCGCGATGATCTCGACCCACGTCAGCGGCAAGGTGCTGGCGATGTGGATGCCGATCATGCTGTTCTTCTTCATGGGCTTCGAGCACTCCGTCGTCAACATGTTCCTGTTCCCGTTCGCGCTGATCATGGGCGGTGACTTCTCGATCATGGACTACTTCATCTGGAACGAGATCCCGACCGCGCTGGGCAACCTGGTCGGCGGCCTGGCCTTCACCGGCCTGACCCTCTACACCACCCACGTCCGCACCGCCAAGAAGCGTGCCGTGAAGGACGAAAGCGGCAAGGGTTCCGTCGCCACCGTCTAACCCGACATCCTTCCCTTCCTGCCCCCGGCTGCTGTCGCAGCCGGGGGACTTTTCGGCCAGTACCATGACCCGTCGACTCAAGCTCCGCATCGGCCAGTATTCCGACAAGGGCCGCAAGCAACAGAACCAGGATTTCCACGGCGCTCTGATCCCGAAAGAGCCGCAGCTGAGTCTCAAGGGCGCCGCTCTGGCGATGGCCGACGGCATCAGCTCGAGCAGCGTCAGCCAGATCGCCAGCGCCGCCGCGGTCAAATCCTTCCTCGACGACTACTTCTGCACCTCCGAGGCCTGGTCGGTGCGCAACGCCGCCGAGCGCGTGCTCTCGGCCACCAACTCCTGGCTCTACTCCCAGACCCGCAACAGCGAGTTCCGTTTCGATCGCGACCGCGGCTACGTCTGCACCCTCAGCGCCATGGTCGTGAAGGCCACCACCGCGCACCTTTTCCACGTCGGCGACACCCGCATCTACCGCGTCCACAACAATGCGCTGGAGCAACTGACCAAGGACCACCGTCTCTGGGTATCGGACGACGAGACCTACCTCAGCCGCGCGCTCGGTATCGACGAGGCCCTGGAGCTGGATTACCAGGCGCTGCCGGTGCGTTCCGGCGACACCTTCGTCATCGCGACCGACGGCGTCTATGCCTACGCCGATGCCCGCTTTATCCTCGACTGTCTGCAGCCCCCCGAGCAGGACCTGGATGCCGTGGCGCGGCGGATCGTCGAACATGCGCTGGAGCGCGGCAGTCATGACAACCTGACCGTGCAGATCCTGCAGATCGACGATGTCCCGGGGCCCGAACATGCCGTCCTGCAGCGTCAGGTCGAGGAGCTGCCGCTGCCACCGCCGCTCGAACCGCGAATGCTGATCGACGGCTACCGGATACAGCGCGAGATCCACGCCACCAGCCGCAGCCACGTATACCTGGCCGCCGACGAGGAAAACGGTACCCAGGTGGTGCTGAAAACCCCGTCGATCGACCTCGGTGAGGACCCGGCCTACCTCGAGCGCTTCATGCTCGAGGAGTGGATTGCCCGGCGCATCAACAGCCTCCACGTGCTCAAGGCGGCGCCGGCCACGCGGCCGCGCAGCTGCCTCTATACCGTCAGCGAATACATAGAAGGCAGAACGCTGGCCCAGTGGCTGCTCGACAACCCGACGCCGGATCTGGAGACGGTGCGCGATATCGTCGAGCAGATCGCCCGCGGCCTGCGCGCCTTCCACCGGATGGAGATGGTGCACCAGGACCTGCGGCCCGAGAACGTGATGATCGACGCCAACGGCACGGTGAAAATCATCGATTTCGGCTCCACCCGCGTCGCCGGTATCGTCGAGTCGTCACAGGGTTGCGATCAGCCGAACCTGCTGGGCACCGCGCTCTACTCGGCGCCGGAATATTTTCTCGGCGAGCCCGGCAGCGCCCGCTCCGATCTCTACTCGCTGGCCGTGATCGCTTACCAAATGCTGTGCGGCCGCTTTCCCTACGGTACCGACGTACCGAAGGCCAGGACCACTGCGGCACAGCGCCGGCTGCGCTACCGGCCGGTACTCGACGACGAGCGCGAGATTCCGGCCTGGCTCGACGCCACGCTGAAGAAAGCGCTGCACCCCGACCCGCTGAAACGCTACGGCGAGCTGTCGGAATTCGTCTACGACCTGCGTCACCCCAGCCAAGCCTATCTCGACGGCAGCCGCCCGCCATTGCTGGAACGCAACCCCGTGCTGTTCTGGCAGGGCGTCTCGCTGACGCTGTCGCTGGTCATCGTTTTTCTGCTGATGCAATGACTGCCAACCACCGCAACGAACGGAGAACGCCACCATGATCGATTGTCGTGAAGACGTCACCAAGATGATTCTGTCCGCCAAGGTCCGCAAGGGCATCAAGTGGTGCGACGTGGCCGCCGAGATCGGCCAGTCGAAGGAGTGGGTCACCGCCGCCTGCCTGGGACAGATGACCTTCAGCAAGGCGCAGGCGGAGATCGCCGGCAAGCTGTTCGAGCTACCGGACGAGGCCGTCGCCTGGCTGCAGATCGCTCCCTACAAGGGCTCGCTGCCGACCGCCGTACCCACCGACCCGCTGATCTACCGCTGGTACGAAGTGGTCAACGTCTATGGCAGCACCATCAAGGAGCTGATCCACGAGGAGTTCGGCGACGGCATCATGAGCGCCATCGACTTCTCCATCGATATCCAGCGCGAAGCGGACCCGAAGGGCGATCGCGTCAACGTCGTGCTGTCGGGCAAATTCCTGCCCTACAAGACCTTCTGAACCCGGGCGGTCGCACCGGCGAGCGCCGCCAGCGGCCCGCCGGTGCGGTCGTCCGCCTCCTCGACGAAAACCATGCGTCCAACCGCTGGCCATCCAGAAAGCGCCGGTCGGCACGATACCCAGCAGGGCACTCAACGCACACGCCAGCACCGCTGCGAATACGGCGGCGATCGCGGGGATCCTGTCTCCGGGTAATCAGCTCGCGGCGCGCCAGCTCATCGCAAATATGGGAGATGTGGGTTGTGGCGCCTAAATCGCCACGGCGTCTTACACTGTAGATCTGCGCAGCCTGTGACATAACGACAACAACGCCAAGGGACCGCAATCATGCCGACACGATTGATGCCGCCGGCCGACGAGGCCTACCAGTTTCCGCTGCTGATCAAGCAACTGCTGCTGTCGACCCAGCGCTACGAGGGCGAAAACGGGATCGCCTACCGCGATGCTCTGCGCTTCAGCTACCGCGAATTCAACGCGCGTGTCTGCCGCCTCGCCAATATGCTTGCTGAACTCGGCGTCCAGGCCGGCGACACCGTCGCGGTGATGGACTGGGACAGTCACCGCTACCTCGAGTGCTTCTTCGCCGTGCCGATGATCGGTGCGGTATTGCACACCGTTAATATCCGACTGTCGCACGACCAGCTGGTGTACACCATGAACCACGCCGAGGACCGACTGGTGCTGGTGCACGAAGACTTCCTGGCACTGGCCGAAGGGTTGCGCGAGCAGCTGACCACGGTGGATAACTGGTTGCTACTCTGCGACGGCGAACAGACGCCCGCAACCACCCTGCCAATCGCCGGCGAGTACGAGGCCCTGCTGCAGCAGGCCGATAGCCGCTACGATTTCCCGGACTTCGACGAAAACTCCATCGCCACCACCTTCTACACCTCGGGCACCACCGGTAACCCCAAGGGGGTGTTCTTCAGTCACCGCCAGCTGGTACTGCACACCCTCAACATGATCAACGCCCTGACCTCGGTTAACGGCACGCCACTGCTGGGCAACGACAGCGTCTATATGCCGGTGACGCCAATGTTCCATGTGCATGCCTGGGGCATTCCCTACGCCGCCACCATGGTGGGCGCCCAGCAGATCTACCCGGGTCGTTACGAGCCGGACCGGCTGGTACGCCTGATCCGCGACGAAGGCGTCAGCTTCTCGCACTGCGTGCCGACCATCCTGCAGATGATGCTGCACAGCGAGGAAGCGAAGAAAACCGACTTTTCCCACTGGAACCTGATGCTCGGCGGCAGCGCCCTGCCCGAGGGCCTCGCCCGCACCGCGCTGGATCTGGGCATCGAGGTCTTCTGCGGTTACGGCATGTCGGAGACCTGTCCGCTGCTGAGCGTCACCCGGCTGGACCGCACCACGCGCGCCCTGGACCGTGATTCGCAGATTCCGATCCGCCGCAAAGCCGGCGTGCCGACCAACCTGGTCGACCTGCAGATCTGGGGGCCGGACGACCAGCCCCTGCCCCATGATGGCGAAATCACCGGCGAGATCGTGGTGCGCGCCCCCTGGCTGACGCAAAGCTATTTCAAAGAGCCGGAAAAGGGCCACGAGCTTTGGCGTGGTGGCTGGCTGCATACGGGTGACGTCGCCGTTATTCACCCGGACGGTTTCATCGAGATCCGCGACCGCATCAAGGACATGATCAAGACCGGCGGCGAGTGGCTCTCGTCGCTCGAGCTCGAAAGCCTGATCAGCAGCCATCCGGATGTCGATGCCGTCGCCGTGGTGGGCCTGCCGGACGAGCAGTGGGGTGAAAGGCCGCACGCTCTGGTAATCCCGAAGAACGAGCAGCTGTCCGCCGATGACATCAAGCTGCACTTGATGAAGTTCGTTGAAACCGGCCATATCAATAAATGGGCGATCCCGGCGGATATCGACTTCGTCGACGATATCCCCAAGACCTCCGTCGGCAAGATCGACAAGAAGCGCATCCGTAACCAGCTGAGCTGAGCCGCGAGCGGACCGGGGTCATGCAAGATTCATCAAACGATAAGCGGGGCTTCATCCCCGCACGCTTGAATAGCGGCCTTTCAAGGATAAGCTCGAAGCCTGCGCCGACCAGCCGGTGAAACGCACATTGTTCTCGATCGGCCACCGTGGCGCGCCGATGCAGTTCCCGGAACATACCGTGGAATCGAATCGCGCCGCCGCGCGCATGGGCGCCGGCATTCTGGAGTGCGATGTGACCTTCACCCAAGACCTGCAGCTGGTGTGCCGCCACGCTCAGAACGATCTGCATACCACCACCAACATCCTGGCTACTCCTCTGGCCGAAAAGTGCAGCACCCCCTTCGCACCGGCCAGCGGCAACCAGCCGGCGACCGCCGAGTGCCGCACCAGCGACATCACCCTGGCGGAGTTCCGTACGCTGAAAGGCAAGATGGACGCCGCCGACACCACGGCCACCAGCGTCGGGGGCTACATGGACGGCACGCCCGACTGGCGCACCGAGCTCTACGCGGCCCAGAGCGGTACCCTGCTGACCCACGCCGAATCGATCGAGCTGTTCCGCTCCCTCGGCGCCAAGTTCACGCCCGAACTCAAGGAGCCTGCGGTGGAGATGCCGTACAACGGTTTCACCCAGCAGGATTACGCCCAGAAACTGATCGATGAGTACAAGGCCGCCGGCATTCCGGCCCGTGATGTCTGGCCGCAGTCGTTCAATCTCGAGGACGTGCGTTACTGGATCGAGCACGAACCGGACTTCGGCATGCAGGCGGTGTATCTCGATGGCCGCTATGACGAGGAAGGTTTCGACCCGTTGCGGCCGGAAACCTTCAAGCCGACGATGGCCGAGCTCAAGGCGATGGGCGTCAATTACCTCGCCCCGCCGCTGTGGATGATGGTCACCAGCGAGAACGGTGACATCGTACCGTCGCCCTACGCGCGCGCCGCCAGGGATGCCGGCCTGAAACTGATCGCCTGGTCGCTGGAACGCTCCGGACCGCTGAAGCGCGGCGGCGGCTGGTACTACAAGTCGATCGAAACGCTCGTCGACAATGACGGCAAGATCATGGAGCTGCTCGACGTGCTGGCGCAGGACGTCGGCGTCAGCGGGGTGTTCTCGGACTGGCCCGCGACCGTCAGCTACTACGCCAGCTGCATGGATTTGAAATAAAGCTCATCGCACTGTCGCGCTGTAAACAAAAAGGGTCCGCCTCACGGCGGACCCTTTTTGTTTACAGCGCGAGAAATTCACATTCAGTCGCGGTGCGCGCGCAGCATCGCGTAAAGCTCATCCTTGAGCTGCAGACGCCGCAGTTTGTATTCCTCTTCGGTACGCGTCGCCACCGGCTCGACTTCCGATTCCATACGTTCCACCTGTCGGGTGACATCGTGGTATTCGTCGAATAGACGGGCGAAATGGGCATCCTTCAGCTTCAGCTCGTGGATGTTGTCGCGAAATTCCGGCAGTTCGTGGACCAGGTCGTGGTGTTCGATGGTCATTCAGTTTCCCCTTGCGTTGTTACCCTTGCCTGACAGCACTATCCCGCATCGCCTCAAAGGCGGTATTGATGCCGGTCAATACTCCTTGAATCAGTCACTTACGAGCCGGAAAGAACCATTGGCCTTTGACCAACCGCTTCCGTCCGACCGCTGTTTTGCGCAGCCCGGCGACAGCCAAAGCCGACACAAAACGGCGATCGACCGATGCTCGACGAATTCGCACCAATATCGTGCAATAGGTCGAAAACCTTCAGTCCATTTTGGTGCATGATTGCCAACCCGCCCCCTGAACCCGCGCATCCCTCCCCCAAAGTGGGACTTTGCCGCCAAGTGGCATCTGAATTGCTTATTCTGTGTATACGCCGACCGAAACGGCGAGGTTACAAATGACACGACTGCTGATTTCAACCGATCTCGATGGCACCTTGCTGAACCATCACGACTACAGTGCCGCAGCCGCAGAACCGATGCTGCAAAAGCTCCGGTCCCTGGAGGTTCCCTGCGTTCTCAACACCAGCAAGACCTTCGCCGAACTGGAGCCACTGCGCCGCCGGCTCGGTCACCGCGACGCGTTCATCGTCGAAAACGGCGCCGCGGTCTGTATTCCGAGCGATGATCCGCTGGGCGTCTCGATGACGCCGCTGCCCCGGATGGGCAACTACCGCTACCAGAGTTTCGGGCCGGACCGGACGGCGATCCTGGCGCTGCTGAAAAAGCTTTCCGGGCGCTTCCGCTTCCGAGGATTCTCGGACCTCAGCGTCGACGATCTGATCGCCTGCACCGGGCTCGACGCGGCCTCCGCAACGCTGGCGATGCAGCGCCAATTCACCGAACCGCTGATCTGGGAAGACAGTGACGACGCGCTGGCCGAATTCGCCGAGACGCTCGCCGGCCACCAGCTTCAGATACAGCGCGGCGGTCGCTTCGTCCATGTCATGGGACTGTGCGACAAGGCCGAAGCGATGCGCTGGATCGCACGTCAGTACCAGTCGCTGTGGGACGAGAAGGTCATCGTCATGGCGCTGGGCGACGGCGAGAACGATATCGGCATGCTGCAGCAGGCCGATATCCCGGTAGTGGTACGCTCGCCGGCACACGAACCGCCACCGGTGCCGGGCCGCAGTGACGTCCGTATCACCGAGCGCGAGGGGCCTGAAGGCTGGTATGACGCCGTCGGCGAGGCCCTGCAGCGGCTCGGGCTCTGAGCCCGGACCGCCGCATTCCGGGCGCAGCTTCCCGAAGAACCGCGCAGTGCCGGCAGGTGCTGCGCAAGCCAGATCAATAACAAAAGGGATAGAACATGGGCGACTTTTATCAGAATGGCATCATCACGACGCTGCACAATCTGTCCAACCGGCCTCTGGAGGCTTTGGAAAAGGAGCTCATGACCTTTTCCAAAACCCGCCCGATGGCCCTGATCCTGCCTTGCCTCTACTCGGAACTCGAGACCGAGGCGATGCCAAACATCCTCGGGCACCTCAAGCAGGTTCCTTACCTCTCGGAGATCATCATCGGCCTGGACCGGGCCGACGAGTCCCAGTACCGCCACGCGCTGAAGTTTTTCTCGGATCTGCCGCAGTCCCACCGGGTGCTGTGGAACGACGGACCGCGCCTGCGTTCCATTGACCGTCTGCTGAAGCGCGAGGAACTTTCGCCGGACCAACCCGGCAAGGGGCGCAATGTCTGGTTCTGCATGGGTTACGCACTGGCCTCGGGCAAGGCCGAGTCGATCGCCATGCACGACTGCGACATTCTCACCTACGACCGCGAAATGCTGGCACGGCTGATCTACCCGGTTGCCAACCCCAACTTCAACTACGAATTCTGCAAGGGCTTCTACGCCCGCATCGCCGAGGGCAAGATCAACGGCCGCGTCAGCCGCCTGCTGGTGACGCCGCTGCTGCGGGCGCTGAAAAAAGTGTTCGGCTCTCTCGACTATCTCGAGTACCTGGACAGCTACCGCTATCCGCTGGCGGGCGAGTTCTCCTTCCGCCGCGACGTGATGAGCGATATTCGCATCCCCAGCGACTGGGGTCTGGAAATCGGCGTGCTCAGCGAAATGACGCGCAACTATTCCAACAACCGCCTGTGCCAGGTCGACATCGCCGATGTCTATGACCACAAGCACCAGATACTGTCGCTCGAAAGCGAGGACACCGGCTTGTCGAAGATGTCGATCGACATCACCAAGGCCATTTTCCGCAAACTGGCGACCAACGGCATCGTCTTCAACCAGGAGACCTTCCGTACCGTCAAGGCCACCTATTTCCGTATCGCGCTGGATTTCGTCGAGACCTATCGCAACGACGCTGAGATCAACGGCCTTACGCTGGATGTGCACCAGGAGGAGCAGGCGGTCGAGATGTTCGCCCGCAATATCATGAACGCCGGTATGCACTTCCTCGACAATCCGATGGAAACGCCGTTCATTTCCAGCTGGAACCGGGTGGTCAGCGCCTGCCCCGACGTTCATCAGCGGCTGCTCGAGGCGGTCGAGGCCGATATGGCGGAGTACGGCTAATCTTATGCATTTGGAGGTCGACGATATGGAGCGCAACCATTTGACGCCACTCGAGCAGCGCCTCGCCGGACATCTGCAGTTGCTGTACCCGGAACTCGATGCGGTCGAGTTCGCCCAGACCTGCCTGGAACACTTCGGGCTGCCGAAGGACACGCCTACGCCTGCGCCGCACCGCAATCTCTGGGACCAGAGCGATGTGATGCTGATCACCTACGGCGACAGCCTGCGTTCGGAACGGGAAGCGCCGCTGCATACCCTGTTCGGCTTCCTCGACGCCCATCTGCGCGACTGTATCTCGACGGTGCACATCCTGCCGTTCTTTCCGTACAGTTCGGACGACGGCTTCAGCGTCATGGATTACACCACCGTCAACCCGTCGCTGGGCCAGTGGGACGACATCACCGACATCAGCCGCCATTTCAAGGTGATGGGCGACCTGGTCATCAACCACTGCTCCAGCCGCAGTCTCTGGTTCGAGAACTACAAGGCCGGCGTCGACCCCGGCGCCGACTACTTCGCCGAAGCGAGCCCGGATATGGACCTGAGCGCCGTGGTCAGGCCGCGTACTTCGCCGCTGCTGCGCGAAGTACAGACCCCGAATGGCGAGCGCCACGTCTGGTGTACCTTCAGCCATGACCAGGTCGATCTCGACTTCCGCAACCCGCAGGTGCTGCTGGAGTTCCTGCGCATCATCCGGCTCTACCTCGACAAGGGGATCCGCTGGTTCCGCCTAGACGCCGTCGCCTTCCTGTGGAAAACGCCGGGCACGCCCTGCATCAACCTGCCGGAAACCCACGAGGTGATTCGCCTGCTGCGACTGATGATCGAACACCATTCGCCCGATGCGGTCATCATCACCGAGACCAATATCCCCAACCGCGAGAACCTGACCTACTTCGGCAACGCCAACGAAGCGCACCTGATCTACAACTTCTCGCTGCCGCCGCTGCTGATCAACACAATGGTCACCGGCTCCTGTCTGCATCTGAAAAACTGGCTGATGACGATGCCGCCGGCACAGTACGGCACCACCTACCTGAATTTCATCGCCTCCCACGATGGCGTCGGGCTGCGTCCCGCCGAAGGCCTGCTCAGCGACTGGGAGCTGAGCACGCTGATCTCGACGATGCAGCGTTTCGGCGGCCGTATCAGCTCGCGCACCACCCCCGATGGCGAGTCGAAGCCCTACGAAATCAACATCAGCCTGTGGGATTCGATGCGCGGTACCGCCAACCACGGACCCGACCAGTGGCAGTTCGCCCGCTTCATGTGCGCCGCCGCCATCATGGCCGCGCTGGAGGGCGTGCCGGCCTACTATATCCACAGCCTGATCGCGACCGAAAACGACGAGGAACGGGTCGAACACACTGGTAGTTTCCGCTCGATCAATCGTCATATCTGGCAGGCCGAGGATCTGGAACAGGCGCTCGAGGGCGATAGCCACCACCGGAGGGTGTTCGAAGCGATGCGCAAGCTGCTGAACCTGCGCCGCCGGCAACCCGCGTTCCACCCCAACGCCACCATGTATACGCTGCACACCGGCGAGCAGCTGTTCTCCTTCTGGCGTCAGAGTACCGACCGGCGCCAGAGCCTGTTCGCCGTCTACAACGTCAGCGACCAGCCGCAGACCTTTAACCTGTCGGAACTCAACCTGATCGTCACCGACGAATGGGTCGACCTGATCAGCGGCCAGACGTTCGAAAACCGCGTCGCCCAGATCACGCTGATGCCCTATCAGTACCTCTGGCTGTCGAACCGGCGGTAGGTTGGGTGGAGCGACGAAGCCGCGCAACCCAACACCGGCCATACCCACAATTTCAAAATGGTTAAATTCTAATCTATGCTGCCTGATAGCTAGCGGTCCACTCGCGCCAGGGCGGGCCGTCCCCGTTCGTCTCCGCGATGGGTGCAGCCATGCCAGCCTCCTTCGACGCCATAACAAAAAAGCCGGCATCCCCTGACCGGCTCCCGAATCTTCAGGACTATTCCAACCTGGTGGCAACCTTCGATCTTGCCCAGGCCCGACGCTTCGTCGACGGCCTGCCGGGCGGCGGCCTCAATATTGCCCATGAAGCGGTGGACCGCCATGTGCAGGCCGGCCGGGGCGACAAGATCGCCTTGCGCTGGCTCGGCAAGAGCGGCGAAGCGCGCGAGTACAGCTACCGTCAGCTGATGACCGACAGCAACCGCTTCGCCGCAGTGCTGTCGCATCTTGGCATTGGCCGCGGGGAACGCGTCTTCAGCCTCTGCGGCCGGCTGCCGGCACTTTATACAGCAGTGCTGGGTACGCTGAAGAACGGTTCGGTATTCTCGCCGCTGTTCGCCGCTTTCGGCCCGGAACCGGTCCGTTCGCGGATGGAGATCGGCGAGGCGCGACTGCTGGTGACCACTCGCAGTCTCTATCGCAAGAAGGTCGCCCCCTGGCGCGACGAACTTTCGTCGCTCGAACAGGTGCTACTGATCGATGCCGACGACAATTTGCCGGACGGCTGCCTGAGCCTGACCGAGCTGATGCGCGAGGCCGATCCCGACCATCCCGTCGCAACGACACAACCCGACGATATGGCGCTGCTGCATTTCACCAGCGGCACTACCGGCCGCCCCAAGGGCGCTATCCATGTCCATGAGGCGGTGGTTTTCCACACCCTGACCGGTCACTACGCTCTGGACCTGCACCCGGACGATAGTTACTGGTGCACCGCCGATCCCGGCTGGGTCACCGGGACCTCCTACGGCATCATCGCCCCGCTCAGTCTGGGCGTGACGCTGGTTGTCGACGAGGCCGAGTTCGATGCCGAGCGCTGGTACCACATCCTCGAGCAGCAGCAGATAACGGTGTGGTACACGGCGCCGACGGCGATACGGATGCTGATGAAGGCGGGTGCGGACCTCGCCAAGCAGCACGACCTGTCGGCGCTGCGCTTCCTCGCCAGCGTCGGCGAACCGCTCAATCCCGAGGCGGTGGTCTGGGGCAACGAGACCTTCGGCAAGCCCTTTCATGACAACTGGTGGCAGACCGAGACCGGCGGCATCATGATCGCCAACTACGCCGCCGAAACAGTCAAGCCCGGCTCGATGGGCCGCCCGCTGCCAGGCGTCAAAGCAGCCATCGTGCGGCGCGCCGAGGACGGTACCGTCACGGAGATAACCCGGCCCGGCGATGTCGGCGAGCTGGCGCTGCAACCGGGCTGGCCGTCGATGTTCCGCGGCTACCTGCATGAGCAGGCGCGCTACGACAAGTGCTTCGCCGGTGGCTGGTACCTCAGCGGTGACCTCGCCAGCCGCGACGGGGACGGCTACTACTGGTTCGTCGGCCGCGCCGACGACGTCATCAAGAGCGCCGGTCACCTGATCGGCCCGTTCGAGGTCGAGAGTGCGCTGCTGGAGCACCCGGGCGTCGCCGAAGCGGCGGTGATCGGCATCCCGGACGAGGTCGCCGGCGAAAGCATCAAAGCCTTCATCGCGCTCAAGCCCGGCTTTTCGCCGAGTGACGACCTGCGCCGCGAGATCCAGGGACTTGCGCGTAAGCGCCTCGGTGCGGCGGTGGCACCGAAGGCGATCGACTTCCGCGACAACCTGCCCAAGACCCGCAGCGGCAAGATCATGCGCCGGCTGCTGAAGGCCCGCGAACTGGGGCTGCCGGAGGGTGACATTTCCACTCTGGAGAGCGACGAGAAATGAACGGACAACAGGGCGGCAAGCCGCATATCAACCGCGATCACCTGCTGGCGCTGTTAACGGGCATGGTGCGGATCCGTCGCTTCGAGGAGAAGTGCGCCGAACTCTACACCGAGGAAAAGATCCGCGGCTTCCTGCATCTCTACATCGGCGAGGAAGCCGTCGCCGTCGGCATCAGCCAGGCCCTGCAACCGGACGATGCGCTGGTCTCGACCTACCGCGAGCACGGCCATGCGCTGGCCCGCGGCATTCCGATGGGACCGGTGATGGCGGAGATGTACGGCAAGGTAACCGGCTGCAGTCGCGGCCGTGGCGGCTCGATGCATCTGTACGATGCCGCACACCGTTTCTTCGGCGGCAACGCCATCGTGGCCGGCGGCCTGCCGCTGGCGGTGGGGCTGGCGTTGGCCGACAGGATGCGCGGAGAGAATCGGGTCACGGTCTGCTTCTTTGGCGAAGGCGCCGCGGCCGAGGGCGAATTCCACGAAAGCCTGAATCTGGCGGCGCTGTGGCAGTTGCCGATCCTGTTCGTCTGCGAGAACAACCTCTATGCCATGGGCACGGCGCTGGACCTGTCCGAGTCGGAGAAGCATATCTACCTCAAGGCGCGCAGCTACGGCATCGCGTCCTGGCCGGTGGACGGCATGAACGTGGTCGACGTCGAGGCCGCCGCCATCCGCGCCTGCGAGTCGATCCGAGCGGGTGCAGGTCCGCAGTTCCTCGAGTGCAACACCTACCGGTTCCGCGGCCACTCGATGTTCGACTCCCAGCTCTATCGCGACAAGGACGAGATCGAACTGTGGCAGAAACGCGGTCCCATCGTCCGACTCCAGGACTGGATGCAGACCAACCAGATGCTGCACGAGGCCGACCTGCCGGGTATAGAACGCATTGTCGCCGCCGAAGTCGAGGAAGCCGTGGCCTTTGCCGAAGAGGGCGAATTCGAGGCAGAAAGCGACCTGACCCGGGACGTCTACACACCGAGGGCCGACACATGACCGAGACTACCTATCGCGAAGCGATCCGCGAAGGCCTACGCGAGGCGCTGCAGGCGGATGAACGGGTGTTCCTGATGGGCGAGGATGTCGGTCATTATGGCGGCTGCTATGCCGTCACCAAGGGGCTGATTCAGGAATTCGGTCCCGAACGCATCCGCGATACGCCGCTGTCCGAATCGGGCTTCGTCGGCGCCGGCGTCGGCGCGGCCCTTGGCGGCATGAGGCCCATCGTCGAGATCATGACGGTCAATTTCAGCCTGCTGGCGCTGGACCAGATCGTCAATAACGCCGCCACCATTCGTCATATGTCCGGCGGACAGTTCAGCGTGCCGCTGGTGATCCGCATGGCCACCGGCGCCGGCCGCCAGCTCGCGGCCCAGCACTCCCACAGTTTCGAGTGCTGGTATGCCCATGTGCCGGGCCTCAAGGTACTGGTACCGGGCACCCTCGACGACGCCCGCCATATGCTGAAAATGGCGCTGGCGGATCCGGACCCGGTGATCATTTTCGAGCATGTGCTGCTTTACAACCAGAGCGGCGAGTTGTCCGCAGCCGAACCGCCGCCGATGGAGCAGGCGGTCGTGCGCCGCCCGGGGCGCGACCTGTCTTTAATCAGCTACGGCGGCAGTCTGCCCAAGGCGCTGAGTGCGGCGGAACAGCTGGCGGGCAGCGGCATCGAAGCTGAAGTGCTGGACCTGCGCTGTCTGCGGCCACTTGATGCCGCCGCGATTGTAAAGACCGTCTCCCGCACCCGCCGCGCAGTGATCATAGACGAAGGCTGGCGCAGCGGCAGTCTCGCCGCCGAAGTCAGCGCCATCATCATGGAACAGGCGTTCTGGGAACTGGACGCGCCGGTGGCCAGGGTCTGCAGCGACGAGGTACCGATCCCCTACCCGCGCCATCTCGAGCAGGCAGCCTTGCCCCAGGTGGACGAGATCCTGGCGGCCGCCAACCAAGTGCTGGGGCGGTCATGAGCGAACTGAAAATGCCCTCCTTCGGTGCCGATATGGAGGCCGGCACCCTGGTGCAGTGGCAGGTCAAACCCGGTGACCGGGTTGCCAGGGGCGATATCGTCGCGGTGATCGAGACCCAGAAAGGCGCCATCGACATGGAAGTGTTCAGCGACGGCACCATTGGCGAGCTGCTGGTACAGCCCGGCGACCAGGTTCCGGTCGGCGCCCCGATCGCCACCATCGACGACGGCGGCCCCGAAACAGTTGCGGCTACGCCACCCGTCGAGAAGCCCGAGACGGTCCCCGCCGCTGCCGGCGAATCCTTCCGGCCGCTCGCCGAACCGCATCTGCGCGCCTCGCCCCGAGCCCGGCTGCTGGCGCGGGAGCATCGCCTCGACCTCACCACCCTGACGGGCAGTGGGCCGGACGGCGCCATCGTCGAAGCCGATATCGAACGGGCACTCGGCCGGCCGGAAACGGCACCCAAAACCTCCACGACCTTTAACGCCGCGACGATGCGTCAGGCCATTGCCGCGGCGATGAGCCGCTCGAAACGGGAGATTCCGCATTACTACCTCGCGACGACCGTCGATATCACGGCAACACTCGACTGGCTGCGGAACCGCAACGATGGCCGGCCGCCGGAAGAGCGGCTGTTGCTGGGCGCGCTGCTGGTAAAGGCGACGGCGCTGGCGCTCAGTCAAACGCCGGCACTGAACGGCTATTATATCGACGGCCGCTTCGAGCCCGGTCCGGGCATCCATATCGGCATGGCCATCAATCTTCGCGGAGGCGGTCTGGTGGTACCGGCGCTGCTCGACGCCGACGGCAGCAGTGTCGACGAATTGATGTTACGGCTGAAGGACATCACCGAGCGCGCCCGTCACGGCGGCCTGCGCAGCTCCGAAATGAGCGCCGCGACCGTGACCCTCACCAGCCTGGGTGATCGTGGGGTGGACAGCGTTCAGGGCGTCATTTTTCCGCCCCAGGTGGCGATCGTCGGCTTCGGCACACCGGCCCCGCGCCCCTGGGTGCTGGAGGATGGCAGCATCGGAGCGCGGACCGTTATCCAGCTCAGTCTGGCCGCCGATCACCGGGCCAGCGACGGGCACCTCGGCGCCCGTTTCCTGCGCGAGCTGTCCCGCCAGCTGCAACAACCGGAATCCCTCTGAACGGAGAGCCCTGATGGAGCGCGCGAACCTGTATCTGATTCTCAAGGCGGAACTGCTCAATATTGCACCGGAAGCCAGTCTCGATGACGTCGACGGAAACGCCGACCTGCGCGAAGAGCTGGATCTGGACTCACTGGACTTCCTGCATCTGATCATCGCCATCGGCAAGCGCATTGGCGTGGAAATACCCGAGGCGGATTACGGCCGTATCCACAGCCTCGATGCCTTGCTGGACTATCTGGAGAGCAGTGAGGCTTTAGCGCGAAAAAGGTCGTAGGATGGGTGGAGCCGCAGCTGTACTCCGCTGTCGATAGGCAGCGTCGGTGGAGCGGCGCAACCCATCGATGTCCTCAGCTTCCACGGTGTCGACTTGACACCCCAACGCGCTGGCTGCATCCGGATCGGATAGGCGCCGTTTCACCCATCCGACGGTTTTGTCGCCAGGTTTCCGTCCAATATGCGCTGAATCGTTTTTAAGGGGTCTTCAGCGCCCGGGCATATCCCGCCGGATCAAAATGACGGGCGCTGAGCATCAGCAGCACGGCAAGCCCGGCATGAAACCACCAGGCGATCGCAAAGTCTCCGCCCCGGTCAAGCAGCGTCCCTACCGCCCAGGGTCCCAGCGCCGTGATGGCGAACCCAACTCCCTGCATGAATGCGGCCAGGCTGCCGGCCTTGCGCGCATCCTGGAGATGGTCGAGACAGAGGGTCAGGCAGAGCGAAAAGCAACCGCCAAGGCCGAAACCCGCTACGGCAATCCAGGCTGCGGGGACAGCCAGCGGCGCCAGCGCGAAACCGGCGAAACCGGCCACCTGCAGCAACATTACCGCGTAGAGCGGTATTCTGAGATCCCGCGATCCCCGCAACAGTAGCGGCATCAGCAAAGCACCGGCAGCCTGAAACATCGCCATCCAGGCCAGCAGCTGACCGGTCGCCTGCGCCCTGATGCCCAGCCCCTGGTAGAACGACGGCAACCAGGCGACCAGGCTCGAATAACCACTGTTGGCCAGGCCGAAGAACAATGCCAGCAACCAGGCCCGGCGCAGGCGCATAAAGTGGCGCAATGACACCGGTGCTGACGTCTCGGCATTCGTCTTCGGAGCCAGCCACAACCACAGCAGCCAGGCGATCAAGGCAGGCAACGCCCAGATCGCCAGTCCCGGCCGCCAATCGCCGGCCAGTTCGCTGAAAGCCGGGCTGACGAGCGCGCCGAGTGCCCCGCCGCCGACCAATGCCGCCGAATACAGGCCCATGGCCGGGCCGACCCGCTCCCCGAACCAGCGCTTGGCGATGCCCGGCATCAGCGCCTGCACCGCCGCGATACCGGTTCCGGCGACGAGCGCCGTCATTAACAACCCGGTACCTGTATCGATCAGCAACCGGCCGGCAGCACCCAGTACCAGCAGCATCAGCGCGCCCAGCAGCGCCGTTTGTTCACCGAAGCTTCGCGACAGCCGGGGACCGGCCAATGCCAGCCCGCCCATCAACAGAAACGGCAGCGTGGTCAACGCCGCCGCCGTAGTGTTGTCCAGCCGGGCATCAACCTGGACCTGCTGCAGTACCGGGCCCAACGCGGTCAGGAATGGCCGCAGGTTCAGCCCCACCAGCACCAGCAACAGAAAGCCGCCCAGGCGAACCGCAGGTGCCGGCGCCAGATCCAGCCCGGGACGGTATTCGAACCCGTCGTTCACGGTTTTTCCGCCGCCGCCCGCCAGCGGGCATAGAGATGTTCCGCCGGCAGGCGGACATCCGGCCGGTGCAGCGCAATCGCCGCACTGTCCGGCAGTTGCCGCAGCGCGTGGTAAACCGGCTCCGTCGCCAGCCCGTAACGGGCGCCGTCATCCTCGCCGTAGGCATAGTAGACCGCCGAGATACCGGCGATATGGATAGCACTCATGCACATGGCGCAGGGATAGCCGCTGGCATAGACGATCGCCCCGTCGAGACGCGACGTTCCCAGCGTACGACAGGCGCTGCGAATTGCTTCGATCTCGGAGTGGCTGGTGGGATCCTGGTTATGAGCGGTGCCGTTGACGCCGGTCGCCAGCACCTCGCCGTCGCGGACGATCAGAGCGCCGAACGGCTGACCACCGCGGGCAACGTTCTCCTCCGCCAGACGCAGCGCCTGCTGTAGAAAATCATGGTGGTCAGGCATCAAGGACTCTCCGTTTGTGGGTGGTGATTGCCTAGGGTGGGTGCAGCGCGGTAGCGCGAAACCCAACACCTCATCCATTGCCAACCGGAGCCAATCGACCTGTAATGCGATCGAAATTGCGGGTGCCCTGAAAACCGCTCCTGCCTTTTCAGGCGGGCCCTGTTCGGATTTACACGGGACGGCCTCCCGTCATCCCTGGCCGTTCCACGATGCCCAAACCAAGGCGACAGCGGCAACGTCGTTGCCAGTGCATCGCTACACCCATCCTCCGGTGAGGTCAGTTTAACGACAGCGCAAGCTATTTATAAATTAAATAGCCAACTGGGCGTCAGTGGGTTTAAAAATGGATGCGTAGAACTGAGTGCGATTGGCGCGTGCCCTACACAGTACGGGCGCTGCCGAACCAGCGATCCCAGCGGGCGTTGACCCAGAGCGACAGCGCGATGACCAGGCCGCCGACGGCCAGGCGCGCCAGGTCGGCATCGCGGTTCCAGATCAGCAGGTTGACGATCAGGCCCGCCGGTATAAGCGCATTGTTCATGATCCCCAGCGTGCCGGCGTCGACCTCACAGGCGCCCCGGTTCCAGAAGTAGAAACCGAGTCCGGACGCGACGATGCCGAGCCAGCCCAGCACGCCCCACTGCAGTGCCGTAGCGGGCAGTTTCTCAGGGTTGCCGAGCAGCAGGAAGGACGGCAGCGCGATCAGCAATGCTCCGGCGAAGAAGTAGCCGAAGCAGCGCCAGGCCGGCAAATCGGTACGGTAGCGCCGCATCAGATTCGCATAGCCGACCTGGCCGGCAGCAAAGGCCGCATTGGCCAGCTGCAGCAGCAGGAAACCGAACAGGAAATCGCCGCTCAGACCGTCATAGCGAATGATGGCGGCACCGACCACCGCCAGCGCCGTCCCCACCAGCGGCGCGACCGAAAAGCGGCGATTGAGGGCGTCGTCGATCAGGGTCACGTAGAGCGGCGTGAAGATGGTGAACAGCAGCACCTCCGGCACGCTCAGGTACTCGAACGAGCGGTAAAGACAGAGGTAGGTCAGGCCGAACTGCAGCAGGCCGACGCCGGTCGTGCCCCAGCGCAGCCCGGCCGGCACGCCACGCCAGCGGGTCAGCGGCAGGAAGATCAGCCCCGCCAGCAGGATCCGTGTCGTCACCGCAAAATAACTGTCGACCTGGCCTGCCAGGTACTCGCCGATCAGGCTGAAGGAAAAGGCCCATAGCAGGGTTACCAGTACCAGTTTCGTCACGCGCTCGCTTCCATCCGGTGTCGTTTACGTAAGCGCCTATTCTACAGAGGAATTCATTCCGGATTCATTCACGGTCGACTAAGCTTCAGTACCGATGGAAATTTCGCCTCAAGGAGGTTTCTGATGTTGCACACTTCCAAATTGCTGCGTTCTGCAGTCGCTCGCATCCTGATGGGTCTCATGCTGTTGCTGCCGGCCCTGGCCCAGGCGGCGCCGGTCTCGACCTCGTCGCTGATGGCCGCCGAAGAAACGCTTAACGTCGATGCCGAAAGGCAGAAACTGATGTCGCTGATCGAGCGCGACGACGTTGCCGAACAGCTCAGCGCCCTGGGTGTCGACAGCGATGACGCCAAACAGCGCGTTGCGGACATGTCGCCCGCCGAAGTCGCTGAGCTGAACCAGAAGATCGACGAACTGCCGGCCGGTAGCGGCGTACTTGGCGTGATCGTATTGATCTTCATCGTGTTCATCATCACCGACGCCATCGGCGCCACCAATGTCTTCAGTTTCGTCCATCCGGTACGCTGATGCTGCGTTTCCCCGCCGCTGTTCGTCTGACGGCGGCGCTGCTGTGCCTGCTGTGGTTGGGCGGCTGCGCGTCGCAGCTGCCCGCCTCGCGGATGGCCACGCTGACGGACAGCCTGCCCGTCAGCACCGAGTTGCGGGACGTTCCCTTTTATCCCCAGGAGCTCTACCAGTGCGGTCCTGCTGCACTGGCCACAGTACTGAACTACCACCAGCGTCCGGTGAGCCCGGAAACCCTGGTGCCGCAGATCTACATTCCCGAACGCCAGGGTAGCCTGCAGATCGAGATGAAGGTCGCGACCCGGCGTTACGGACTGCCGGCATTCGAGGGACCCGACGACCTGGATGGGCTGCTGGCGGAAATCGCCGCCGGACACCCGGTCATCGTGCTGCAGAACCTTGGGCTGGACTGGTTCCCGCAATGGCACTATGCCGTCGCGGTCGGTTACAACCTCAGCGAACAGGTACTGATCCTGCGCTCCGGAACCGAAAAGCGTCGCATCACGCCATTAGGACTGTTCGAGCGGACCTGGTCTCGCGGCGGTTACTGGTCGCTGCTGATGTTACCGCCGCAGGTGCTGCCGATACAGATTGAACCGGTGAACGCGGTGCGTGCCGCGCTTGAGCTCGAAGCCAGCAGTGCAGAGGCCGCTCGTCAGTCACTGCAAGCATCGGCCAGACGCTGGCCGGACCATTACCTGGTGCAGATGGCGTCCGGCAATGCCGAGCTAACCGCAGGCCAGGCGGCCAGCGCCAGCTCAGCGTTCCGCCGCGCACTAGAGCTGAAGCCCGGAGCCGCGGATGCCTGGAACAACCTGGCTTACAGTCTCGAGGCCGAAGGCTGCGGCGTGCCGGCGCGCGATGCCATCGCCTGCGCAAGGGCACTGGCGCCGAAAAGTGGGCAAATAAGGGAAAGCGCTCGGGAACTCATGGAAAAACCCGTGGTCACTTATGACCAGTGTGATGCATTACCATCCTGCCCAGCCGCCCCCTGAGTCCTGACTCCCGGCCGGAGATGCCGATTAACGGAACGCTTGAGACGCCACCTGAACAGCCGTGGCAAAAGCGCGAACCGCCGTCGACGGATTCACAAATCCGCAATCATCCCGAAGTAGTCTGACTGCAGCCGCAAGCTGGCAGGCACAGCGGGGTTCCAGTACTGAACCCACGCCCGCGATTGCCGCAATGCCATCATAATTTTTTGATATTAAATGATTCGTAAATCAGAACTCATTGCCGACGAATGCGACATACGCAGGCAGTGATGCCTGCTAATGAATAACAAGATAGGAAATACCATGACTCATCATGACCTGAACGCACAGCTGAAACAGCTGCTCAAACGAGGCTACTCGATCGACGACGTCCGTAACCTCATCATTGCTCCGCGTGCCGAACTGGAGCAGGCCATCCTCGAATATCAGCACCAGCAGCGTCGGGAACGACAGCAAGCCCGCGTGCTGCGTGGCCAGGCCGACTTCGCCATGGGCCTGGGACGCCACTAAGCGCCCTTTTGCGCCGCCTCCGTTCTCTTCCGTCCCCTGCACCCGCCTTTCGTTCAGCCTAGGTTCGAGGCCAACGAATTATTTACTTTGTTGACGAACTGGTCCTAAACTTCGGGGGCTTTCGCAAGGAACCACCAATGGAGTCGACAGGTGCGCCGTCCTGGCCGACTCAGCCTGGCGGCTTCTTGAGCCGACTTACGAGCATGAAGGGAACAAAACAATGAAGAAAGTACTGACCCTTGCCGCAGTTGCCGCCCTGGCACTGCCGCTGACCGCCAACGCCGAACGTACCGGCGAAGAACTCTACAATACCAAGTGCAGCGTCTGCCACGCCTCCGGTGTCGCCGGCGCACCGAAATTCGGCAACGCCGAAGAGTGGGCGCCCCGTGCCGAAAAGGGCCTGGACGCGCTGCTCGCCACCGCCAAGAGCGGCCTCAACGCCATGCCGCCGATGGGCACCTGCATGGACTGCAGCGACGACGAACTCAAGGGCGCCATCCAGTACATGCTGGACGCAGCCAAATAAGACGGGCACCGCCTGTCACCCTGCTCCGGTACACCTCAGTACCCGCAGATCAGACAAAAAACCGCCGATCCCGGCGGTTTTTTACGCTGAGGCATAAGGCGTAAATCAGAGCGGAGGCCGCTGTTCGCCCTCCACCGTTTTGAGTGGGCGCACGACTCGTTCCTGCTTAACAGCGCCCAAGTTAAAATATCTCGTCCGGTGCCAGCCCCCGCCCCTCGGTATCGTTGTCAGGGCGCGCCTGGATTTGTTCCAGCGCTTCCGATTGCCGCCCCTTCTGAATGACGATTTCGACACGACGATTGCGGGCACGGTTGTCCGGCGTATCGTTCGGTACCAGCGCATGGGTATCGGCGAAGCCGCTGACGGTGAAGCGGGACTGGTCCATGCGGGGGTCGGCGAACATTTCATGCGCGACGGCCAGCGCACGCGCTGCCGACAGGTCCCAGTTCGACTCGAAGCGGGTGCCTGAATAGGGCACATTGTCGGTATGTCCCTGGATTGATACCTGGCCGTCGACGGTCAGCAACACGTCACGGATCTTGGCGAGTACCGGAATGGAGTCGAACTTGAGTTCGGCAGAACCAGAATCGAAGGAGCCCTTTTCCTTAACTCGGATGATGATACGGGCGCCGTCGGTCTCGACCTCCACCGCACCCTCGCCGATTTCCTGCGACAGGCTGGCGGCGAATTCCACCGCTTCCATCTCGGCTTCCTTTTCGAGCTGGCGCCGCAACGCCTCGAGACTGCCCTTGAGGGCATCCGGAATATATTGTTCGCCCTCTTTCGAACGCACGTCCAGGGTGTTGAGATCGTTGTTGATCGTCATCTGCCGCACTTCGTTGAGGGGCGTCGGTTCCGGGCGTCCGGGGCTGAACTCCTGGGCGATGACCGAGGTGCCCCTGGGGATATCATCGACCTTGATCTGGTTCTGCACGCCAAAGGCTTCACGCATCGAACCAGCCAGTTGCTTGAACTTCAGCACATCCATCTCGGAAAAGGACAGCAGCAGCACGAAGAAGCACATCAACAGCGACATCAGGTCGGCGAATGTCGCCATCCAGGCGGGGATACCGGGCGGACATTTGCAATCCTGTTCAGCGTCGTCACTCATCCAGCCGCACCTTTAACCCGCTGTCTGGACTTCGACCGAGCGTTTCTTCTCGGGCAGATAGTTACGTAGCATCTGCTCGATCACACGTGGGTTCTGTCCGGCCTGGATCGCCAGCAGACCGTCGATCACCAGTGCCTGATTCAGCGCTTCCTGATCCTTGCGTACAGCCAGCTTGTCGGCGATCGGCAGCGCGATCATGTTGGCGATCATGGCGCCATAAAGGGTCGTCAGCAGCGCCACCGCCATTGCCGGACCGATCGACTTCGGATCGCTCATGTTGGACAGCATCTGCACCAGACCCACCAGCGTACCGATCATACCCATCGCCGGCGCCACATCCCCCATGGCGCGGAAGATACTGCTGCCGAAGTCATGGCGCTCATTGGTCAGCCGCTGTTCCTTGGTCAGCAGCATGCGCACCACTTCGGGATCGTGACCATCCACCAGCAACTGAATACCCCGCTGCATGAAGGCGTTATCCACCTCTTTCTCTTCCAGCGAAAGCAGGCCACCTTTACGCGCCACATCAGCCAGTTCGACGGTCTCGGCGATAATTTCCTCGGGCGACTGGCTCTTGAACATGAACGCTTTGGCAGCGATCTTGCCGGCGGCCAGAAACTGGGCCAGCGTGTACTTCATCAGTACCACCAGCAGGGTGCCGCCGACGACGATCAGCAGCGAGGGCGGATTGACGAAGATCCCCACATCCCCGCCCAGCACCATCGCGGCAATAATGATACCCATGGAACCAAGAAGACCGACGAGCGTAGCGATATCCACGAATTTCTCCTTGAAAGCGATCAGGCGTATTATCGGCTGATCTGGACAATCCCTGAGGCTCCAGATGATAACAGAATTGAACGGTACCACACCCTTGACCGGCTCTGCCGTCACATTGACCCGCCGGACCCCGTCTAGTAGTTTTGTCGCCTCTCAGACGACAGGTAACGCCATGGCCCGCACGAAGAAACAACCTGATTTCGAAGCCGCGCTCGGCGAGCTGGAACAGCTCGTCAATCGCATGGAACAGGGCGACCTGCCACTGGCCGAGGCACTGCAGGCATTCGAGCAGGGTATTGCATTGACCCGCGACTGCCAGGCGATCCTCGACCAGGCGGAGCAGAAGGTGCGCCAGCTGGTCGAGAAGGACGGAGAACTGCAGACGGTACCCTTCCATGAACGCGAGGATGCCTGAGCCGTGACCATCGGTCCCCTTCTAAAGCCCCATGTACGTCGGGTCGAAGCGGCGCTCGAGGCGCGCCTAGACCACTCAAGCATCGAACCGCGACTGCAGCAGGCGATGCGCTACGCCCTGCTCAATGGCGGCAAGCGCATCCGCCCCTGCCTGGTCTACCTCGTCAACCGGCTGCTGGGCGGTGTCGCCGAGGAAGCTGATCTGCCCGCCTGTGCCATCGAGGCGGTGCACAGCTACTCGCTGGTTCACGATGATCTGCCGGCGATGGATGATGACGACCTGCGCCGTGGCAAACCCACCTGCCATATCGCCTTCGACGAGGCCACCGCCGTACTCGCCGGCGACGCCCTGCAGGCCATCGCGTTCGAGTGGCTCGCCGGTGGGCAAAGCGCGCTGGCGCCGGCCACCCGCCTGCGAGCCGTCGCCACGCTTGCCCGCGCCGCGGGCGATCGCGGCATGGTCGCCGGTCAGGCGTTCGATCTTGCCAACGTCGGCAATCCGCTCGACCTCGAACAGCTGCAACAGATGCACCGCCACAAGACCGGCGCACTGCTGACCGCGGCGATCGAACTTGGCGCGCTGTCGGCCGGCATCACCGAGGGCGAGTCCTATACAGCACTCAAGCGCTACGGCGATGCCATCGGTCTGGCGTTCCAGGTACAGGACGACATTCTCGACATCGAGGGTGACACCGAAACACTCGGCAAACCCCAGGGCTCGGACCTGGCACAGAACAAGCCCACCTTCCCCGCGCTGCTGGGTCTCGAAGGCGCGCGTGAAAAACTGCGCGAACTGCACGCCGAAGCGCTGCACGCGCTGGAGCCCTTCGGTAACGACGCCGCGGCGCTCAGAGCACTGGCCGACTACATCGTCGCACGGGACCACTGATGTTCGAACAGATACCGCTCGAGCGGCCATCGACGCCGTTACTCGACAGCATTTCCGGGCCCGCGGACCTGCGGAACCTCGGACCCGGTCAGCTGCCGGAACTGGCGCAACAGCTGCGCGCGTTCCTGCTTTACAGCGTCGGCCAGACCGGCGGCCACTTCGGTGCCGGCCTCGGCGTGGTCGAACTCACCATCGCCCTGCACTACCTGCTGGACACTCCGGACGACCACCTGGTCTGGGATGTTGGTCACCAGTGCTATCCGCACAAGATTCTCACCGGCCGCCGCGAGCGTATGCTGAGCATGCGCCAGCAGCATGGCCTGGCGCCGTTCCCGAAACGCGCCGAGAGCCGCTTCGACGATTTCGGCACCGGGCACTCCAGCACCTCGATCAGCGCGGTGCTGGGCATGGCGCTGGCGGACCGGCTGCAGGGGCGCCAGCGCCGGTCGGTGGCCGTGATCGGTGACGGCGCCATGACCGCCGGCATGGCGTTCGAAGCGCTCAATCACGCAGGCCACACCGGCGCCGACCTGCTGGTGATCCTCAACGACAACGACATGTCGATCTCCCACAACGAAGGCGGCCTGGCGACTTATCTGGCGAAGAACCTGAAAAGTCGTACCGACCGTGAGGTCGCAGCACCGCTGTTCGAGGCGCTGGAATTCGCCTATACCGGGCCGGTCGACGGTCACGATTTCGACCGGCTGCTGCCGAGCCTGGAACGGGTTCTGAACGCCTCGGGGCCGCAGTTCCTGCACATCGTCACGCGCAAGGGCAAGGGCTTCGCACCTGCCGAAGCTGACCCTGTGGGTTACCACGCCATTACCAAGATCGAACCGGTGGCCAAACCCAAATCCCCGACCAAGCCTGCGCCCGCAGCTAAGCAAAAGTTCGCCAATATCTTTGGCCACTGGCTCTGCGATATCGCCGAAGGCGACACCCGTGCGGTCGGCATTACCCCGGCGATGCGCGAGGGATCGGACCTGATCGCCTTTTCCGAACGCTTTCCCGAGCGCTACTTCGATGTCGCCATCGCCGAACAACATGCGCTGACGCTTGCCGCCGGCCTGGCCTGTGGCGGCATGAAGCCGGTGGTGGCGATCTACTCGACCTTCCTGCAGCGGGGTTACGACCAGCTGGTGCACGACGTCGCCATCCAGCAGCTCGACGTGCTGCTGGCGGTGGACCGTGCCGGACTGGTTGGGGAAGACGGCGCCACCCATGCCGGGGTGTTCGACATCGCGCTGCTGCGCGCCCTGCCGGACATGATCGTCATGACCCCGGCGGACGAAACGGAGCTGCGGGCACTGCTGCAGACCGGATACGAATACCCGGGGCCCGCTGCCGTTCGCTATCCGCGTGGCGGTGGACCCGGCCTCGCAGCCGGTGACGGGTTGGAAACGCTGCCGATCGGCAAGAGCCGTACGCTGCGCGAGGGCGCGCAGGCCGCGCTGCTGAACTTCGGCCCACTGCTGCCGCGGGCTCAGGCGGTGGCTGAGGCGCTGGACCTGACGCTGGTCGATATGCGCTTCGTCAAGCCGCTGGATGAAGCACGTGTCCGTGAACTGACGACGTCGCATGATCTGCTGGTGACGCTGGAGGACCATGCCCTGGCCGGAGGCGCCGGCTCCGCGGTCGCCGAATTCATGGCATCGGACAGGCTGGCAAGCGAGCTGCTGTGTCTCGGCATTCCCGATCGCTGGATCGAGCATGGCAGCCGCGACGAGCAGCTCGAGGATTGTGGGCTGAGCGAAGCTCAGATCAGGGCCGCCATCGAGGCACGGCTGCAATAAAGCTTATGGCTTATGTATGGGACCGCCATGGATGGCGGGAGGCCGCCCCGCGGAAATACTGACATTGCAGGAGCAAATGACAGTGGACCCAACAGCCACGTCCTCTACAATGCCACGGTCTAGATGATGGGTTACGCGATGCCCTTGACTCGGGAGAACTGCTAAAACGAGTGCCACTGCATCGCTCCACCCATCCTACGTCTGCACCCAACCGACATCCAACGAACGGTTAACCGCCCTGGGGGCGGTTAACTCTCTTCTTCTTCGTCGCGGAAATGATGCTCGGTCATCATATGGCCGAGTTTGCCCATTTTGGTGGCGAGGTACTGCTCGTTGTGGCGGTTCTTGCCGACCTGCAACGGTACCCGCTCGGCGACGGCGACGCCGTATTGTTCCAACGCCTTTACCTTGCGCGGATTGTTGGTCATCAGGCGCACCTGCTTGATACCCAGGTGCTCCAGCATCGGCAGGCACATGCTGTAATCGCGCATGTCGGCGGCAAAGCCCAGCTGCTCATTGGCCTCGACGGTATCGGCGCCGCCATCTTGCAGATGATAGGCGCGGATCTTGTTCAGCAGGCCGATCCCTCTGCCTTCCTGACGCAGGTAAAGCAGCACGCCCTGACCGTGTTCGCTGATGCGCTTGAGCGCTTCCTGCAGCTGAAAACCGCAGTCGCAACGCAGGCTGAAGAGAGCATCGCCGGTCAGACATTCGGAATGGACACGAGCCAGCACCGGGCTATCGCCGGCCACTTCACCGAAGACGAGCGCCACGTGTTCCTTGCCGCTGGTTTCATCCTCGAAACCGACCATGGTAAAGGTACCCCAGGGCGTGGGCAGTTTCGACGATGCAACATAATTGACTGACACTGAAACGATCCTCTACAAACGAAGGCGCGTATTGTACAGCGTTTTCGGCCGTTGATGTTACCCACGACCGACCAGCTGTGAGCCTGCCCGGTACAATTCGCTGTTAATCCGAAAACTCCACGGCCCCGTTGCGCCGTCCCTCAACCGGTATTTGCATACCGTAATCGGTAGAAATGGTGGCAAATGCCGGAATTACAAGGCTGGAGTCTGCTCCGACAGGTCCAGCCCCGCCCGGCGCGGCAGCATCACGATGACGCGGAGCCCGCCTCCCGATGCCTCGTCCAGCGCCAGCCGGCCGCCATACTGGCGCACGATCTCGCAGACGATACTCATGCCAAGGCCGTGGCCGGCGCGGGACTCGTCCAAGCGTTCGCCGCGCTCAAGCAGGCGCTCGCGCTGATCTGACGGAATGCCGGGCCCATCATCTTCGACGCACAATTCAAGACATTGTTCATCCATGCGTCCGCGAATCCGCACCCGCCGCCGAGCCCACTTGCAGGCGTTATCGAGCAGGTTGCCGAGCAGCTCCACCAGATCGTCGCGCTCACCGGGAAAGTAGCTGCCGGCCGCAACGAAAGCATCGATGTCGATATCCCGATCGCGGTATATCGCACGCATGGTCCGCACCAGCTTGTCGACCTCCTGCTGCAGATAGATACGCTGCCCCGGCAGTGCGGCGCCGGCGATCCGGGCCCGCCGCAGCTCCCGCTCCATCAATTCGCGCAGGCGTTGCGACTGTTCCCGCAGCCCGATCGCCTGTTGTGGCGCCCGTTGCGCCAGGCTCTCGATCTGCCGGTCCAGCACCGTCAGCGGCGTTTTGGCGGCGTGTGCGAGATTGCCCAGCGCATTGCGCGAGCGGGTCAGGCGCATCTCCATGCTCTGCACCAGGTAGTTGATCTCGGTGACCAGCGGCTCGACCTCTGCGGTGTCGGCATCGGGCAGCTGGCGGATATCGCCCTGCTTGAGGCGATTGAGCTGCCCGCGCACCCGCACCAGCGAACGCAGGCCGTTGCGCACAACCAGAACCTGGGCCAGCAGCATGATACCGAGAAACAGCGCCACCACCGCCATCATCGTCCAGCGCAGACGGCTCAGTCCGGTTTCGATATGACTGACGTCGGCGGCCAGCAGCAGGCGCAGCTGGCGGCCATCCTTGGTAAAGGTGTCACTGCGCACCAGCCAGGGATGGCCGTGCTTGTACACCAGTCGCAACCCTTCGTCGCCGACCGGCTTGCCGCCGTTCGGCGGGATCGACTCGTCCCACAGCGAGCGCGAGTAGTGCCACTCGGCGTCATCGCCGACCTGGAACTGGAAATAGTGGCCGGACATCGGCTGTTCATAGACCGGCGCCACATACTGGGGATTGATGCGCCAGCCGCCGCTGTCGTCCATCTCCACCGACTTCAGCAGTACATAGGCCTCACTGCCGAGACTGGCGCTGACGAAGTCGTACGCGGTCTGGCGCAGGAACCAGCTGTAGGACAGCCACAGGGTCACGCAAAGCACAAGGGTTATGACGACAAAGGCGCCGTTGAGACGGTTCTGGATCGATTTCACGGCCGGAACACGTAGCCCTGGCCGCGCCGGGTTTCGATACGCTCGCGCCCGATCTTCTTGCGCAACATCTTGATGTAGGCTTCGATGACGTTGCTGTCATTCTCGACCGCGTCGTCGTAGAGATGTTCGACCAGCTGAAGTTTCGACAACACCCGGCCAGGGTTGTGCATGAAATAACGCAGCAGGCGGTACTCGGTGCCGGTCAGGCTGACCGGCTCGGCGCCGGCGGCAATCACCGACTGGGTTTTCTCGTCAAGGCGCAGACCGTCGACCTCGAGCCCGACGTTGCCTGCCTGCTGGTGCACGCGCCGCAGCAGCGCGCTCATCCGCGCCAGCAGCTCCTCGGTATGGAAGGGTTTGCAGAGGTAGTCGTCGGCGCCGGCCTCGAATCCGTCTACCCGCTCCTGCCAGGCCGAGCGGGCGGTCAGAATCAGCACCGGCAGCGGGTTGTGCCGGCGGCGCCAGTTCTGCAGCACCTCGAGCCCCGGTCGCTGCGGCAGACCAAGATCGAGCACCGCCAGATCGTAAATATCCTCGTAACCGGCGGCCTCGGCGTCGATGCCGTTATCCAGCAGGTCCACCGCGTAACCACTGCGGGCCAGCTCCGTTTTCAGCTCCGGCCCCAGCACCGGGTCGTCCTCTACAAGCAACACACGCATGGCGTCCGGCCTCCGTCAGTCCCCGGTAACTCGCGCCTGCGCGTCAATCGCCGCGTCGACGCGCTCTTTTCCTGTCGCTATGGCTACCCGGTTTTTAGAATTCCAATAGCTCACCGCTGCGCGCATCGACATAGTACATGCGCACCACACCGTCGATGCCCGCAACCTCAAGCTCATAGATGTAATCATTGTCGGACTGCAGCAGCATGCTGTCGAGCAACTGACCGCCCGAGAGCTGTTCGACCCGTTCCATCAGTTCCATCATCGACAGGATCTCGCCGGCGGCCACCAGTTGACGGCAGCGCTCGAGGGACAGCTGTGTCATGGCCTCTGCACCCATGCCGGTGGCCAGCACCCGGCCGGCCAGCAGGCAGGTCAGCAATAGCAGAGATATTCGCTTCATGGCACCTCCCGAATCAGTGCGGATGTGGTCATCAACGGGACACACAGTCGCAGACTGAAGCCTAGACGGCGCAGCTGAAATCAGCCTGAATCCATGTCTCAGCCGCTGAAGCGCACCAGCAGCTGCAGCGCCAACAGCGCGTAGAGCCCGGCAAGGATATCATCGAGCATGATACCGAAGCCTCCGCCTACGCCACGGTCCGCGACGCGTATCGGCCACGGCTTCCAGATGTCGAACAGCCGGAACAGTGCAAAGCCGGTCAGGATCCAGTACCAGGTCGGCGGTACCGCCAGCATGGTGATCCAGAAACCGACGAATTCGTCCCAGACGATCCCCGGGTGGTCATGTACGCCCAGATCTTTGGCCGTGCGGTCGCATAGCCAGATGCCGAGCAGCGTCGCCAGCACCAGTACCAGCAGGTAACCGGTCAGCGGCAGCGGCGCCAGCAGCAGGTACAGCGGTACGGCGGCCAGGGTGCCGAAGGTGCCCGGCGCCTTGGGCGCCAGCCCGCTGCCGAAGCCAAAGGCCAGGAAATGAACCGGGTTGCGCAGTACCTGCGCGGCCAGCCGTTGCATCGCTACTCCTTGTCGGCTCTGTCGTCGGCAGAGGCAAAGTGATTGTAACCGGTGCCGGGCAACGGGCACGGCTTGCCGCCGTCGGCCAGCTGCAGGCCCTCCGTCGCGGGCAGAATCTCGCCGATGCGGGTCACCGGCACGCCGCCGCCCGCCAGGTCCCGCTGCAGGGTCTCCCAGCGGGACACCGGCACGGTAAAGCAGAGCTCGAAATCCTCGCCGCCGCAGAGTGCCCAGTCACGCGCCTGCGTCTCGCCGCAGTAGCTGACCAGCGCCGGCGACAACGGTAGGGCCCGCCGCTCGATTCGGGCACCGACCTCACTGGCGGCGAGCACATGGCCCAGATCCGCCAGCAGGCCGTCCGAGATATCGATACAGGCGCTGGCGTGCGCAGCGATGCGGCGGCCGCAGTCAAGTCGCGGCTGCGGCGCGAAGAAACGCTCGAGCAGGCTGTCGTTGACGCCTTTTTCAGGCGCCAGCTGGCACTCCAAACCGCCACGGCTGTCGCCCAGCGTGCCGGTGACGCAGACCAGGTCGCCCACCGCAGCGCCGCGGCGATGCAGCCCCCGGCCGGCCGGCACCCAGCCGTGCACCTGGGCGCTGAGCGTCAGCGGCCCGCGGGTGGTGTCACCGCCCACCAGGGTGATGCCGAACTGCCGCGCACTGCGTCCAAGCTGTGAGGCAAAGCGCCCCACCCAGGCCTCGTCGGCCTCGGGCAGCGTCAGCGCCAGCGTGAACCAGGCCGGTATAGCCCCCATGGCCGCAAGATCGCTGACCGCGGCGCCGAGCAGCCGACTGGCGAGCCACTCGGGATGGGTGCCCGGCAGGAAGTGGGTCCCCTCCACCAGCGTATCGATCGAGACCACCAGATCGTGGCCCGGCAGCACCCGCAACTGCGCGCAGTCATCGCCGATACCGACGACGATGCTGTCATCGCTGCCGCAGAGCCCGGCGAAATAGCGTCCGATCAGGGCAAACTCGTCCAAGATCAGCCTTTCTTGGCGCGGATCTCGGCGTAGCGCACGCGCTGCGCCAGCTTGTCGAGGATGCCGTTGACGTAGCGGTGACTCTCGGTGGCGCCGAACACCTTGGCCAGCTCGACGCTTTCGTTGATCGCCACGCGGTAGGGCACTTCCGGACGCTGCATCAGTTCGTAGGCACCGATGCGCAGTACCGCCAGCTCGACCGGATCCAGATCGTCGATGGCGCGATCGAGGTACGGCGCGAACGCCGCGTCCAGTTCGCCTTTGCGCGTCGCCACACCGTGCAGCAGCTCGGAGAACATCTGCACGTCGACGTCACGCATGTCGTTATCGACGCGAAACTGGGCGTCGATCTCGGTCAGCGGCTGACCGGCGAGCTGCCACTGGTAGATTGCCTGCAGCGCAAAGCCGCGTGCCGCCCGACGTTTTTCGGTCAGGGACGGCTTCTTGCGCTTGTTGGGGGTCGGGGCCTCGGACATGATGCGCTTAAACCTCGAGCTGTCGCAGCAGGCTGACCATTTCCAGCGCGGAAAGGGCAGCCTCGGCCCCCTTGTTGCCGGCCTTGGTGCCAGCGCGCTCGATCGCCTGTTCGATGGTGTTGACGGTCAGAATACCGTTGGCGACCGGGATATCGTAGTCCATCGACACCTGGGCCACGCCCTTGGAGCTTTCCGCGGATACGTACTCGAAGTGCGGGGTACCGCCACGAATCACCGCGCCGAGGGCGATGATGGCATCGTCCTGTTTCTGGGCAGCAACGCGCTTGACCGCCAGCGGAATCTCGAACGCGCCCGGAACCCGCACGACGCGGATATCGGATTCCTGCACGCCGTGGCGCTTGAGGGTATCGATCGCGCCCTCGAGCAGGCTTTCGACAACGAATGCGTTGAAACGGCCAACGACGATGGCGTATTTGCCGGCGCCGCTGATGAAATCACCTTCATAAACAGTTACAGACATCTTGAGTCCCGATCAGTCTTCGTAAGGAATGTATTCGTCGATCTCCAGGTCGAAGCCCGAGATCGCGTTGAACTTCATCGGCGAGCTGAGCAGCCGCATCTTGCCGACGCCGAGGTCGCGCAGGATCTGGGAGCCCGTGCCGACGGTCAGGTAAGCGCCGGAGGCGCTGACGTTGACCTTGGATTTCTGCCGTCCCTGCAGCATCTGCTCCAGCGCATCGCCGATGTCGATCTTGCTGGCCACATCCAGCAGTACCACCACGCCCTTGCCTTCTTCGGCCACACGGCGCAAAGCGCGGCGCATGGTCCACTTGACGCCGTCGTCGGTGTTGGCGCCAACGACATCGCGCAGCACTTCGGTGCGGATATGCACGCGTACCAGTGTCGGTTCGTCTTTGCTGATCGCGCCCTGGGTCAGCGCCAGGTGCGTGCAGTTCTGAATCTCGTCACGGTAGGTCACGTAGTTGAAATCACCGAACTCGGTCGACATCACACCTTCGCTCTCGCGCACCACCGTGTGCTCGTTGGTCGTACGGTAATGGATCAGGTCGGCGATGGTACCGATCTTGAGACCGTGCTTCTCGGCGAACTTCTCCAGGTCCGGGCGGCGCGCCATGGTGCCGTCCTCGTTCATGATCTCGACGATCACCGAGGCCGGGAACAGGCCGCCCAGGCGGGGCAGGTCGCAGCCGGCTTCGGTATGACCGGCGCGGCTCAGCACGCCGCCGGGCTGCGCCATCAGCGGGAAGATGTGTCCGGGCTGGACGATGTCCTCCGGTTTGGCATCGTGCTTGACCGCTGTGCGCACCGTATGGGCGCGGTCAGCCGCCGAGATGCCGGTGGTCACACCGGTCGCCGCTTCGATCGACAGCGTGAAGTTGGTCGAGAACTGGGCGCCGTTGCTTTGCACCATCAGCGGCAGCTTGAGCTGTTCGCAACGGCTGCGGGTCAGCGTCAGGCAGATCAGGCCCCTGGCATGGGTGGCCATGAAGTTGATGTCCTCGGCCCGCACCATTTCGGCGGCGATTACCAGATCGCCTTCGTTCTCACGGTCCTCGTCGTCCATCAGGATGACCATCTTGCCCTGACGGATATCCTCGATCAGTTCTTCGGTGCTGTTCAACTGCATCTCGTTGCTCTCTCGTTTAGCGCCGGCTAAATCCGTACTCGGCCAGCTTGGCCAGCGTCAGGCCGCTTTCGTCCGTCTGTTCCTCGGCGGCGGTACCGCCGCCGCACTGCAACAGCCGCTCTAGGTAGCGGGCGACGATATCCACCTCCAGGTGGACGCGACTGCCGGCGCGATAGCCGGCGATGACCGTTTCCGCCGCGGTATGCGGCACTATGTTCAATTCGAATTCACTGCCATCGACGCCATTCACCGTGAGGCTGATGCCGTCGACGGTAATCGATCCCTTGCCGGCGATATAACGCGCAAGGGTCTGCGGCGCCCGCACCCGCAGGCGGATGGAGCGAGCGTCGTCGCTACGCTGCACCACCTCGCCGATGGCGTCGACGTGGCCGGTGACGATGTGCCCGCCGAAACGGCTGGTCGGCATCATCGCCTTTTCCAGATTCACCGCTTCGCCGACTTTCAGGGTCTCGAAACGGGTATGGGCCAGGGTCTCGCGCGAAACGTCGGCCCAGAAGCCGTCCCCGGTCAGCTCGATCACCGTCAGGCAAACGCCGTTGGTGGCGATACTGTCACCGAGCTTCACGTCGGCCAGGTCCAGAGTACCGGTCTGCACACGCAGGCGCATGTCGCCCTGCGTCATTTCGATCGCGGCGATCCGGCCCACCGCTTCCACTATGCCGGTAAACATCAGTTCTGTTCCTTGTCGCGGGGCCGCAGCGTCAGCCGGATATCGTCTCCGAGTTGGCGCATCTCGACCAGTTCCAGCGCGATCTGCTGCGCCATGGTATCGAGCGGCAGTGCCAGCAGCGGGCGCCCCGAAGACCCCAGCAGCTTGGGTGCCATGTAAAGGTGCAGCTCGTCGACCAGCCCGGCCGCGGCGAACGCACCCGCCAGGGTGGCGCCGGTTTCGACCAGCAGCTCATTGCACTGTTCCGCGCCGAGCCAATGCAGCACAGCGCGCAGGTCCACACGGCCATCGACCGCCGGCAGTCTCAGTATGTCCGCTCCCGCTTCACGCAGGGCCGCCGCTCGACTGTCGTTGTCACTGCAGGTCACGATCAGGGTTCGCCCGGCCTGGCGCAGGATGCGGGCATCGGCAGGCATGCGCAACTGGCTGTCGAGCACCAGCCTCAGTGGCTGGCGGTCCCCGAACGCCTGCTTCAAAGCGTCGTCGAATCCGGCCTCCGACGGCCGCACCGTCAGCGCCGAATCATCCTGCAGGATCGAGTCCACTCCGGTCAGGATAGCCGAACTGCGCGCGCGCAGCCGCTGCACGTCGGCGCGCGCCGCGGCGCCGGTTATCCACTGCGACTCACCGCTGGCCATCGCTGTACGGCCATCGAGGCTGGATGCCAGTTTCAGCCGCACCAGCGGCAGACCGGTTTCCATTCGTTTGATAAAACCGGGGTTTAACTTGCGCGCTTCAGCCTCCAGCAGGCCGCTATCGGCCGCTATCCCGGCATCGCGCAATTTCTGCATGCCCCGCCCCGCGACCTGTGGATTCGGATCGACCATCGCCGCCACGACCCGGCCGACACCGGCACGCACCAGGGCGTCGGCGCAGGGGGGCGTACGCCCCTGATGACTGCAGGGTTCCAGGGTGACATAGGCGGTACTGCCACGGGCACGCTCGCCGGCCTGGCGCAGCGCATTGACCTCGGCATGTCCCTCGCCGGCGCGCAGGTGGTACCCCTCGCCAACAATCGCACCGTCCTGTACCAGCACGCAGCCGACACGCGGATTGGGATCGGTGGTATAGAGTCCCCGGCGTGCCAGCCGGATGGCTCGCGCCATGAATTCGTGATCGGCCTGGCTCCAGGTGGTCATGGCGACTCCTCCGGCTGGGACGAAAGCCGGTCGATCTCTTCCTTGAACTCGTTGACGTCCTGAAAACTGCGATAGACGGAGGCAAAGCGGACGTAGGCGACCTGATCGAGTTTGCGCAGCTCGGCCATCACCGTCTCGCCAACCAGCCGCGAATGCACCTCGCGTTCGCCGGTGGCGCGCAGGCGTAGCTTGATACGGTTGATCGCCGCTTCCATGGCCTCGATGCCAACCGGGCGTTTCTCCAGTGCCCGCTGAACGCCGGCGCGCAGTTTGTCGTCGTCGAAAGGTTGGCGCATGCCGTCGGTCTTGATGATCCGCGGCATCAGCAGTTCGGCGGCTTCATAGGTGGTAAAACGCTCGTGGCAGCCGATGCATTCCCGTCTGCGCCGGACCTGCTGGCCTTCGGCGACCAGGCGTGAATCCACGACCTTGGTTTCGTTGACGCCGCAGAATGGACAATGCATAGGGATTCCTGCCGGGTAAAGAGCGTGATGTCCGCCGCGGGGTACAGCGGAAAAAAAAGGCGGCCCGTCGGCCGCCTGCGGATTCTACCTAATTACTTGTAGACCGGGAAGCGTGCACAGATATCGAGCACCTTCGCCTTGACCGCTTCGATGGTCTGCTCGTTCTCGATATCGTCGAGGATATCGCAGATCCAGTTCGCCAGTTCGGTCACTTCCGCTTCCTTGAAGCCGCGGCGGCTCACGGCCGGGGTACCGATACGCAGGCCCGAGGTGACGAACGGCGAACGCGGATCGTTCGGTACGGCGTTCTTGTTGACGGTGATATTGGCACGGCCAAGCGCAGCGTCCGCGTCCTTGCCGGTGATGTCCTTCTTGATCAGGTCCACCAGGAACAGGTGATCATCGGTGCCGCCGGACACGATGTCGATGCCGCGGTCGAGGAACACCTTGACCATCGCCTGGGCGTTTTTGACGACCTGCACCTGGTATTCCTTCCACTCCGGCTCCAGCGCTTCCTTGAAGCAAACCGCCTTGGCGGCAATGATATGCATCAGCGGGCCGCCCTGGGACTCCGGGAACACCGCGAAGTTGAGCTTTTTCTGCAGCTCGTCGTCCGCACGGGCCGACAGGATCAGGCCGCCGCGCGGACCGCCGAGGGTCTTATGCGTGGTGGTGGTGACGACGTCGGCGATACCGAGCGGACTCGGGTAGACGCCGGCGGCGACGAGACCGGCAACGTGAGCCATGTCGACGAACAGATAGGCACCGACCTTATCGGCGATGTCCCGGAAACGCTGCCAGTCGATGACACGGGAGTAGGCGGAGAAGCCCGCGACGATCATCTTCGGCCTGTGCTCGAGAGCCAGGCGCTCGACTTCGGCGTAATCGATTTCGCCGGTTTCCGGGTTCAGGCCGTACTGCACGGCGTTGTAAATGCGGCCGGAGAAGGAGACAGATGCACCGTGGGTCAGGTGACCGCCGTGGGCCAGGCTCATGCCCAGTACGGTATCGCCCGGCTGGCACAACGCCATGTAGACCGCAGCATTGGCCTGGGAGCCGGAATGCGGCTGGACATTGGCATAGGTCGCGCCAAACAGTTCCTTGGCACGCTCGATCGCCAGCTCCTCGACGATATCGACGTATTCGCAACCACCGTAGTACCGCTTGTGGGGATAGCCTTCGGCGTATTTGTTGGTCAGGCCGGAACCCTGGGCTTCCATCACCCGCGGGCTGGTGTAGTTCTCGGACGCGATCAGTTCGATATGCTCTTCCTGACGACGCTCCTCGGCCTGCATGGCGGACCAGAGCTCCGGATCGAATGCGGCGATAGTCATCTCTTTGCTAAACATTGCTGTCCCCTGTGATGCATAGCGGCGGGGCGAGCGGATGCCCCCCCTGAAAAGGGGCAGCATTATAGCCGATGATGTCGCAACAAGGCACTTGAATGTCGGTCAGGAGCAATAGCGAAGAATTCATGCAGGCACCCCTCTATAGGGGTGCCTGAAAGAGCCGCGGTTATTCGATACTGATCTGCCGTTTTTCCTCCGGCAGACTCTGCTGTTTCGGCAGGTCGAGCGTCAGCACGCCGTTGTCGAACTGCGCCTTGATCGATGCCGGATCGACGTCGGATCCAACCGACAGCTGGCGCAGGAACTCTCCGAAGTGCCGCTCCTGGCGAATCAGCTTGCCTTCTTTTTCCTCTTTTTCCTCGGACTTGGTTTCGGCGCGAATGCTGAGGATGCCATTGTCCAGGCTCACCTTGATATCCTCTTTCTTGACGCCGGGCAGGTCCACCTTGACGCGATAGCCGCCATCGTTCTGGTGCACGTCGATAGCCGGTGCCTTTTCATCGCTGCGGCGGGCCAGCGGGCGGAAGAAATCGTCGAAAAATGAGTCGCCGAACAGACTGTTGAAACGGGTCAGATTGCTCATCGTTACCCCTCCGATAGTGCAGGACGGATAGTAAAATTCAAACAAAGCCGAACTGGGCGCCGGCTCCTTTTAAATTATAGTTCGTCGCTTTCTCCTGCCCGCCGGGAAAACCTGATACAGATCAAGGAAACGGCGCTGACCAGCCACTGTCCATATATTGGCCTTCACTCCCCGCAATCGGCTAAAATTGCCGCCAACCCAGAACTGACAGGTCCTGATTAATGGCTCAATACGTTTACTCGATGAATCGCGTCGGCAAGGTGGTCCCGCCGAAGCGTGAAATCCTCAAGGACATTTCGCTGTCCTTCTTCCCGGGCGCCAAGATCGGCGTGCTGGGCCTCAACGGCGCCGGTAAATCCAGCCTGCTGCGCATCATGGCCGGCGTCGACAAGGACTACATCGGCGAAGCCCGTCCGATGCCGGGCATCAACGTCGGCTACCTGCCGCAGGAGCCGCAGCTCGACGACAGCAAGACGGTGCGCGAGATCGTCGAGGAGGCCGTCGCCGACGTCAAGGAAGCGCTGGCCGGGCTCGACGCCGTCTATGCCGCCTATGCCGATCCCGACGCCGATTTCGACGAGCTGGCCAAGCAACAGGCCGAGTTCGAGAACCTGATCCAGGCGAAGGATGGTCACAACCTCGAAAACGCCCTGGAGCGTGCCGCCGACGCCCTGCGCCTGCCGCCCTGGGATGCCCAGGTGAAGCACCTCTCCGGCGGTGAGCGTCGCCGCGTGGCACTGTGCCGGCTGCTGCTCGACAAGCCTGACATGCTGCTGCTCGACGAACCCACCAACCACCTGGACGCCGAATCGGTCGCCTGGATCGAGCGCTTCCTGCAGGAGTACCCGGGTACCGTGGTGGCGATCACCCACGACCGCTACTTCCTCGACAACGCCGCCGGATGGATTCTGGAGCTGGACCGCGGTCGCGGCATTCCCTACGAAGGCAACTATTCCGCCTGGCTGGAGCAGAAGGAGCACCGCCTGGAGATGGAAGCCAAACAGGAAGCGGCGCACCACAAGGCGGTCGCGTCCGAGCTGGAATGGGTACGCCAGGGCCAGAAAGGCCGCCAGGCCAAGTCCAAGGCGCGCCTGAAACAGTTCGAAGAGATGAACTCGCGCGAATTCCAGACCCGCAACGAGACCCAGGAAATCTACATACCGCCGGGCCCGCGCCTGGGTGACAAGGTCATCGAAGCCAACGGCATCTCCAAGGCCTACGGCGACAAGGTGCTGTTCGAGGATCTGAGCTTCTCGATCCCGCAGGGTGCCATCGTCGGCATCATCGGCGGCAACGGCGCCGGCAAGTCGACGCTGTTCCGCATCATCGCCGGCGAGGAACAGCCGGATAACGGCAGCATCGAGCTCGGCTCCACCGTGCAGCTGGCCTACGTCAACCAGGACCGCGATCTGAACGGCGACAAGACCGTATTCGAGGAGATCTCCGACGGCCAGGACATCATCACCGTCGGCAACTACCAGACGCCTTCCCGCGCCTACTGCGGCCGCTTCAACTTCAAGGGCTCGGACCAGCAGAAGTTCGTCAAGGATCTGTCCGGCGGCGAGCGTAACCGCCTGCACATGGCCAAGCTGCTGAAGGAAGGCGGCAACGTGCTGCTGCTCGACGAGCCGACCAACGACCTGGATATCGAGACCCTGCGTGCGCTCGAGGAAGCGTTGCTGGCGTTCCCGGGCTGCGCCGTGGTGATTTCCCACGACCGCTGGTTCCTCGACCGCATCTGCACCCACATGCTGGCGTACGAAGGCGACTCCAAGGTGGAGTTCTTCGAAGGCAACTACACCGAGTACCAGGCGGACTACAAACGCCGCTACGGCAAGGAGCACCAGCCCGAGCGCATCAAGTACAAGCGCATCGGCTGATCGGGATCAGTCCCTGGATAGTCAAATCAAAGCCGGCCCTGTAAAAGGCCGGCTTTTTTCGTTAAGAATGGGGATGGTAAGTCGTCAGTGGCGAGTAGTCGCGCCAAGACCAACGACTTGCCACTCACCACTGACTCGATATAGGGAGCAGCCAGGTGGAACACCCAGCCGATCGTCGTCGCTTTACCCGCATTCCCTTTGACGCCGAGTGCGAAATGCACACAACGGACGGCAGAGCCACCGTGCTTCGGCTGGCCGATATCTCGCTGCACGGAGCCCTCGCCGAAGCGGACAAGCCCTTGCCGCTGAACGTCGGCGATGTCGCCGAACTGCAGATCTATCTCACCAACGACATCCTGATCCGCATGCCGGTGCGCCTGGTGCATGCCGAACCGCCCGGCTACGGCTTTCGCACCGGCAAAATGGATCTGGACAGCATCAGCCATTTGCGCCGCCTGGTCGAACTCAACCTCGGCGACGAAACCCTGCTCGAGCGGGAACTGGATCAGCTGGTGAGCGGATAACGGTAATCGGGTAGCTGGTAAGCGAAGCAAACGCCATGGACGGCCGGAAGATCGGTATTGCAGGAGCCTATACCGACGCACCGCACCTTCATCATCGCATTGGTGCGCTTCGTTGCACTCAGCAGCAGCCTGCATTCGCTCAAAGCGCGTCGAGTGCTTCCGCAAGGCGATTGACGCCAATCACCTCCATGCCTTCGGGTGCGGTCTTGGGCACATTGCCCTTGGGCACGATGGCGCGCCGGAAACCATGCTTGGCGGCCTCGCGGATACGCTCCTGGCCGTTGGGCACCGGGCGGATTTCGCCGGACAGACCCACTTCGCCAAACGCCATCAGATCCTGTGCCAGCGGCCGGTCGCGATAGCTCGACACCACCGCCAGCAGCAACGCCAGGTCGGCGCCGGTTTCCAGCACCTTGACACCACCGACGACATTGACGAAGACATCCTGATCGCCGGTATGGAGGCCGCCGTGACGGTGCAGCACCGCCAGCAGCATCGCCAGGCGATTATGCTCGAGGCCCACCGCAACCCGGCGCGGATTGTTCATATGGCTCTGATCCACCAGCGCCTGCAGCTCCACCAGCAGCGGCCGGGTACCCTCCCAGACCACCATCACCACGCTGCCGGGGCTTGGCTCCTCGGCACGGCTGAGGAAAATGGAGCTCGGGTTCTTCACCTCGCGCAGGCCGTTCTCGAGCATCGCGAATACGCCGAGCTCGTTGACCGCGCCAAAACGGTTCTTGTGCGAACGCAGGGTGCGGAAACGGCTATCCGACGAGCCCTCCAGCTGCAACGAGCAGTCGATCATGTGTTCCAGCACCTTGGGGCCGGCCAGGGAGCCGTCCTTGGTGACATGACCGACCAGCAGCAGCACAGTGCCGGTCTGCTTGGCGAAGCGGGTCAGGTAGGCAGCGGTTTCCCGCACCTGCGCCACCGAGCCGGGGGCCGACTGGACATCGGCGATATGCATCACCTGGATTGAGTCGATCACCATCAGCTTGGGCTGCAGTTGCTGCGCCGTGGTGCAGATCGCCTCGACCGAGGTTTCCGACAGCATTTTCAGGCTACCGGCATCAAGACCCAGGCGACGGGCACGCATCGCTACCTGCTGCAGCGACTCCTCGCCGGTGACGTAGAGCGCCGGCTTCTGTGCCGCCAGATGACACATCACTTGCAACAGCAGGGTACTCTTGCCGGCACCGGGGTGACCGCCGATGAGGATCGCCGAGCCCGGCACCAGACCGCCACCGAGCACCCGGTCCAGCTCGCCGGTGCCGGTGGAAAAACGCGGCATTTCGCCGAGCTCGACCTCGGCCAGGCTTACCACCTTGCCGCTGCTCCCCGCCGCAGCACCGGCGTAGCCCTCGAAACGCGCCGTGCGGCCCCCCCCGCCCGAGGACGCCGCCAGCCGCACCTCGGTCAGCGAATTCCAGCAGCCGCAGGCGCTGCACTGACCCTGCCATTTGCTATAGTCGGCGCCGCAGTCGTTGCACACATAGGCGGTCTTGGCCTTGGCCATCGGGGGGAGTCCTCTGCATCGGCGGAATAACGTGCCATTCTAGCGAATCGGCCGGAGTTGCCCAATCCCGCTTTCCTTTCTCCTGCAAGTAACTAAAATCGAACCTCAGCCGAATAAAAACACCCAGAGTACTGTGCAATGAAACTGGAAACGATCGCCGTACATGGCGGGTACCAACCCGACCCGACCACCAAGGCCGTTGCTGTGCCGATTTATCAGACCACTTCCTACGCCTTCGACGACGCTCAGCACGGCGCCGACCTGTTCGACCTCAAGGTGCAGGGCAATATCTATACCCGCATCATGAACCCGACTACCGACGTGCTCGAAAAACGTGCGGCTGAACTGGAAGGTGGTATCGCCGCGCTGGCGGTAGCCTCGGGCATGGCGGCGATCACCTACACGATCCAGACCCTGGTCGAGAACGGCGACAATATCATTTCAACCAGCGAGCTGTACGGAGGCACCTACAACCTGTTCGCCCATACGCTGCCCCGCCAGGGCATCGAGGTGCGTTTCGTCGACAAGAGCGATTTCACCGCTATCGAAGCGCGTATCGACAGCCGTACCCGGGCGCTTTACTGCGAAAGCGTCGGCAACCCCTCCGGCAGTATCGCCGATATCGAACAACTGGCGGCGCTGGCCCACCGCCACGGCATCCCGCTGATCGTCGACAATACGGTGCCCAGCCCGGTGCTGTGGCGTCCGATCGAGCAGGGCGCCGACATCGTGGTGCAATCGGCGACCAAGTATATCGGCGGCCACGGTAACAGTATTGGCGGCATTATCATCGACAGCGGCAACTTTCCCTGGGCCGAGCACAAGGAGCGCTTTCCGCTGCTGAACGAGCCGGACGTGTCATACCATGGCGTGGTCTACACCGAAGCCTTCGGGCCCGCCGCCTTCATCGGCCGCTGCCGGGTGGTGCCACTGCGAAACATGGGTGCGGCGCTGTCGCCGATGAATGCCTTCCTGCTGCTGCAGGGGATGGAAACGCTGGCGCTGCGCATGGAGCGGATCTGCGACAACGCCCTGAAAGTGGCTCGGTATCTGGAACAGCACGAAGCCGTGGAATGGGTCAGCTACGCGGGCCTGGAAGGCCATCGCGACCATGAACTGGCACGCAAATACATGCAGGGACGCGCCTCGGGTATCCTCAGCTTCGGCCTGCATAGCGGCCGCGAGGGTACCCGGCGCTTCTACGATGCGCTGAATATTTTTGTCCGGCTGGTGAATATCGGCGACTGCCGGTCGCTGGCCTCGATTCCGGCGGAAACCACTCACCGCCAGCTCAACGACGCAGAACTCAAAGCCGCCGGCGTGTCCCCGGAAACGGTGCGACTGTCCGTCGGCATCGAGCATATCGACGATCTGATCGCCGACCTCGACCAGGCGCTGGCGAAAACGATGAAGTAAAAACGAAGGGCCCCTCGGGGCCCTTCGTTTATTCCGGCTTGCGCGCCGCGATCGCGGCGACCGCCTCCTGGTACTGGGCGTCGATCTCATCGGCGCTGCCGACGCAAAAGTTCAGGTCGCGCAGCTGGCCGTTGTCGAGACCGTAGATCCAGCCGTGGATCGCCAGTTCCTGACCGTTGTTGGTCCAGGCTTCCTGCACCATGGTGGTATTGCAGACGTTGACCGCCTGTTCAATGACGTTCAGTTCGCACAGGCGATCAAGCATGAACGCCTCGTCATCCTTCCACTGCGCCAGCACTTCACGGTGCTTGATATAGACGTCCTTGACGTGACGCAGCCAGTTGTCGATCAGGCCCAGGTTGGTCGGTCCCAGCGACGCCTTGACGCCACCGCAGCCATAGTGGCCGACGACCATCACGTGCTTCACCTTGAGCACCCGTACCGCGTACTGCAGCACCGACAGGCAGTTCATGTCGGTGTGGGTCACGAGGTTGGAGACGTTGCGGTGCACGAATACATCACCGGGCAACAGGCCGATAATCTCATTGGCCGGTACCCGGCTGTCGGAACAACCGATCCAAAGGTATTCCGGCGCCTGCTGCTTGGCCAGCGTCGGGAAGAACTCCGGGTTCAGACGGGAGATGCGCTCCGACCAGGCCTGGTTCTGCGCGAACAGCTTTTCTAGTTTCTTCATTTTGTCTACCGCTTGTCCCAAATTTGGTGAGTGGTAGGAGCCCGGTCTCCGGACGAATTGACTTCTGCCACCTGCCACTCAGCACTCTCGGTGCGCTTCGCTGAAGCCTGCTCCTGCAGCTACAGGATTTCCACCGTCCATGGCGGTCAGCAGCACCCTACTATTCACGACTTACTACTGACTACTCACTGAGAATGATACCCTGCGCTCAGTTCGTGCACCGCATCGATAAAGACGCGCGCATGTTCGGGGTCGGCATACTGGTGAATACCGTGCCCGAGGTTGAAGACATGACCGTTACCCTCGCCGAATCCCGCCAGGATCGCTTCCACTTCGGCTCGGATCCTGGCCGGCGGCGCGTACAGCACCGACGGGTCCATGTTGCCCTGCAGCGCGACCCGGTCGCCGACGCGACGGCGTGCATCGCCGATATCGGTGGTCCAGTCCAGCCCCAGCGCATCGGCGCCGGCGTCGGCGATCGACTCGAGCCACTGCCCGCCGTTCTTGGTGAACAGGATCACCGGTACACGCCGCCCTTCGTGTTCACGGATCAAGCCATCGCAGATCTGCGCCATGTACTTGAGCGAGAACTCGCGGTACATCGGGCCGCTCAATACGCCACCCCAGGTATCGAAGATCTGCACCGCCTGGGCGCCGGCGCGAATCTGTTCGTTGAGGTACCCGGTGACGGACTGCGCCAGCTTGTCGAGCAACGCGTGCATGACGTCGGGGGTGGCGTACATCATCTGCTTGATATGGCGGAAATCCTTGCTCGAGCCACCTTCGACCATATAGGTGGCCAGCGTCCAGGGGCTGCCGGAAAAGCCGATCAGCGGCACCCGGCCGCCGAGTGCGCCGCGAATCTCCTTCACCGCCGCCATCACATAGTCGAGGTCTCGGGCGGCATCGGGCACCGGCAGCGCAGCAACATCGGCCTCGGTGCGGATGATCTTGCGAAAACGCGGCCCCTCGCCGGTTTCGAAGTACAGTCCCAGCCCCATCGCATCGGGGATGGTGAGGATATCGGAAAACAGGATGGCAGCGTCCAGATCGAAGCGTTCCAGCGGCTGCAGCGTGACTTCGCAGGCCAGCTCACGGTTCTTGCACAGACTGAGGAAATCGCCGGCCCGGGCGCGGGTTTCACGGTATTCCGGCAGATAGCGCCCCGCCTGACGCATCATCCATACCGGGGTCACATCCACCGGTTCGCGCATCAGCGCACGCAGAAAACGATCGTTCTTCAGTTCAGCCATCGGACCCAGCCATCGGTTAGCCATCGAAAAGTTTGGCGCCATTCTACCGCTTTTTGGGATACTAATGTCACTCTCGGCAGCGGTTGTCGCCGGGATAACCAACTGTATAATAGTGCGATTATTGACCAGCCATCACCGGCCCTCCTGAGCAAGACCCGATCTGACCCATGATCAAGACCGCCGATGTTCTCTCGCTGCCCGACAGCGCCAACACTCACGACCACAGCCACCATCAGTTGATACTCGGACTCGAGGGAGACACCGCATTCGAACTGGAGGGGCTCGGACAGCGCGTCGGACCGGGTAATGGTTGCCTGGTGCCGGCGTCGACCGCCCACGCCTTCTGCGGCATCGGCCTCAACCGCATCCTGGTACTGAACCTGGCGACCCATACGGCCTCCCGCGACGAACGCGAGCGTATGAACCGACTCTTCGACCAGGCCAGCTACTTTGACGTGAACAGCCACCTGCAGGTGCTCGCCAGCGCGGTGAGTCGGGAAATTCGCCAGTTTCCGGACGACCCCATGCTGGCCCGGGCCAGCAGCAACCTGCTGCTCTGCTCGCTGGGCAACCACCTGTCGCGCAAGACACCGGCACGCCAACCGGGACGGCTTGACATGCGTCTGATCGACGAATTCATCGAGCTGAATCTGCATCGCAAGATCAGCGTTGCGCACCTGGCCGGCGTCGCCTGCCTCAGCAGCAGCCAGTTCCATGAGCTGTTCAAGCGGCAGACAGGCATCACACCCCACCAGTACCTGCTGGAAAAGCGGCTGGGCTGCGCCCATGGCCTGCTGGAGCAGGGTTACCCGGTCGCCCGCGTGATCGACCTTTGCGGCTTTGCCAACCAGAGCGCATTCACCCACGCTTTCCGCCGCCGTTTCGGCATCCCCCCCGCCCGCTTTCGCCAGCAGTCCGCGCTGGACAGCGCCCGCCACTGAACCAGGGTCTTCCAGCCCCCACCGGAGAGGACGACAAAAACTCCGGAGCAATTCGCAAGACCGAAAAGTGAACTGCCACTAAAGTGTCACTTCGCCGACAGTAGCGGCGTAAATGCTGTTGGCCCGGCATATCCAGATGGGTCTCTGCGATGGGGCACAGGACGCCTCGTCTTTGGTCACGAGCCAGGGCACACCGTCGAAAGTCGCGGGGTTCCACAAGAAACCCGCGTGCGACGGCACAGCCACCAGCCGGATCGGAACGGTCCGGGCAGGCGTCATTACCGAGCGCGTACGGACCACCAACGCCACCACTGTCAGCGGCATTGCCACCCTGTTGGAACCGGGCGGCAAAGCCGAGTAACGATCAATCGACGCCCCTGCTGATACGGGGCTGTCTGCGTTTTCCGCCATTGCCGGACTGAAAACCACAAGAAGAAAAACCTGAGGAGCCTGTGAATATGCCCCAGCTATTCACAGCCTCTTGGCACGCTATAAACGAGGCTTAACTTCATGATCGCAAACTCTGCTGCCATTATCGGCACCTTTATCGTCTACCTGGCCGTCATGCTGGCCATCGGGATCTACGCTTACAAGCGCACCTCCAATTCGTCCGACTATTTCCTCGGTGGCCGCTCACTTGGCCCCTGGCCCGCCGCCCTGTCGGCCGGTGCGTCCGACATGAGCGGCTGGTTGCTGCTGGGTCTGCCCGGCTACGCCTTCGCCTCCGGCATGGAGGCAATCTGGCTCGGCGGAGGACTGTTACTCGGCACCTGGCTGAACTGGCTGCTGGTCGCCAAGCGCCTGCGGACCTACAGCTACGAAGCCGACAACTCCCTGACGTTGCCGGAGTTCTTCTCTAACCGCTTCGAGGACGGCAGCAAGCTGATCCAGGTGATTTCGGCGTTCTTCATCCTGCTATTCTTCCTCTTCTACACCAGCTCCGGCCTGGTCGCCGGCGGCAAGCTGTTCGAAACCGTATTCGGCCTGGATTACAGCATCGCGGTTGTGGTCGGCACCCTGGCGGTGGTTTCCTACACCCTGTTCGGCGGCTTTCTTGCGGTCTCCTGGACCGACCTGGTGCAGGGCCTGCTGATGGCCGCTGCGCTGGTTATCGTCCCGGTCATCGCAATGCAGGTCGACGGTGGTATGGGTCAGCTGATCGGTGCGCTCGAAGCCAAGAACCCGGAACTGCTGACGATCTGGCGAGATGTCAACGGCCAGCCTCTGACCTGGATCGCCATCGTGTCGCTGGCGGCCTGGGGCCTGGGGTATTTCGGCCAGCCGCACATTCTGGCGCGCTTCAAGGGCATCCGCGGCAACAGCGATGTGCCGACCGCCCGCCGTATCGCCGTGATCTGGTCGGGCCTGTCGATGATGGGCGCCTTCCTCGTCGGCCTCGCTGGCATCATCTACGTCGACAGCCAGCTGGGCGGCTCTCTCGGTGACGGCGAAACCATCTTTATGGTGCTGGTCAACGCGCTGTTCAACCCGATTGTCGCCGGCATACTGCTCGCGGCCATTCTTGCCGCCATCATGAGTACCGCCGATTCCCAGTTGCTGGTCTCCTCGTCCGCTCTGGCAGAAGACTTCTATCGCCAGCTGCTGCGCAAGGATGCCTCGCAGCAGGAGATCGTCATGGTCGGCCGCATTGCCGTTATTGGCCTCTCGATCGTTGCGCTGTTCCTCGCGATGAATCCGGATAGCACTGTGCTGGGTCTCGTTTCCTACGCCTGGGCCGGCTTCGGCGCGGCTTTCGGTCCGACCCTGATCCTGGCACTGTACTGGAAACGCATGAACCGCTTCGGCGCGCTTGCCGGCATTCTGGTCGGCGGCATCACCGTGGTCGTCTGGAAGCAGCTTTCCGGCGGCATCTACGACCTCTACGAGATCGTGCCCGGCGTAATCTTCGCCACCATCGCCATCGTCATCGCATCCCTGGCGACCGCCGAGCCGCCCGCCACCGTCCAGGCTCGCTTCGACACCTACCGCAGCAAGCTGTAGGGTCGGCCGCGGCGGCGGTAGCACGCCGCCGCGCGCCCCCGCAGCTTTCGGGTCCGCACTACCCGGCCGCTGCAATCTCACTCCACTCATACAGCCCCTCCGGGGCTGTTTTTATGTACAAGATGTAAGGTATGCCGCGGGCGCATAGATGCGCAGGAGCGAAGGGCTTCAGAACGTACCACTGTTTAAGGTGACGTGTGACGGGGAGCCTGTAAAAGACGCCGCCCCACCGTCCCGGATCCACGGACGGGAGGGTGGGTGAAGCGATGCGGTGGCACAGATTTGACCGGTTAGTGCGCAGCCCGGGCATCGCGAGAACCCGCAATATCGATCGTAGTGCAGATCGATTGGTATCGGCGCGCAGCGGGGTAAAGCGGAGCAAGGTGTAGGGGCACCTTTAATGCAGCAAAACGTGCCGAACAATGGGTGAATGCGAAAAGCCTGAGACGTGCAGAGCAGGTTCGGTGTTGTCCGTGCCGGTTGAAACGAAGGCGCCTGCGGCGCCTATGATGGGTTACACCGCCCCTAGCCAAGGTGTAATGCGGCAAGGCTGCACTAATGGCGGCTCCACCCTCCTAAAAACTGCTCCTAGCGTTTTAAGGATTTCCCCCATCCATGGAGGTCATCCTACGAATCTACAGTCGCCACAAACAACAAGGCCGCCCGAAGGCGGCCTTGTGATACACGAAGCGTGAGCTTTACACCTCGAGGTAATCGAGAATGCCTTCGGCTGCAGCGCGGCCTTCGGCGATGGCAGTCACCACCAGGTCGGAACCGCGGACCATGTCGCCGCCGGCAAATACCTTGGCATTGCTGGTCTGGAACGGGAAGCGACCCTGCTGACGCGGCGCTTCCTCTGCCTGGATGCGACCGTCCTGGTGCAGCTCGATACCGTGCTCGTCGAACCAGGGCGCCGGGCTCGGGCGGAAACCGAAGGCGACTAGCACGACATCGGCGTCCAGTACCTCCTCGGAACCTGGCACGACTTCAGCGCGACGACGGCCGTTTTCGTCCGGCTCGCCCATGCAGGTGGTCACCAGCTTGACGCCCACGACCTTGCCGTTTTCGCCGACGATCTCGACCGGCTGGCGGTTAAACAGGAACTGCACGCCCTCTTCACGGGCGTTTTCCACTTCCTTACGCGAGCCCGGCATGTTGGCCTCGTCGCGGCGGTAGGCGCAGGTCACGCGGGCAGCGCCCTGGCGGATGGAGGTGCGGTTGCAGTCCATCGCGGTATCACCGCCACCGAGGACCACGACGCGCTTGCCGCTCATGTCGATGTACTCGGACGGATCCTTCTCGAAGCCCATGCAGTGATTGACGTTCGAGATCAGGAACGGCAGCGCATCGAACACGCCCTCGAGGTCCTCACCCGGGAAGCCGCCTTTCATGTAGGTATAGGTGCCCATACCCAGGAAAACGGCATCGTACTCGTCCAGCAGCTGCTGCATCGAGATGTCCTTACCGACCTCGGTGCTGAGACGGAACTCGACACCCATTTCCTCGAAGATGCGGCGACGCAGCTTGACCACGTCCTTCTCGAGCTTGAATTCCGGGATACCGAAAGTCAGCAGACCGCCAATTTCCGGGTGACGGTCGAATACCACCGGCGTAACGCCGTTACGCACCAGGATGTCAGCGCAGCCGAGACCGGCAGGTCCGGCACCGATGACCGCTACCTTCTTGTCGGTACGGATCACCTTGGACATGTCCGGGCGCCAGCCCATGGCAAAGGCGGTATCGGTGATGTACTTCTCCACCGAGCCGATGGTGACGGCACCGAAGCCGTCATTCAGCGTACAGGCGCCTTCGCATAGACGGTCCTGCGGACAGACACGGCCGCAGACTTCCGGCAGCGAGTTGGTCTGGTGGCTGAGTTCGGCCGCTTCGAGGATATTGCCCTCGGAGACCAGCTTGAGCCAGTTCGGAATATGGTTGTGCACAGGGCACTTCCAGGAACAGTAAGGGTTACCGCACTCCAGGCAGCGATGCGACTGGTCGGCCGCCTCTTCCTGCTTGAACGGTTCGTAGATCTCAGCGAATTCGCGTTTGCGCACCTCAGCATGGATTTTGCTCGGGCCTTCGCGCTCCACATCGATGAACTGAAAATGATTGTTCGGACGGTTAGACATGGTCCACCTCATTCTGGGCGCCCGCCTTGCGGCGGGCACTCGTTAACTTCATCAGGGTTTGATCGGTACTTATTCCGGACGCTGGCGGATGTTGTCCAGCAGCGCGTTCAGGCTTGCGGCCTTGGGTTTGACCAGCCAGAAGCGGCCGATGAAGTCGTAGAAGTTATCCACGATCTCCTGTCCCCAGGCGCTGCCGGTTTCCCTGACAAACTCGATGATCACCGAACGCAGATGGTTCTTGTACGCTTCCATCTGCTCGGTGTGGATACGATGGATCTCGACCAGTTCGTGGTTGTACTTGTCGACGAAGTTGTTTTCCAGATCCAGGACGTAGGCGAAGCCCCCGGTCATACCGGCACCGAAGTTGTATCCGGTGGAACCGAGTACGGTGACCAGACCGCCGGTCATGTATTCACAGCAGTGATCGCCGGCACCCTCGACGACCGCATGAACGCCGGAGTTACGCACCGCGAAACGCTCGCCGGCGCGGCCAGCGGCCAGCAGCTTGCCGCCAGTGGCGCCATACAGGCAGGTGTTGCCCATGATGGAGGTTTCGTTCGACTTGAAGGTCACCTCCTTGAACGGGTACAGCACCAGCTTGCCGCCGGCCATGCCCTTGCCGACGTAGTCGTTGGCATCGCCTTCGAGGATCAGGTTCTGGCCGCCGGCGTTCCAAACACCGAACGACTGACCTGCGTGGCCGCGGAAGCGGAAGGTCACCGGCTCGTCGGCCATACCCTGGTTGCCGTAACGTTTGGCGATCGCACCTGAGGTACGGGCGCCGACCGAACGGTCGCAGTTGCAGATCGCCAGCTCCCAGTCACCGCCGCGCTTGGCGTCGATGGCTTCTTCCGCCAGCTCCAGCATGGCGCTGTTGAGCTCGCCCCTGTCGAACGGCTCGTTGCGGTGTTCCTGCACGGTCTGCGGGTATTCCGCCGGCACGCCACCGTCGCTGATGATCGGGCTCAGGTCCAGCGCTTTCTGGCGCGGCGTCTCGCCTTCGATCACGGTCAGCAGGTCAACACGACCGACCAGTTCCTCCAGCGTGCGAATTCCGAGCTGCGCCATCCACTGCCGGGTTTCCTCGGCGACGAAGCGGAAGTAGTTCTTGACCATTTCGACGGTGCCGCGGAAGTGATCCTGGCGCAGCTTGTCGTTCTGCGTCGCCACACCGGTAGCGCAGTTGTTGAGATGGCAGATACGCAGGTATTTGCAGCCCAGCGCGACCATCGGCATGGTGCCGAAACCGAAGCTCTCGGCGCCGAGCATTGCGGCCTTGACCACGTCCAGGCCGGTCTTGAGACCGCCGTCGGTCTGCAACCGGATCTTGCCGCGCAGCTGGTTGCCGCGCAGCGACTGGTGCGCGTCGGAGAGACCCAGCTCCCAGGGCGAACCGGCGTAGTGGATCGAGGCCAGCGGCGACGCAGCGGTACCACCGTCGTAACCGGAGATGGTGATCAGGTCGGCGTAGGCCTTGGCCACACCGCAGGCGATAGTGCCGACACCCGGGCGCGATACCAGCTTGACCGACACCAGACCTTCGGGGTTGATCTGCTTGAGGTCGAAGATCAGCTGAGCCAGATCCTCGATCGAGTAGATGTCGTGGTGCGGCGGCGGCGAAATCAGCGTCACGCCGGGCACCGAGTAGCGCAGGCGCGCGATCAGATCGTTGACCTTGCCACCCGGTAACTGGCCACCCTCGCCGGGCTTGGCCCCCTGGGCCACCTTGATCTGCATGACGTCGGCGCTCATCAGGTATTCCGGCGTCACGCCGAAACGGCCCGAGGCCACCTGCTTGATCTTGGAGCGCTTCATGGTGCCATGACGGGCCGGATCTTCGCCGCCCTCACCGGAGTTGGAACGGCCGCCAAGCTCGTTCATCGCCACCGCCAGCGCTTCGTGCGCCTCCGGCGACAGCGCGCCGAGGGACATGGCGGCGGAGTCAAAGCGCGGGAAAATCGCTTCTACCGGCTCGACCTCGTCCAGCGGGATCGGCTTGACGTCGGTACGCAGCGCCAGCATGTCACGCAGCGTGGCAATGCCGCGGTTGTTGACCAGATCCGCATACTGCTGGTACTTGGATGCGTCGCCGCTTTCGACCGCTTCGTGGATTGCGCGGACGACATCCGGGTTGTAGGCGTGGTATTCGCCACCGTGCTTGTACTTCAGCAGGCCACCGGCCTGGATCGGCTTGCGAGCGGTCCAGGCTTCCTTGGCCAGTTGCTGCTGATCGTACTGGAAGTCCTCGAAACGGGCACCCTCGATACGGCTGGTGACCCCCTTGAAGCAAAGGTCGACGACTTCCGAGTTCAGGCCGATCGCCTCGAACAGCTGGGCACCGCGGTAGGACGCGATGGTGGAGATACCCATCTTCGACAGGATCTTAAGCAAGCCCTTGTTGATGCCCTTGCGATAGTTTTCATGTGCATCCAGAGGCGCCATCTGCAGCTCGCCGGTGGCGCAAAGGTCATTCAGCACACGGTATGCCAGGTACGGGTATACGGCGGTGGCGCCGAAGCCGAACAGCACTGCGAAGTGGTGCGGGTCGCGCGCGGTGCCGGTTTCGACGATCAGGTTGGCATCGGTGCGCATCCCGGTGTCGATCAGGCGATGGCTAACCGCACCGGTCGCCATGGCCGCGTGGATCGGCAGCTTACCCTGTTCGATGTTGGCATCGGACAGCACCAGCAGAACCTTGCCGTCGCGCACCGCCTGCTCCGCTTCGTCACAGAGGTTGCGCACGGCCTGTTCGAGGCCGATCGCCGGATCGTAATGCAGATCCAGACGCGCGACGTCGAAGCCCGGCTCGCTGTTGTCACGAATACGGTAGAACTTGCTCGCCGACAGCACCGGCGTGGTCAGGATCACGCGACGGGCGTGCTCCGGGGTATCCTCGAAGACATTGCGCTCGGCACCGAGGCAGGTCTCCAGCGACATAACGACCGCTTCACGCAGCGGGTCGATCGGCGGGTTGGTGACCTGGGCGAACTGCTGACGGAAGTAGTCGTACGGCGAACGCACACGGTATGACAGCACGGCCATCGGCTTGTCGTCACCCATGGAGCCGACCGCTTC
>JABXIM010000095.1 GCA_013373085.1 Oceanospirillaceae bacterium | reverse complement strand
GGCCGTTACGAGTAGAACCACCAGCTTTCTTGTGAGCCATTATCTATCTCCTGATCCGGTTGCCTTAGGCGCTGATACCAGTGATTTTCACCTGGGTGAACCACTGACGGTGACCCTGACGCTTCATGTGGTGCTTACGACGCTTGAACTTCAGGATCTGCACCTTCTTGCCACGGCCGTGCTCAACCACTTCAGCGGTTACCTTGGCACCGTCTACGACCGGCGCGCCTACTTTTACGTCGTCGCCGTTACCGACCAGCAGTACACGATCGAATTCAACGTTGGAACCCAGCTCCGCCTGCAGCTTTTCCAGCTTCAGGGTCTGGCCTTCCTGAACGCGGTACTGCTTGCCACCGCTGACAATTACTGCGTACATCTTACTATCTCCAAGTAATGCTCATCCGGCTACTGTGGGATATGAGAACCTACTTCTAAGGGCACAGCCCTATGGTAGAGAGCTTGAGTTGGATGAGCTCAGGGCGGGGGATTCTATAACAAAGCCCCTGTCGACTCAAGTAAGCCGCCGCTCATTTAATACACAATCTCAGCAGCGGACAGCCCTTTCGGACAGACGCTGCAGAACTGTCGCTTTCTTGACACCCTTGCAGGCACCCCCTAGCATGGCGCGCATATAAATCGTACAGATCAGACCGTCTACATGCAGCCACATCAGCTCAACCCCGCAATCGAACCGCAATTCGAAGCCGTGAACGACTACATTCTCAACCACCTCGGGTCGACGGTCCCATTGGTGGAGAAAATCGGTCACTACATCGTAGAGAGCGGCGGCAAACGGCTGCGACCGCTGCTGGTGTTACTGGGCGCCAATGCCTGCGGCTACCAGGGACAGCATCATATCCCGCTGGCGGCGATCATCGAGTTCATCCATACCGCCACGCTGCTGCATGACGACGTCGTCGACAACTCCGAACTGCGCCGCGGCAAGGACACCGCCAACGCCCGCTGGGGCAACGCCCCCAGCGTCCTGGTCGGAGACTTCCTTTATAGCCGCGCCTTCCAGGTGATGGTCGATATCGGCAGCATGGAGGTGATGCGCGTCATCGCCGATGCCACCAACGTTATCGCCGAGGGCGAAGTGCTGCAGCTGCTCAACTGCAAGAACCCCGACACCACCGAGGACGCCTATATGCAGGTCATCCTCGGCAAGACCGCGACGCTATTCGAAGCCGCCGCGGAAACCGGCGCCATTCTCGCCGACGCCGAACCCCAGGCGCGCGAAGCCCTGCGCCTCTACGGCCGCCACCTCGGCATCGCCTTCCAACTGGTCGACGACCTGATGGATTACCTGTCCAGCGCCGAGGAAATGGGCAAGAACGTCGGCGACGACCTCGCCGAAGGCAAGCCCACCCTGCCGCTGATACAGGCCATGAAAGCTGGCAATGACGAGGAACGCCAGCTGATCCGCCAGTGCATCCGGGCCGGTGGTCTCGACGACCTGCAACCGGTACTCGATATCGTGCATCGCACCGGCGCCATCGACTATACCCGCGCCGCGGCGCAGCGCGAGTCGGGCCTTGCCATCGCGGCACTGGACGCCCTGCCCGCCAGCTCGTTCCGCGACACCCTGGTGGAAATTGCGGAGCTGGCGGTTAACCGCACGCGCTAGCATCTGTTCTAAACTGACGCGAAACGGGCCCGATTGAGCATTAAGGGTGCTTAGTACTGACTGAGCCGCTATAATCGGCAAATAATTTTCGCATTGAAAACCAAGATAAAATTTCCAATGACAAAACCTTCCTCTTTCGAACGCGAAGACCTGCTGCGCTGCGGTCATGGCGAGATGTTCGGCCCGGGCAACGCCCAGCTGCCGGTCGACAACATGCTGATGATGGATCGCATCGTCAAAATCGCCGAAGAAGGCGGTCTTTACGGCAAGGGCGAGATCATCGCCGAACTCGATATCAATCCTGACCTCTGGTTCTTCCAGTGCCACTTCCCCGGCGACCCGGTGATGCCCGGCTGCCTGGGACTGGACGCCATGTGGCAGCTGGTCGGCTTTTTCCTCGGCTGGCGCGGCAACAAGGGCCGCGGTCGCGCCTTGGGCTCCGGTGAGGTCAAGTTCACCGGCCAGATTCTGCCGACCGCCAAAAAGGTGACCTATAACATTCACCTCAAGCGCGTGATCGAACGCAAGCTGGTCATGGGCATCGCCGACGGCAGCGTCAGCGTCGACGGTCGCGAAATCTACACCGCCAAGGATCTGCGCGTCGGACTGTTCACCTCCACCGACAGCTTCTAAGCCAGGGATGGCTGATGTGCAGAAAATGCAGGAGCAATTTTCTGCCTAAGCCAGGGATGGCTGATGTGCAGAAAATGCAGGAGCAATTTTTTGCCTGAGCTATCCTTACAGGCGCCTAGCGTAAACGGCCCGTTACAGTCGTCCAACAGTCTGTAACGGGTCGTTTTCATATCCCCGGTTGCGACCCCCCTGTGGGCGCCAGCGCCGCGGATCCGAATTCAGGTAGCCATCGGCCCGGCTTTGAAGGACAATAGGCGACCTGTTATCAGCAAAGAACTTATAACCGAGTGAATCACAAGAGGCCTCACATGCGTCGTGTCGTTGTTACCGGTATGGGTATCGTGTCCTGTCTGGGCACCGACAAAGAGTCTGTCCTCACTTCTCTGAAAGAGGGCCGCTCCGGCATCAAGTTTCAGGAAGAATACAAGGAGCTGGGCTTCCGCAGCCAGGTAGCGGGCAGCATCGACCTGGACCTTGAGTCCCTGATCGACCGCAAGCTGCTGCGCTTCATGGGCAGCGCCGCCGCTTACGCCTACCTGGCGATGAAACAGGCGGTAGAAGACTCCGGTCTGAGCGAGGACCAGGTGTCGAACGTGCGCACCGGACTGATTGCCGGCTCCGGCGGCGCCTCCTCGGCGGACATCGTCGAGACCGCAGACATACTGCGCACCAAGGGCGTGCGTCGTGTCGGTCCGTACCGTGTTACCCGCACCATGGGCAGCACCGTATCTGCCTGCCTGGCGACCCCGTTCAAGATCAAGGGGATCAACTACTCCATCACCTCCGCCTGCGCCACCAGTGCGCACTGCATCGGCAATGCCATGGAGCAGATTCAGCTCGGCAAGCAGGATGTGGTTTTTGCCGGCGGCGGCGAAGAGCTGCACTGGTCACTGAGCGTCATGTTCGATGCCATGGGCGCGCTCTCCAGCAAGTACAACGACACGCCGGAGAAAGCCTCCCGCGCCTACGACGCCAACCGTGACGGCTTCGTCATCGCCGGCGGCGCCGGCATGCTGGTGCTCGAGGAACTCGAACACGCCAAGGCCCGTGGCGCCAAGATCTACGCCGAGCTGGTCGGCTACGGCGCGACGTCCGACGGCTACGACATGGTAGCTCCGTCCGGTGAAGGCGCTGTACGCTGCATGCAGCAGGCGATGTCCACCGTCGACGGATCGATCGACTACATCAACTCCCACGGCACCTCCACGCCCGCCGGCGACATCCAGGAACTGAAGGCGATGAAGCAGGTGTTCGGCGACCAGATGCCGCCGGTAAGCTCCACCAAATCGCTGACGGGCCACTCGCTCGGCGCCACAGGCGTGCAGGAAGCGATCTACTGCCTGTTGATGCAGGAAAACAGATTCATCTGCGCCTCGGCCAATATCGAAGAGCTCGACCCGGAAGCCGAAGGCCTGCCCATCGTGACCCAGCGTGCCGACAACGTCGAACTCGAGCGTGTGATGTCCAACAGCTTCGGCTTTGGCGGCACCAACTCGACGCTGGTATTCCAGAAGTACACCGGCTGACGCCGACATCAGCCACAAACAAAAAAGCCAGCCCTCAGGGGCTGGCTTTTTTTGTGATTCTTCGCAGATCAGCGAGAAATCAGCGCGAAATCGTAGCCGCAATTATCAGGCGTCGATGGCGCGCATTTGCTGTTCCATCCAGCCGACAACCTCGGCGTGTACGTCCTCGACACTTCGACCTCGTGTTTCCACCGGCGCGCCGATCCGCAATTCCACGGTTCCGGGGAACTTGACGAAATTTTTGCCGGGCCAGTAGCGGCCGGCATTGTGCACCATCGGCACCACGGGCACCTCGCTGTCCACCGCCAGCATCGCCGCCCCCTTGTTGAAGCGCCCCATGTCACCGACCTTGACGCGGGTGCCCTGCGGAAAGATCAGCACCGGAATCCGGTTTGCCAGTTTCTCGCGCCCCTGCGCCATCAACTGGCGCAGCGCGCCGCGGCGCTGGCTGCGATCCAGCGCGATCGGCTTGAGCATCCCCAGCGCCCAGCCGAAGAATGGAATCTTCAGCAGTTCGCGCTTGAGCACCACCGCCTGCGGCCGGATCAGCGTCTGGAAATACAGCGTTTCCCACTCGCTCTGGTGGTTCGCGACAGCCACGTACGCCGTCCCGTTCGCCGGCAGGTGCTCCCGCCCCTCGACGCGTACCCGTACGCCGCAGCAAAGCCGCAGCCAGCCGATGTAGAAATAGTTGATCAGGGTAAAAAGCTTGAAGCGGGCGCGAAACGGCAGCAAGGGCCCCAGCAGCAGACACAACAGCGAGTAAACGATGGTGACCGGGTAGAAACCGGTGTAGTAGAGAGTGGCGCGCAGGTATTGCAGCGGCGTCGCTTTCGACATGCTCATCCTCCGGTCACCGGCGGGAAGAACGCCACTTCGTCGCCGTCCGCCAGCGCCGCCTGCAGATCGACCATTTCCTGGTTGACCGCCACCAGCAGGTTGGGCGCCTTGAGCACCTCGGCCCAGCGGTCACCGCGCTCGGCCACCAGATAGTCGATCAGTTGTTCGATCCGCGTGACCCCGGCCGGCAGCGCCAGCGCCTCCTGATCGATCCCGAGCTGCTCCCGCACCCGGGCAAAATAGACCAGCTGCAACATCCCGTTATTCCTCCAGTTTCCAGTGACCACTCTTGCCGCCCTGCTTTTCCAGCAGCCGCACGTTGCCGATCACCATACCGCGATCGACCGCCTTGCACATGTCGTAAAGCGTCAGCGCGGCAACGCTGGCCGCGGTCAGCGCTTCCATTTCAACACCGGTCTGGCCGGCCAGCTTGCAGGTCGCGGTGATGTCGATGCGGCTCTCGGCCTCCACCGGCTCCAGTTCGACTTCGACCTTGCTCAACATCAGCGGATGACAGAGCGGAATCAGGTCCGATGTGCGCTTGGCCGCCTGGATACCGGCGATGCGCGCCACCGCCAGAACGTCGCCTTTCTTGTGACCACCACTGAGGATCAGCTGCAGCGTCTCAGGCAGCATCCGCACTTCGGCCCGCGCCACCGCTTCGCGATGCGTGACCGCTTTCTCGGACACGTCGACCATGCGCGCGTGCCCCTTCTCATCCAGATGTGTCAGACGGCTCATAAATCCTGCCCTCGCTGTTCTTGTTTTTCACTCCGTCTGTCAGGACGGGGTGACCAGTTCCAGATTGCGCTTGTTGATCACGGGCCTTGAGGCCGTACATCCGCGATGCAACGTGCAGAGTTTCGATGATCAGGCAGCTGCCAGCTTACGCTGGTTGAGGACCGGGTTGGCATACATCTGCCGCAGGATCTCGCGCTCGCCGTCGTTCAGCCCCTCGGAGCGGGCCTCGAACGCGGCACGCTGCTCGGCCGTGGCCTGGTCGCCCTCTCCCGCGGCGATCAGGTTCGACGGGTGCAGATGGTAATGGCCGACAATCTCGCGATCGATCACCGCCGCCAGCGCTTCCGGTGTCTCGAACTGCCCGCGCACCGGTTCGCCGAAGGCGACGTGAACGTGGCCTTTCTGGCCGGTAATACCGGTGACAATGCTGTTGATATCCTCGAACTCCGCTTTTTCATAACTCCCCGAGTGCGCACGCGCATACAGCTCCCTGGCCTTGGCGCGGTCGCAGGGATCGAATTCGTAGGCGATCGATACCGGCACGATGTTCAGCCTTTCGATCGCCTCGGAGAAGGAACGCTGCTTGCGCTGCGCCATGTAGAACATTTTCAGGATCGCGGGGTCCGTGCGGTCGTTGCCATCCTTGGCGCGCCCCTCGCGCTGGGCGATCCAGATCGATTCGCCCTCGGCGATGCTGTGGTCTATGTAGGCGGAAAGCTGATTCAGCGCTGTCATCATCTCGCGCCCCTTGGCCGAGCGGTTGACGATGAAGCTCTTGTTGAGACGCATCAGGTCCGACACGTAGGGCTTGCGCAGCAGGTTGTCGCCGATGGCGATACGCACCGTGTTCATGCCGGCCTTATACAGCATCCAGTTGACGAATGCCGGGTCCATGGCGATATCGCGATGGTTGGAGACGAACAGATAGGCTTCTTCCGGGTCCAGCTGCTCGAGCCCCGAACAGCTCAATTTGGTGGTAGAGCGCGCGATCATCTTCGACATGTAGCGGGCCACCAGCTGCTGGAAGTCGCGGACTGTCTCAACGTCGCCAACCGCACGCGCCAGCCCCATGCGCACGAGCGGGCGCACCAGAAAGCCGCAGCAGCCCGCCAGGCGCGGGAACTGGTAACGGGAAATGGCGCGGACAAACTCGTCGTTATACAGCAGTCCGTTCAATACCCCGGCCACTTCGGTGTCGCGGTATGGGCGGATCTCCCGGAACGGATCCTGAAGGGCGGAATTCTCGCTCATGCTGTTCTCTAATTACCGTCTGTGGATAAAAAAGGGGCACATTTTACCCGCTGCGCGGCGCCTTTGCAGCGCCGTGCAGCGGGTTTGTCAGCGACCGAGCAGTTCCGAGAAGGGAATAAAACTCACCGGATCGCCTTCGGCGACGGTGGTTTCCGGCGGAATCACCACCAAACCGCTGGCCCAACTGGCGCTGGACAGCACCCCGGAGCTCTGGTTCGGCGCCGGCACGGCACGGCCCGCCTCCAGCCTGGCGCGCAGGTATTCCTGGCGCCCCCCCGGCTTAGGGCGCCGGAAGCCCGCCGGCACCGGCAACGACAGTGGCGGCTCGACAAGACCGCCCTGCAAGCGCAGCAGATAAGGCCGTGCCAGCAAGCAGAAAGTCACCAGAGCCGACGCCGGATTGCCCGGCAGGCCGAAGAAGGGAACGCCGGAAACACGTCCGTAGGCCAGCGGTTTTCCCGGCTTGATGCGTAACCGCCAGAGCCGCAGCTCACCGAGCTTCTCGACCGCCGCCTTGACGTGATCCTCCTCGCCGACCGAAACGCCGCCGGTGCTGAGGATGCAGTCGGCCTGACGGGCGGCATCCGCAAGCGACCGTTCGGTCGCGGCCGCGCTGTCCTCGACCCGGCCAAGATCCAGCACCTCGAAGCCCAACCCCTGTAGCAGGCCGGTGAGCAGAAAACGGTTTGAATTGTAGATCTGACCGGGTGCCAGCGGCATTCCCGGATCGACCAGTTCGTCCCCGGTACAGAGCAGCGCCACCCGCAGCGGCCTGACAACCTTGACGCGGGCGACGCCGGTCGATGCCAGCACGCCCAGATCGGCCGCCTTGAGCACGGTTCCCGCCGGTACCACCTGACTGCCGACCGCAATATCCTGTCCCCGCGGCCGGATGTTCTGCCCCGCCGCGGGCACCCCGACGAAGCGCACCCGGTCGCCGTCGACCTCGGCGTTTTCCTGCATCACCACCGTATCGGCCCCGGGCGGAATCTCGGCGCCGGTAAAGATACGCGCCACCGTGCCGGGCTGGAGCGGCTGCGGCGCACACCCGGCGGCGACCCGCTGACTGACCGGCAGCCAGGGCTGCCCGTCCAGGTCGGCGACGCGGCAGGCGTAACCGTCCATGGCGCTGTTATCGGCCGGCGGCACGTCGCACGCGGCTGTCGGCGCCTGTGCCAGCACCCGGCCCAGCGCGTCCGCCAGCGCCACCGTGACGACCTCGCGCACCGGCGTGACCTCGGCCAGCAAAGCCTCGATCGCCTGCTCGACCGGGATCAGCCCCGGCGCTGTATCGCAACTGCGCACCGCTCAGCCCCGCTGCTGCGCGTGGCGCATCAGCATCTCGACGAAATTGCACGGCCGGTGACGCTTGTCGAGCTGCTCGGCAATGATCCGGTCCCAACCGGTGCGGCAGGCTCCGGTCGAACCGGGCAGACAAAAAATCACGGTACCGTTGGCCAGCCCTGCCAACGCCCGTGACTGGATCGTCGAGGTGCCGATTTCTTCGTGGGAGAGTACGCGGAACAGCTCGCCGAAACCCTCGATCGCCTTGTCGAACAGCGGCGCCAGCGCTTCAGGCGTGGAATCCCGGTGCGAAAAGCCGGTTCCGCCGGTAGTCAGGATCACCTGAACCTCGGGGTCGGCGATCCACTGCGACACCTGTGCCCGCAACTGATAGACATCGTCCTTGACGATGTCGCGGGCCTGCAGGTGGTGGCCGGCCTCCTGCAAACGCTCCACCAGCGCCTGTCCGGAAGTGTCGGTTTCCATTGTGCGGGTATCGGACACCGTCAGTACGGCGATATTGAGTGCAACGAACTCGGCCGCGCTGCTGTTCTGTCCCATGCGTGACTCCTGAAATCTCTGTGAATGGTTCTGGCCTGGGGCGCCCATCTAGGCAACAATGGCGCCGCACTGACCTTCATGACTAGACAAGGAAGCGAGAGAAAGTCCAATGTACATGGCCCTCAAACACCTTCACCTGACTGCGATTACCCTGAGTATCTGCCTGTTCATGCTGCGCGGATACTGGATGATGCTGGGTTCTCGCCTGCTCAGCCGACGCTGGGTCCGGATCATACCCCACCTGGTCGACACGGTGCTGCTGCTCAGCGCCATCGGCCTGATGCTGACGCTGCAGCAATACCCCTTTGTCAACGGCTGGCTCACCGCCAAATTGCTGGCACTGGTGGTCTACATAGCGTTCGGCATGATCGCGCTTAAGTCCGGCCGGAGCAAGGGCACCCGACTACTGGCGTTTTTCGCCGCCCTCGCCACCTTCGGCTATATCGCCTCGGTCGCGGTCAGTCACGACCCGACGCCATGGAATTGATATCCGTCTTACTCCTGTGCGCGATCAATGGGTAGGATGCCGATAAGCGGAGCGCACCATACTGTTCGGCGGCGCGGTTCGCATCGCTTCGCTCACCGGCAGCCTATATGCCGGTCAGCTATCGCGGGTTCGGAGTCTTAAAAGCGCTCGTAGAGATGGCGGACAACGGCGACCAGCTCGTTACGCCAGGGGCGCTGCCGGATACCGAAAGTGCTCAACAGCTTCTTGCACTTGAGCACCGAGGTGGCGGGGCGTTCGGCCTCGGTATGGAAGTCCTTGCTCGACACCGGCACCAGGCGTTCAACCTTGAGCGCTTCATACTGGCTGGCGGTGGCGATGATCGCCTCACAGAAGGCATAGCGCGTCGTGACCTCGGCGCCGCAGTAATGATAGGTGCCCCAGGCCTCGGCACCACAAGCCAGCTGCTTGAGGATCGCAATCAGCACACGGGCGACGTCGGTCGCCGCCGTGGGGCAGCCGCGGCGATCATCCACGGCGCTCAGCTCGGCCTCGTTCCGCGCCTGCTGCAGCGAGCGTATCAGGAAGTTATGGCCACCACCGCTGAAGACCCAGCTGACCCGCAGGATGATATGACGGGGATGTGTTCGCCGCAGCAGCTCTTCACCCTGCCATTTACTCGCACCATAGACACCCAGCGGATGAACGGCGTCATTCTCGCTATAGCCGCTGGCGTAGTGTCCGTCGAATACATAGTCGGTGGAGAGGTGCAACAGGGGAATACTCCGCGCCGCACAGGCCTTGCCGAGCAACCCGACTGCCTCGGCGTTGAGCCGTAAGCAGTGATCCGGCAGCCGTTCGGCAGCATCCGCGCGGTTGAATGCGGCACAGTTGACGACATAATCCGGCTGCCATTCATCGAGAGCACAACCGATGGCATCCGCATCGGTGATATCCAGCTGTTTGCGCCCCAGGGCAATGACGTCGAAGAAGCCGTCACTTCCCGCCTGGCTGACCAACTCACGCCCGACCTGTCCATTGGCCCCGGTGATCAGGATCCTGACCGGCCGACTGTAAGAATCACTGGCCATAATTGGATATGCGGCCCTCCCCCTGAGAACTGAAAACCGAAAATTACGCAAGCGTTATGAAGGAAATTCACCTTATCACAGAACCCACAGCGACAGTACAGCGAAGATCGCATATTCGCGGTCGGCAAGACCCAGCTTAGCGCCTGTTTTCGCACCTGCAAACGTCTCCCGCCTGCCAACCCGTCATCGCCACCCCGGCCTATACTGTACAAGGCGCCAGCGGCCACCTCTTCGGCGCTATCGTCTTCGATCACTGCACCGCAACATGCCGCAGCGCAGGTGCGGAAGATTCGCGACGACTCCGCCACCATGAAATTTTTCTGACTCGAAAGTCAGCTTTTTTCTTGACTCAAAAGTCAGAAAAGCACTAGAGTCGAGCCATACGATCTTGACTGACCATAAGTACAAGCAGGAGGTTTTCCTTGATCAGGTTCTTACTCAATCAGGAACTGCGGGTGGAGCGCGATCTCGACCCGAACGTCACAGTTCTCAACTACCTGCGCGAGCATCTGGGCAAAACCGGTACCAAGGAGGGCTGTGCGTCGGGTGATTGCGGCGCCTGTACCGTCGTCGTGGGCGAACTGGTGGACGACCGCATCCGCTACCGCACCCTGAACTCCTGCCTGACCTTCGTCTCGACACTGAACGGCAAACAGCTGATCACCGTCGAAGACCTGAAAGACAACGGTCAGCTGCACAGCGTGCAGCAGGCGATGGTCGACTGCCACGGCTCCCAGTGCGGTTTCTGCACCCCCGGTTTCGTGATGTCGATGTTCGCGCTGCAAAAAAACGGCTCCGGCTACGACAAGGCCGCCACTGAAGAGGCGCTGGCCGGTAACCTGTGCCGCTGTACCGGTTACCGCCCGATCATCGAGGCCGCCGAAAAAAGCTGTAGCGTCCAGGCGCAGGACCAGTTCGACCGCCAGTACGAAGCCACCCTGGCTCAGCTGCGCGCGATTGCGCCGGATGAGACCTGCGAACTGAGCGCAGCCGACAACCGCAGTTTCTCGCCGCTGACCGTCGCGGATCTGGCCGAGCTCTACTGCAGCCATCCGGACGCACGCCTGCTGGCCGGCGGCACCGATCTGGCGCTGGAAGTGACCCAGATGCACAAGCGCTTGCCGGTGATGATCTATGTCGGCAACGTTGCCGAACTGAAAACCGTCGAAACCTTCGACGATCGTATCGAGATCGGCGCCGCCGTGCCGCTGACCGACTGCTACGACGTACTGAGCCGCGAATACCCGGATTTCGGTGACTTGCTGCACCGTTTCGCATCCCTGCAAATCCGGAACCAGGGTACCCTTGGCGGGAATATCGGAAATGCCTCACCGATCGGCGATTCGCCACCCGCCCTTCTTGCCCTCGGCGCGCAGGTCGTGCTGCGCAAGGGCAACAGCACCCGCACCATCGCGCTGGAAGATTATTTCGTCGACTACCGCGTCACGGTGCAGCAGGAATCGGAGTTCATCGAGAAGATCGTCGTGCCGCGGTCTTCGGCCGAGAACAACTTCCGCGTCTACAAGATTTCCAAGCGCCTCGACGATGACATCTCCGCTGTCTGCGGCGCCTTCAACCTCCAGCTCGGGGACGGCACCGTCACGGGCGCCCAGATCGCTTTCGGCGGCATGGCCGCGATCCCGAAACGCGCCCGTCATTGTGAACAGGCCCTGGTCGGCCAGCCATGGAACGACGAGACCCTTGAGTCCGCGGTCAAGGCACTGGCGCAGGATTTCGCGCCGATCTCCGACTTCCGCGCCAGCAAGGAATACCGCCTGCTGATCGCCGGCAACCTGTTGCGCAAGTACAAAATGGAACTCAGTGCCCCTGAGCAAGCTATACGGGTAACCGCTCATGTCTAATCACAACAAGACCACCAGAACCCAGGAAGAGATGATGGCCCTGGTGCGCCAGGACCTGCAGACCGGCGTCGGTCGCAAGATTCCGCACGAGAGCGCCGCCAAGCACGTCTCCGGCGAAGCCGTCTACATCGACGACCGCCTCGAGTTTCCGAATCAGCTGCACGTCTACGCCCGCCTCAGTGATCGCCCGCACGCGCGCATCCTGAAGATCGACACCGCGCCCTGCTACGAGATTCCAGGCGTGCGCATTGCCATCACCAGCCAGGATGTGCCGGGGCAGCTCGATATCGGCGCCGTGGCGCCGGGCGATCCGCTGCTGGCCGACGGCAAGGTCGAATACGTCGGCCAGCCGGTCATAGCGGTGGCCGCCAACAGCCTCGAAACCGCGCGCAAGGCAGCGATGGCGGCGGTCATCGAGTACGAGGACCTGGAACCGGTGCTGTCCGTCGAGGAAGCGCTGAAGAAGGAGCATTTCGTGCTCGACAGCCACCAGCACAAGCGCGGCGACTCCGCCAAGGCGCTGGCCGGCGCGCCGAACCGGCTGCAGGGTTCGCTGCATATCGGCGGCCAGGAACACTTCTACCTCGAGACCCAGATTTCCTCGGTGATCCCGACCGAGGACAACGGCATGATCGTCTACACCTCGAGCCAGAACCCGACAGAGGTGCAGAAGCTGGTCGCCGAGGTGCTCGGCGTGCCGATGCACAAGGTGGTCATCGACATGCGTCGCATGGGCGGCGGTTTCGGCGGCAAGGAAACCCAGGCCGCGGGCCCCGCCTGCATCGCCGCGGTGATCGCTCGCCTGACCGGGCAGCCGACCAAGATGCGCCTGCCGCGGGTCGACGACATGACCATTACCGGCAAGCGTCACCCGTTCTATGTCGAATACGACGTCGGCTTCGACGACGACGGCCGCCTGCACGGCATCGATCTGACCCTGGCGGGCAACTGCGGCTACTCGCCGGACTTGTCCGGTTCCATCGTCGACCGCGCCATGTTCCACTCGGACAACGCCTATTACCTGGGCGACGCTACCGTCACCGGTCACCGCTGTAAGACCAACACCGCCTCGAACACCGCCTACCGCGGCTTCGGCGGTCCGCAGGGCATGGTGGCGATCGAGTACATCATGGATCACATCGCCCGCACCCTGGGCAAGGACCCGCTGGAGGTGCGCAAGCACAACTACTACGGCAAGGAAGAGCGCAACGTCACCCACTACTACCAGACTGTGGAAGACAACCAGATCGCCGAACTGACCGCCGAGCTCGAGGCCAGCAGCGAATATGAACGCCGCCGTCGCGAGATCGCCGAGTTCAACCGCACCAGCCCGATACTGAAAAAGGGCATCGCGCTGACGCCGGTGAAATTCGGCATCAGCTTCACCGCCACCTTCCTCAACCAGGCCGGTGCGCTGGTCCATATCTACACCGACGGCAGCATCCACCTGAACCACGGCGGCACCGAGATGGGCCAGGGCCTGAACACCAAGGTCGCCCAGGTCGTGGCGGAGGAGTTCCAGGTCGACATCGATCGCATCCAGATCACCGCGACCAACACCGACAAGGTGCCGAACACCTCGCCGACCGCGGCCTCCAGCGGCGCCGACCTCAACGGCAAGGCGGCGCAGAACGCGGCGATCACCATCCGCCACCGCCTGGTGACGTTCGCCGCCCGTCACTTCAATGTGACCGAGGAGGACGTCGAGTTCCGTAACAACCACGTACGCATCCGTGAGCAGGTGCTGCCGTTCGAGGAACTGATCCAGCTGGCGTACTTCAACCAGGTGTCGCTGTCGAGCACCGGTTTTTACCGTACGCCGAAGATCTACTACGACCGCGACCAGGCCCGCGGCCGCCCGTTCTACTACTACGCCTATGGCGCCGCCTGCTCCGAGGTGCTGGTCGACACCCTGACCGGCGAATACCGCATGCTGCGCACCGATATCCTGCACGACGTCGGCGCCTCGCTGAACCCGGCGATCGATATCGGCCAGGTCGAGGGCGGCTTCGTCCAGGGCATGGGCTGGCTGACGATGGAAGAGCTGGTATGGAACCCGCAGGGCCGCCTCGCCACCAACGGCCCGGCGTCTTACAAGATTCCGGCCATCGCAGACATGCCGGCGGACTTCCGCGTGCGCCTGGTGGAGAACCGCAAGAACAAGGAAGACACCATCTTCAACTCGAAGGCGGTTGGCGAGCCGCCGTTCATGCTCGGCATGGCGGTCTGGTGCGCCCTCAAGGACGCGGTGGCCAGTGTCGGCGACTACCGCTACGCGCCGCTGATCGATGCCCCCGCTACACCGGAGCGCGTGCTCTGGGGTATCGAACAGATCAAGCAGGCCATGGCGCGGGACGCCGTTGTCGAAACAGCATAACCGGCCGGGCCCGGAGGTAAACGATGAACAGGGTTGACTGGATCAGTGCACTGAACAAGCTGCGCGACAAGGGCGAGTCCTGCGTCCTGGTGACCATTCTCGAGGAGCGCGGCTCGACGCCGCGCAACAGCGGCTCGAAGATGGTCATCACCGCCGACCGCAGCTTCGAAACCATCGGTGGCGGTCATCTGGAACACAAAGCGATGAAGATCGCCCGCCAGATGCTGGTCGACGGTGACAGCGAGGTGCGCGTGGAGAAGTTCTCCCTCGGCGCCAGCCTTGGCCAGTGCTGCGGCGGCGCCACCACGCTGCTGTTCGAGCCGGTGTTGCAACCGGCGATCCAGATCGCCCTGTTCGGCGCCGGCCACGTTGGCCGCGCGCTGGCGCCGTTGCTCGCCAGCCTGCCCTGCAAGGTGCGCTGGATCGATTCGCGGGACAACGAGTTCCCGGAAGAGATTCCGCACGGCGTCGAAAAGGTGGTCAACGAGTTTCCGGTCGACGAAGTCGATGAAATGCCGCCGCACAGCTATTTCATCGTGCTGACCCACAACCACCAGCTCGACCAGGAGCTGTCGGAGCGCATCCTCAGGCGCAACGACTTCGACTACTTCGGCCTGATCGGTTCCCAGACCAAGCGCAAACGCTTCGAGCACCGTCTCAAGGCCCGCGGCATCGCCGAGGCGCAGCTCGAGCGCATGATCTGCCCGATGGGCATTCCGCAGGTCAAGGGCAAGCTGCCTGCCGAGATTGCCATCGCCGTCGCCGGCGAGGTGATCGCGCACTACAACGCCGATTTCGGTGAGCAGAAGCAACCGAAAAAGGACGATCAGCGGCTCAGCATCTGCCGGCCGGCCTGACCCGAATTCACGCTACCGAGACCCCGCCCGGCCGGGCGGGATCCCCAACCTACGAGAGACAAGAAAGCGCATGACTGCTGCACGCAAAGCTTATCGCGCCTCCATTATCCACAGCATCGGCGACCCGGCTGAAGTCGGCCTGGAGGCGTCCTACGAATACTTCGAGGACGGCCTGCTGGTCGTCACCGACGGTCAGATCGAGTCGGTCGGCGACGCCGGCATTCTGCTGGCGCACCTGCCACACGGCACCGAAGTGGTCGAATATGACGACGCCCTGCTGATGCCGGGTTTCATCGATACCCATATACACTACCCCCAGACCGGCATGATCGCCTCCTACGGCGAACAGCTGCTGGACTGGCTCAACAATTACACCTTCCCGGCGGAAAAGGCGTTCAGCGATCCGGCCCACGCGGACGAGGTCGCAGAGATCTTCCTCAACGAGTTGCTGCGCAACGGCACCACCACCGCGCTGGTGTTCGGTACCGTGCACAAGGCTTCGGTCGACGCCTTCTTCAGTGCCGCCGACAAGCGCAACCTGCGCATGATTGCCGGCAAGGTGCTGATGGACCGCAACGCACCGGACTACCTGACCGACACGGCCGAATCCGGCTACCGCGACAGCCGCGAGCTGATCGAGCGCTGGCACGGCAAGGGCCGGCTGCACTACGCCGTCACCCCGCGCTTCGCGCCGACCAGCAGCGACGAGCAGCTCGCCGCCGCGGGTCAGCTGCTGCAGGAATATGAAGGGCTGTACATGCACACCCACCTGTCGGAAAACCGTGACGAGGTGGAGTGGGTCAAGTCGCTGTTCCCGCAGTGCAGCGGCTACCTGGACGTCTACGATCACTTCAACCTGCTGAGCGAGCGCTCGGTATTCGCCCACGGCATTCATCTGTGCGACGACGAGTGCAAGCGCCTGGCGGAAACCGGCTCGGCGGTTGCTTTCTGCCCGACCTCGAACCTGTTCCTCGGCAGCGGCCTGTTCAACCTGCCGAAGATGGAACAGCACAAAGTCCACGTGGGCCTGGGTACCGACGTCGGCGCCGGTACCAGCTTCTCGATCCTGCAGACGCTAAATGAAGCGTACAAGGTGATGCAGCTGCAGGGCGCCAAGCTGAATCCGTTCAAGTCGCTTTACCTGGCGACCCTGGGTGGCGCCCGCGCGCTGCGACTGGACGACCGTATCGGCAGTTTCGCCAGCGGCAACGATGCCGACTTCGTGGTGCTGGACTACAACGCCACGCAGTTGATGCAGTACCGCATGCAGCAGGCAAAGACGCTGGACGAGAAGCTGTTCGTGCTGATGATGCTCGGCGACGATCGCACCGTGCGCGAAACCTTCGCCGCCGGCCAGTCGGTCCACCGCCGCGGCTGAGGCGTAACCGATGAACGCGCCTGTTTCCCGCCCCCTACAAACAGCAACCCCGCTGTCTTGCGACAGCGGGGTCCTGGCAGACGCTCGGCCTGGAGGGTGCTCAACCGGCGCGCTTCTTGCGGGACCTGGGTTCTTTGCGCTCCTTGATCAGGTGCGAGAAAACCGCGTGCAGATCACCGGAAGCGCCATCGTCCTGCAGGTTCAGCTTGTGATCGATATGGTCGAGGTGGTGCATCATCAGCTCGACCGCTTTTTCCTTGTCGCGCTTCTTGATCGCCTCGATCAGCTGGTTGTGCTCGTCATAGGAACAGTGCGAGCGGTTGCCGGACTCGTAGCGGGCGATAATCAAAGAGGTCTGGGAGACCAGGCTGCGCTGGAAGTTCAGCAGCGGTGCGTTGTTGGCCATCAACGCCAGCTGCAGGTGAAATTCGCCGGACAGACGGATACCGGAACCCCGGTCGCCCTTGTCGAAGCTTGCCTGTTCCTCGTCGACGAGACGCTGCAGGTTGGCGATCTGCTCGGCGGTGGCGTGATCGACCGCAAGCTCGGTGATCGCCCGCTCGACGATTCGGCGCGCGAAGGATATCTGACGCGCCTCTTCGAGGCTGGGCTCGGCGACCACGGCGCCACGGTTCGGACGCAGCAGCACCACCTGTTCATGGGCCAGACGCGACAGCGCGCGGCGGATGATGGTGCGACTGACGCCGAAGATTTCACCGAGGGCCTCCTCGCTGAGCTTGGTGCCCGGCGCCAGGCGTTGTTCGAGAATGGCATCGAAGATATGGGCGTAGACCACATCGTCCTGGGTACCGCTTTTAGCGCCTCGGACGCTACCGTCCTGGCTGATGATGTTCTGCAAACGGTCGTTCATGGTGATGATCACTGTTCAATTATCGTGTTCAGGCGCTCCGGGTCTCTGCATACAGCGCCGGACAGGGCCGCGAGAATGGCCAAAATAGTACACAAGCCTCGATCAATTGTACACGGAAGCGCAATACAATCCGCCGACACGACGTCCTTTCGGATCTGTACAACCCGGAGCCTGCCCTTGGCCGACGCGCACCCGATAACGGCGAATATGCTGCTTCGCGACCAGCAACTTTCCATCTTCTAACCAGACTCACGAAACGGAGATTACTTAGCCCCTTGAGAATAGTGTATACAATTCAATAATACATAATCCTAAATTCAGCCCGATACCAGCGGCCGAAAACGCCAGCGGCGCCTTGCAGGCTGCGCCGGTATCACCAAAACTGCTAGGAGTACGCGTTGTGGCGAGCATTGAACAACAACAAACTGCTGCTCATTCCATGAATGAAGACCGAAACACTGGCTTTCTCGATCGCTTTTTCAAACTGAGCGCACACGGGACCAACGTCAAAACCGAAGTGATCGCAGGCATCACGACTTTCGTGACCATGGCCTACATCATCTTCGTCAACCCCAACATCATGGCCGACGCCGGCGTCGACCATGGTGCGGCTTTTGTCGCCACCTGTATCGGCGCGGCACTGGCCTGTTTCCTGATGGGGCTCTACGCCAACTGGCCGGTCGGTCTTGCGCCGGGCATGGGGCTCAACGCCTTCTTCACCTATACCGTGGTCGGTGACATGGGGTACGACTGGCAGGTGGCGCTCGGTGCCGTTTTCCTGTCCGGCGTGGCATTCGTGATTCTCAGTTTCTGGAAGATCCGCGAGTGGCTGCTGAACAGCATCCCGATGAGCCTGCGCTTCGCCATGGGCGCCGGGGTCGGCCTGTTCCTCGGCCTGATCGGCCTCAAGACCGCTGGTATCGTCGTCGACAGTCCGGCAACGCTGCTGACCATGGGCACCTTCACCGAGCCCTCGGTGCTGCTGGCCGCACTCTGCTTCCTGATGATCGCCGTGCTCTCGCACCACCGCGTCTTCGGTGCGGTGCTGATCAGCATCCTCGCTGTAACCGCCATCGGCTGGGCCTTCGGTCTGGTTGAGTACCACGGTATCGTCTCGATGCCGCCGAGCCTGGCGCCGACCTTCCTGGCCATGGACATCGCCGGTGCCTTCGACGTCGCCATGATCAGCGTCATCCTGGCGTTCCTGTTCGTCAACATGTTCGACACCGCCGGCACCCTGATGGCGGTGGCGCATCGCGCCAATCTGATCCGTGAGGACGGTTACATCGAGAACATGAGCAAAGCGCTGAAAGCGGACAGCAGCTCCAGCGTCATCGGCGCCCTGGTCGGCTGCCCGCCGGTTACCAGCTACGTCGAGAGCGCGTCGGGTATCGCCGCCGGCGGCCGCACCGGTCTTACCGCAGTGGTCTGCGGTCTGGCCTTCGCCGCCTCGATGTTCCTGGCGCCGCTGGCGGGGATGATTCCGGCGTACGCTACCGCCGGCGCGCTGATCTACGTCGCCATGCTGATGATGGGCGGTTTGCACAGCATCGACTGGCGGGACCATACCGACATGATTCCGGCCATCGTCACCGTCGTGATGATGCCGCTGACCTTCTCGATCGCCAACGGTATCGCCATGGGCTTTATCACCTATGCGGTCATGAAGGTTTTCACCGGCCAGGCCGACCGGATCTCGCTGGCCATGTACGTGCTCTGCGCCATCTTCGTCGCCAAGTTCGTGTTCCTGTAACCCTTGCCTCCACTCGACCGCGGGCGCCCTCCGGGGCCCCTGCGGTTTTTTCGTTTTAGAGTGACGCGTGAAAGCGAGGGTGGAGAGGGTGAAATGACTGGTGCCAAAGGACCTGAAGCCGCGGCACGTTGCGCGTGCGCTCAAGCAGCCCTGCGGAACTGGCAAAGCGGCAATATTCAATTAGTCTAAGGAGACATTCCCGCCAAACGGAAGGCATGCCATGACTAAGAAATTGCTTTTGATTGCCGTCGCACTGTTACCTTTTTCTCTTGCGCAGGCCGAGATCACCGTCTCTACCGACAACATCGAGATCAGCAAGGACTGCATGAAACTGGAGGGCGATAACATCCAGGTGAAGTCCGATGACTGCAAGTCGGACAAGTTCGACAAGGATGACAAGGAAAATCGCAGCGTTCATGGTGACGACAACCCGGGTCAGGGACACGATAAAGACCACGGCAAAAAGGACAAGAAAAAATAAGGTTCTTCGCAGATTAGCGTGAAACCAGGGGCCAAAAGTAGGATGGGTGGAGCCGCACTGGCACCCTGTT
>JABXIM010000190.1 GCA_013373085.1 Oceanospirillaceae bacterium | reverse complement strand
TCCATCACAGATGGTGATGGCAGCCCCGTAGAGGCTATTGCCGTAACATCAGTGGACGCTGACAAAGGCACTTGGCAATTCTCCACCAACGGCGGCACAAGCTGGACCAACATCAATGCTGGCACCACAAACGATAACAATGCGCTGCTTCTTGATAGCACGGATATGCTGCGTTTTGTGCCCAATGCAGATGCGAACGGCACGGAAACGATCACATTCCGGGCCTGGGACAAGTCAACTGGCACAGCAGGCACATTTGATGACGCCGATCCAAACGGCGGCACCACGGCCTTCTCAAGCGCCACTGACACAGCAAGCATTACGGTCAACCCTGTGAACGACGCACCTACCGTGGCAACCCTGCCAGCGACTGTGACGGTCACAGAAGAAACCGCAAGCGATGTGGATCTCTCTGCCGCTGACTTCGGCGATATTGACAGCGCCACCATCACCGTGACGCTCAGCATTGACGCGGGCACTTTCAGTGCACCTGCTGTCGGTGCCGGTGTCGGTGGTGGCGTTACCGCAACACTGGTGAACAGCACCACGATCACGCTTGCGGGTGCGCCGGACGATATCGATACCTATCTTGATACCACGTCGAACATCCAGTACACGTCTGAGACGGACGCAGACACCGCAGACGCTGCCACTATTACCGTTACAGCAAACGACGGCGACGGCTCCGGCGATGTTTCGCTCGGCACCGTCAGCGTGGATGTTACCGGCGTTAACGACCTACCAACCAGCGCAGGCAACTCTGTTTCAACAGCAGAAGACACAGCCCGGACATTCTCCGCCAGCGATTTTGCATTCAGCGATGTGGATACAGGCGACACGCTTGCCAGCGTACGGATTGATACATTACCGACGCGGGGCACCCTCAAACTATCAGGCGTGGCCGTGACAGCGGGCGATGTGATTGCGGTTGCTGATATCGGCAACCTGAGCTACTCGCCTCCTTCAAATGCGACGGGGGCTACCAGCTTCACCTACAGCGTGAATGATGGAACCGGTTTTGCCACTAGCACGGCTACCCTGTCGATCAGCATTTCTGCACGCAATGATGCGCCAACCAATTTGGCCTTGAGTGGTGACCTGACTGTTACCGAAGAAATGGCCGGCGCCATTATCGGTACGGTGAGCGCCTCTGATGTGGATGACACAACGTTGATCTACACCGTTTCTGATGAGCGTTTCGTGATTACTGACGCCAATGTGCTGAAGTTGAAGGCCGGTGAATCGATCGATTTCGAAACAGAAGAAACCGTGACAGTCACGCTCACTGCATCGGATGATCAGGGTGCTTCCACATCCAGGGATTTCACCATAACGGTGCAGGACCTGAATGAGCTTCCCGCATCTGATGACGATGATACCATCACCGGCGGCGCAACTGATGATCTCGTGCGCTCTGGCGGCGGACGCGACCGCATTGATACTGGCGATGGCCGCGATACCATTGATGGCGGTGACGGCAACGACGATATCAATGGCGGCGGTGATGATGACTTCCTGGTTGGTGGCTCAGGCCGCGATAATGTCAACGGTGGATCTGGTAACGATCTGGTTTACGCTGGCCGCTTTGATGATGACAATGACACTGTTTCAGGCAGTGGTGGCCAAGACACGCTTGGCGGCGGTGTCGGAGACGACCTCCTTGATGGCGACGACAATGATGACCTGTTGTGGGGCCGGGGCGGAAACGACACCGTTGATGGCGGCACCGGCGATGACATGCTCTATAACGGTGAAGGCAATGATACAGTCTTTGGCGGCGTCGGCGATGATACGCTCTGGGCTGGCGCCGACGATGATCGGCTTTCGGGCGGCGAAGGTAATGACACCTTCATATTCGGCGCCAACTCGGGCAACGACACGATCTCAGACTTCAGCCTTACTGATGACACACTGAATGTTCAGTACAGTGGTGCAGGATTCGAGACACTTGCAGATGTACAGGCCGCTGCTTCGGACACCACAGTTGGCGATAATAGCGGGCTTCTGATCGATCTAGGGAATGGTCAGTCTGTGTTCCTGATCGGCCTTACCACCGCCGATTTGGCAACAATGGATATCGTCCTCTAACGAGTTCGCGAAAATACCAATAAAAAGAGCGGCTTGGTGAAAACCAGGCCGCTTTTCTTTTAGCCTGCCCTCAAATCTGGCAGTACATATCTTTCAAAAGCTCAATCATGCGATAGACCTCGTCGCTTGCGAGCCTGTAGGTCACCGTTTGGCTTTTCTTCTGGCTGGTCACAAGCCCCGCATTCTTGAGCACACTCAGGTGCTGCGAAACGGCCGACATACTGAGCTCTGAAGCCTCAGCCATTTCAGACACATTTGCCTCGCGGTGGCACAACAGGCACAGAATCAGCAAGCGATTTCGGTTATCCAACGACTTGATAAGCGATAAGGCCTTTTCAAAACCCGCAGGATCAAAGGGAAACTCAGACATTGCATTCAAGAGCTTGACTCTCCAAACTTTTCTACTATTTTAGAATTATCTAAATTAGTAATTTCTAAAATAGAGATTACTAGATAAATTTTGAGGTGACAAGATGAATATCGATCGTGCCGTTTTTGCCTTTGCAGGTGTTGTTATCCTGCTTAGCCTCGCCTTAGGGCTGTTCGTTCACACTTATTGGTTTGCGCTCACCGCATTTGTAGGGCTTAATATGTTCCAGGCGGCATTCACAGGTTTTTGCCCCTTGGCAATCATCCTGAAGAAAGCTGGCCTGAAACCAGGTGAAGCATTCAAATAAGAGGCTGAGATGCTGGTAATTTCCGAACACGCCACCCGGCGGCCAAAGCTATGGTTTTGG
>JABXIM010000060.1 GCA_013373085.1 Oceanospirillaceae bacterium | reverse complement strand
GCTCTATCAGGTTGATGCCTTTACAAACCAGCCTTTCAGTGGCAATCCTGCCGCTGTTTGCCCCGTGCAGACATTCCCCACAGAATCCCTCACTCTCCGCCATTTTGCTTCTTTTGAAGATTTTGATACAATATGTTGTGGTATTGTGGTGGCTGAATGGCTAGATTTTCGATGCTACGGAGACTGCTACGACAATTGCTCGTTCTGTTGCTACAGCTCACGGGGTATTGGGAGCAGAGAGAAGAATAGCTCGTCTTGCTCATTTGACTGCCTTCATATAACCTGAAATCCTGGGGAGGGAACGGGACGTCATGGCAAGCGCTAATCAGCTTATATCTTTGCTTAAAAGCCACATGTCTGGGGATGATCCCAGATTTTACAATGTGGCAATGCAGATTGCTGCCTCAGAGGCAAAGAAAGGCCACAGACGCGTAGCCGCTGAACTTAAGGCGCTCATTGATCAAGCGAAGGATCGAGGTGCTCGCTCTAGAACTGTTTCTACTCCCGTCCCTATGGTTCAGCCTAAGGGTGAACTGGCGTCCTTAATCTCGGCCAAATACCCTACTGAGCGGCTGCAAGATATGTTTCTATCTTCAGAACTGAGGGAAAAATTGCATCGGGTTCTACATGAACAGAGGCAGGCGGATAGATTGCTTGCACATGGATTGATCCCGCGTCACAAGCTTCTACTGGAGGGACCTCCAGGCTCAGGTAAAACGATGAGTGCTTGCGTATTGGCAAGTGAACTCAAGCTACCACTATTTACCATTAGGTTGGATAGTGTCATCACGCGCTTTCTTGGAGATACAGCCTCTAAACTAAGGCAGGTTTTTGATGCAATTGCAGAAACCCGAGGCGTGTATCTTTTCGATGAGTTTGACGCGATTGGTAGTAAAAGGGCGACTTCAAATGATGTTGGTGAAATACGGAGAGTATTGAACTCATTTCTTCAGTTCTTGGAAGAAGACAATTCCAATAGCCTAATCATTGCGACCACCAATCACCCTGAATTGTTGGACAAGGCCTTATTTAGACGGTTCGATGACATCATCGAATATGAACTCCCAACAAACGATATGATCCTTGAGGCACTGAAAGCTCGCCTTTCTGCTTTCGATGCAACTGAAATTAGTTGGGATCGCGTAATTCCTGAGGCCGCTGGATTAAGTCAGGCAGATATAATTAAGAGTTGTGATGAAGCTCTAAAGTCGGCAGTATTGGCCGATACCAACAAAATTTCTGAGAGCGCTTTAGTTGAAGAGTTGAGAGGTAGGAAGAAGCAGCTCTAATTTAGAGGCGATTACTTCTTAAATGGATCAGTCTTCCCCACATCTTAAACACATTGATTTCCCTATTAAAGCCCAAGCGCAAGGATATTCCGGTTCTGGAATGGATTCACTTAGAATTCCGCCGCGGAATACGCAGGGGCATGGCAAGCGCGTACTGGAGCGTTACGATGCCGCAATAGCTGCGGCCCAGTCGGAAATTGCAGAAAAACTGCCGGGCGTTAGCAAGGTTCGTCATGGTTACTATCTGGAATTTGAAGGGGCGAATGAACATGACCTCAATCTTCCGAGTTTGAGCGCAAAGCCGCTGGAATTGCTTTCGGTTCGACAGATCGGGGACGTTTGTATAGCTACCGTTTTTGTTCCAAAACACGAGACCCAGAAGTTTGCTAAAAAAATACAACAGTATTTGGAAGAACGGACAAAGGACAGGGTCAACGATGATGGATCTTTGAAGGAGGGCAATCCGCGCCACCAGAAGCTTATAGACTCTATTGAAGAAATACGTGCGGCAAAATTACTCTCGCTTTGGACAGATGCCGATGAATTGTTTCCCAACGCAGGTGAGTCAATATGGTGGGAGGTTTGGGTTCCTTCAGAGCATGCCAGAGACTTTGAGGCTGCAGTCAAAGTTTGCGGACTCCGGCTAGGTGAACAACCCAGTTATTTTCCCGAAAGACATGTTTACGCAGTTTTGGCAACAAGAGAACAAGTTGATGTCCTTCGCTTGTCCTCAGGAGCAGTGGCAGAGTTGCGTAGGATTAAAGAGACGGCCAATCTGTTTGTAAGTATGGCGGGGGCTGAGCAATCCAAATGGACGGCTGAGCTGGTGGCGCGGACAAAATGGCCCGATATGCAGGCTGGTGCAATCTGTATACTAGATACTGGAGTCAATAATGGCCACCCATTGTTGAACCAGGCTCTTGCAGAAGAAGACATGCATGCTTGTGCAATAGATTGGCCTAAGGCCGATACGGGTTCTCCCTGGTTTCATGGAACCGCAATGGCTGGAGTGGCTTTGTATGGCGATCTACAAAGTGCACTTACAATTGATACGGAGGTGCAGCTTGAACATCGGCTTGAAAGTGTTCGGATTCTTCCACATAAGGGCAATAACCCAGAGGAGCTGTATGGGGCGATAACTTCTAAGGCGGTGTCGTTGGTGACGGAACAGGCTCCAGATAGAGTTCGTTCATTTAGTCTTGCGGTAACTGCACCGAACTATTTTGGAGGGCGCCCCAGCGAATGGTCAGCAACTCTAGACGGCTGGGCTTTTCATCAGGCACAACTTTTCTGCGTTTCTGCAGGGAACGTTAGGGACGTTTCCCCAAAGGACGATTATCGATCTGAATGCCATCAGTCTGCGATTGAAGACCCCGCCCAATCCTGGAATGGGATTACTGTTGGGGCCTATACAGACAAAATAGCTATTGACGAAAAAGACTATGCAGACTGGCGGCCCATTGCTGCAGCAGGTGACTTAAGTCCTCATTCGAGAACATCTGTGATGTGGGAGAGCCAGTGGCCAATTAAACCTGAAGTGTTGTTCGAAGGTGGAAACTGGGCTGCCAGCCCAAACAATACGGAGTGGGTTAGCGACTTAGATAGCCTGAGTGTATTGACGACCAATCCACAATTCCTAGAACAGCAGCTTGCGACTTTTTGTGCAACGAGCGCGGCGACTGCTCAGGCTAGCTACTTGTTGGCCAGGCTACAGACTAACTATCCAGATTTTTGGCCAGAGACTCATCGCGGGTTGCTGGTGCATGGAGCCTCCTGGGCTCCTGAAGTGAAAAAACATATGGACCAACTGAACAAGACAGATAGGGCAATTTTTCTCAAGGCCTATGGTTATGGCGTAGCGTCAAAGGAGGCGTCCTTGTTCAGTGAAAAGACAAGATGCACTGTGATTTCCCAGCAAGTCATACAACCATTTAAACAGCGATCAAAAAGCCGGGTGGATATGAAGGATGTGCATTTTATCAAGCTTCCTCATCCGAAAGAATTTTGGGAGGCCGTCGGCAATGAATCGGTGCGAATGCGGGTAACACTATCTTACTTCATTGAACCCAATCCTTCTCAGCGTGGATATGGATACAGGTTTTCTTATGCATCACATGGCCTACGCTTTGTTTTGCAGAGGCCGGGTGAAACTCTGGATGGCTTGAAAAGGCGTGCTGGGCGGATCAGCAATAAAGGGGAAGAGGTAGACGAGGGGGTTGGCTTTAAAGACGAATGGTTTTTGGGGCCGAAAGCGAGGAATAAGGGTTCGGTGATTTCTGACGTCTGGGAGGCAGCTGCCACCGATTTGGCCCAACATGAATATTTGGCTATATATCCGGTAGGTGGGTGGTGGAACAGTCGCCCAAAGCATGGCAGGGGCGATAGCCAGGTGAGGTATTCGTTGATCGTCTCGTTTGAGACCGACGATACGGAGATAGATATCTATGGTGAGGTGGAGGCTGTTGTCGCGCAAATGATCGCCGCAGAAGTAGAAGAGGAAATCACGATAGCCATGGACGATCTGCAAAATTAGGTAGTGCTGCGGCAGATATTTGCCTCTCTCATGAACTAATTAGACCTTTCAAAAACTAATGTTATATCTAGGTAATATATTGATACCATTCAGATTTATCTATCTTGGCGAGCTAAACTTATAAATACCAATTCTAGATATACTAATGCGGCGTGATATTTTTTTGGCAGAGCTCGAGTTGTTGAAAGGCCGAAAAAATGCAGGACGTAATCGTAGAATTTCTAAGGAACCTATTCGCATCGTTGACCCCTTTGTCGGCAGTGGTGGCAATTTCATTGGCTTCAATATTGCTGGCGATCTACGCCATTAGGCACATGGCACAGGTCTGCCGGAAATCTCTGGAGAAGCGAGATGACTAGTGAGTGGGCCAGTTGCCCAACAGGATGGATCCGTAGCGAGGGGTTAAGTCGATTTGGAGGGCGTGAGCACGGAGTGGCTTGTGCTGCGTTAAAGCTCTATGTCGCAATTTTGTTGTTTGCTCAGAATGATAAGAAAATATCTTCTAGCCGAGGGACAACAGCTCTTACATATGATCAACTGCAAGACTTAACAGGCCTATCTCGCGCATATGTAGCTGACGGCTTGAGGAAACTTGAAAAAGAGGAACTGGTGTTCATCCGGAAAGAGGGGAGAGCCCAACGGTATCAAGTTCAACGCTACGCCGTGCCTGGCGAGTGGGTAAAGTTGCCAAAGAAGCGCCTGCTTGACCAAAGGATTCTGCCTAGGCTTTCTGCACGTCGGCGCTCAGATTTGAATGCATTGAAACAGTTTCTGCTTTTGGCTGCTTTTCGGAACGGCGCCAACGGAGAAACAAAAATCGGCTATGACAAAATCACTGATTACACAGGGATGCAGCGGGTTCAAATATCCGCGGCAAATTCAGTATTGCTGGATTTAGGGCTGATCGTAATTAATCGTGACCACGATTTCTCTGAAAAAGTAAATCAGCCTAATCGCTACAAAATATTGGGGCTAAGTTGACGTCGAATTTGGGTTCCCTTATCCTTGACTACTCCATCTGAATTCATTTTTAAGGCGTCCGCAATGCCGATGCCTTGCTTCCGGCGTAAGGAAGCATCCAAATATTTAACGTACCGTTTTGGTGCGTCGTTTAGCTTCCGCTCGAGAATAGTGGGGTTTATGTTTTCAAATATTGTCACAATTATTGCTGTACTTAATTTTCGAATTTCTCGGTATTGGAATGAATTTTCTAATATCTGCCCAGCCATCCCCATGGCGATCACAATTTCACCAAGCCCCTTAGCCAAGCGATCGTTTTTTGCACAGCCAAGAATTGTTGCTCGATAGACTTCTTGTGAGAAAAACGGCCCAGAATATGTCAGGGTGGGATTTGCAAGTAGGGCTGCTACCAAATAGATATGACAAGTTATTGAATGTGGTGAGGATTGAATTACGCGGGGCGACCACCTTCCTTCTATTAAGGCAGTTCGAACGGATTTGAAGCCGACAGAGGTTTCGGAATCTATCAAAGCCAGTAGGACAAAGAGGTAATCCATCTCGTCTTTGGCAGCTTCAAAGTTCATCTTCCGAAGACCATAGATTTCACTCTCAAAATATGACAAGAAATCCGTATTTTCATGTACTAGTAAACTGCCGACCTTCAATGCAATTGGTAGCGACGCCGTCTTATGGGTAATTGCTGTACTTAGAATAGAGGGGTGCACATTGCTCAACCTGTATGGCAGGGGGTGAGGGTTGGTATGGTTAGATATATGGTGTTTTAGAATTGCCAAGCAGGCATTGGGGTCCGTCGGAATGATTGGTGTGCCTCCAGCTTGTATAAGAGCACTTGCCGCATTAGCCCACTGATCAATTTCTCGTTCTTCCTTAACTGGCAAGATCAGAACTTGCTGTATATGTTTGAGAAATAATTCGCGTTGGGTTGCACCTTGAACAGATTTGCCTAAGATTCTGATTATTTCAGGTAATTCTTGTAAGCTATTTCGCCATGTGTCCGAGTAGCGTAGTGATTGGACAACATTGCCCCAAATATGTGTGGGAATGCTAGGTGTCCTTAGCTGATCCAGGGAGTTTATTAGTTGATATAGGGAATTTATTACATTGAGCAGGGACGAGTGTGTGGCCCCCATTTGGGCGGGTAGCACTCGCCGTAAAACATTCTCCAGAACAATTGGAAAACCTGAATATTCCTTAAGCCGGTTCAGCTCTTTTATGTCATTTTTCCACAAAGCCTCTCGGATCGGTTCGGCCATCAATATCTGCGGTGCCTCCTCTAGGGAAACGCCGTAATACAATGCCGCCATCATAATGGGTATGTCGCCGGCTTGGAGCAATGAGTTACTAAGCAAGATTGGCTCGTGATCTTGAGTGGGCATGAGTTTTTGCCCCCCCAGAATAAAGGCGGAAATAATTCTAATAGGGATTCTTGTATTGCTGGCTCGTTGTTCAATTGCGACCATGAGTGAGTTGATAAACTTATTTATATTTCGAGGAGTCAAATCGGGAGCATAGGTGCTTTCGAATAGGTCGATGACAGCTCTTAGTTCATGTTCGTTACGTTCTTCTTCAAAGCTAGGTATTGATGCTAACAGCAGTTTCGCCATGTGATGCCGCCACCTGGTTAGAAGAGGGGGAGGAACATTTACAACTACATCAAACGTCTTGTCCTTGAAGCCATCAGTATCATCTTGAAAGACAAATTTTTGTAAGTGATTTCTTGCATAAGGAATCAACAGCCAGATTGAGACATGTCTTGAGATGCGGCGCCTGCGAGCAATGTCAAAGATTGGAGAGAGGGACGACCAAAAGTGTTTGGCCTCGGTCCATTGAAGGCGGTCAATGTTGTCGATTGCGATGATAATCCGCTTTGTCTCACTATCAGCACAGGAAATCACTTTCATTAGCAATTTCTCTAGAGTGTCGATCGAGTTTGACGCGCTCTGGGTCGTAGTGGTTGTAACCGGCCCTCCATCATCTGGGCTTCTGCCGCGGAACTCTTCCTGCAGGAAGTAACTGAACGGTTCTCTGGTTCCGGAGAAGATGCTTTTTGCCCATGCCCAGGTCAATGCCTTGAGCAGAAGCAACGCTGGTGACAGCGAAAAAAATAACAGTGTCCATTGTACACTATGGCTTGCCATAATGGACTTGGAATCTGTTCCAAATACTTTCAATAATCCTGCGGCCATAGGCGACAAAGCTAACGCTACTATTGCTAGGTAGGCGTTTAAGCTAAGGGTGCGCCTGACCTCAGTCGTTTTAGTTTCGATGGTTTTCCAAATCTCTTTTTTTAGACCTTTTGCCTTAATTACGGACCCTGTGACCTGCATCGCCAAATGGTCTAAAAATGATCTTCGTAGCTCATCCCCTTCATGAGACCAAGCATCAAAAACCACGAATTTCTCATGTGGATTTTCCGTGCCTAGTTCGCGCTCGATTAGGTGCAAAATCGTTGACTTGCCACTTCCCCAATCTCCCTCCAGCCCAATTGCTCCACCTTCTGGGTTTGCCGAAAACACTTTGATAATGGTTTCGGCTATTTGGGTGTGAACTGAGAATGCGTCTTCTTGTGCTACGTCGTCGCGAAGCAATTTGAGGGCAGGGATTGAGTTCTTTGTCATCTTTTTCTCGAGATTATGGAATTCTCGAAGATGCAGTGTGAGAGCATAAAATTCAAACTAGAATTGTGCGGTTGATGTATTTTGCAAGTTCTGGTGAAGTGGTCATAAGCGAGGCTTCTTCAGGAACGGGCGCTGTTCGTCAATAAATAAACCTGGGTATGAAACTCGCGACATAAATTCGTTTAGGTGGGCTAGAGAGAAGCCTGAGCCATATTGGTCAGCCACATCGGCGCCGCTTCTCGCCCAACCTCCAAGATAGCGTACGGCCTCAGCGGGAAGCTCGGCAGATCGCAAAGCATCCCTAAAAGTGTGCCGGAAAGAGTGCATCACTACTTCGCTGGTCATATTCAAACGCCTAAGCTGCTGGTTTAGGCACTTACCTATCGTCCAACTTGGGCAACTTTTTCCTGATTTGGAGCTTGGAAAGAGCATCTCACATTGATTGCTGCGGGATTTTTCTGCGTAATCGAAGAGCCCAAACCTGATAAGCTCTGGATGCACTGGAATTTTCCGAATGGCACTTTCGGTCTTAATATTGCGTTCCATGCCCATGTGCGGCTGGTCCGTTATGTCAATGATAGGAACATTGTCTTGGTAGCGGATGTCTGACGAGGTGAGTTGAGCTGCCTCTCCAAGGCGTGTGCCGGTGTATAGCATGATCAGTGTAACCCAGAAATGCTGTTCTGCTTTTGGTGAAGTTCTGAGATAGTCATCGTCAAACCATCTTCGAAGTTCTTCAGTCTGGAAGGATCGACGTCCTCCGGATTTCTTGAAATCTTTATAGGGACGTAGCAGCTTTGCAGGATTTCTGTCGATTAGTTCCTGTTCTACTGCCCAATTGAAAATGTATTTGAGGTGAGAGATTCTCTTGTTCTGGGATTTAGGCCTTAGTTTCTTAAACCGAAAAGTTGGATCGTCCTGCAACTTCTCTCTAATGATCCTGGCGACCTCGGCCAGACTGCTATCTTTGAACCGACCTTTTCTATGGTAGCCAGGCACGACATACTCCAAGTCATTTCGGAATTTTTGGCATTGCTGTCGGCTGATGTTTCGGACCAAAGTTTTCTCGCCGAAATAAAGTAAAATATCCTTATGCAAAGATTGGTACCCCATTCGTGTTCCTTTTCCGACATTAGGCAGTATATCGTCAGCAAACTGCTCAAGAAGTTCTTGGAGCGTTATGTTGCGTGCAGCGTTGACACCCCAATTGGATGGTGCGGAGATGTGTTTTTCTTCGGGATCCCGTGCATAATCAACTGTGGGAAGTTGGGGAGCGATGTCGACGCTCAAATCGTCTTCTGGAGCAAAGGCTGCGCAAAGAGTTAAGTAAGCCCTTGGGGCCCTCTCAATCGCCTCTCTTTTATCGCCGGTACGCAGGCTCCGCCATATCTCCTTCTTGGCTGCCGCATTCGCATACTGTGGGCGCAAAAACACCCGAATGTAGTAACGGTTTTGTCGAAGAAATATGTTCCAGGTACCAATCATTGTACATATCAGATGGGAATTTTCTATCCCTCATGATATCATATTTTTTATATATAAATCAAAGACTTATAAAGTGGTAACTAAGTATACTTTCATGCCATTTTTGTAGCGTGAATTGTCGCCAGAAATGATGGCGATTCGAGGCGGGGGCGCACTAAAAAGTACAAGGAAGGGTGATGTCGCAATATTTCTCGGATTACGAAGTTTTCGACGAACTGGTGTCGCTGATGGAAACTCAGGTGCCAAACCTCAATTCAAAACCAGTCCTGTGGTTGGCATATGGTGCCTACCACGAAAGAAAACTACGTTGGCTTCAAAGGCATAATTTGGCCAAGGGGGAGGCAACACAGACAGGCGACATAAATGAGTGGTTTGCAAGCGTCAATAAGTCCCAGCTGAGGGACGATGTAGATGGTGCAGCTATCTATCTTCAGCAACTTGTTAGGAGGAAGCTGAATACTAGCGATTGAGTAACGCGAATTGATATGCTGCTACGCAATCTATTTCGCTAACTTCTACACCGACTGCTACGATGGCTAAACTGCGGCTGGAATTTTTCTAGGTAAATCAAAGAGTAGACGAGTTTTGCTTGGGAAAAGCTGAAATGTGCCAAGAATCCCTCATGCAGCGTATCGCGCAGGAAAACAATCTTTCCGAGACTGCCTTCATTGTTCCTGCGAGCAGCGGCACAGCCGATTATCAGCTTCGTTGGTTTACACCGGTGATGGAAGTTCAATTATGCGGGCATGCAACGCTGGCTGGTGCCCATATCGTTTTCACGCATTTGCATCCAGAATGGGACCGGGTGCGCTTTGATACCGCCTCGGGTGTTTTGACTGTGGTGCGCAGGGGCGATCGCTATGAAATGGATTTTCCGTCCTTGCACCCTTATGAGGGTGATACTCCCAAGGGGCTTGGGGCTGCAATGGGGCACGAACCGTTGCTTGTTTGCAGGAGCGACCGGGCAGACCGTGACCTTATGCTTGTCTATGACAATGCGGAAATTGTTCAAAATATGAGGCCGAACATGGAGGCGCTTAAGGCGTTTGCCCCATTTGGCTTTATAGCTACGGCACCAGGGGAGGGCAGCGTTGATTTCGTATCGCGTTGTTTCTTCCCGAACCATGGCATAGCCGAAGACCCTGTGACAGGCTCAGCCCACTGTGTTTCGGCGCCCTATTGGGCGGAACGGTTCGGCAAAACCGATCTTCGCGCGCGGCAGGTGTCCGCCCGTGGCGGGG
>JABXIM010000052.1 GCA_013373085.1 Oceanospirillaceae bacterium | reverse complement strand
GCCGTGCCAGATCGCATTCAGCTGGTCGAAGCTGACCACACCGGTGTCCGGGTTCACCGTGATGGTGAAGTAGTCGGTACCGCCGACGCTGCCGGTGATGACGTTGCCGCTCTGGTTGAGAACGATCTCGGCGCCCTGGCCGTAGCCGTCACCGTCGATGGCGCTGGTGTCGGTGTTGTCCACCGCGTACAGGCCGGAACCGACGTCACTGCCGTTCAGCACCAGGCTGTAAGCGATGCTGCCGGCGCCGTCAGCACCGTAGTCGATCGAGGCGGCGAAGTTGTCGGCAAAGTTGGCGCTGTCGTCGGTCGCCAGGTCGGTCTCGTCGACTTCCATGGCGTCCAGCTCACCGGCAGCCTGGGCGTCGATGCTCGGACCGTCGTCGCGCACGCTGAACACCCCGGCGCCCAGGTCGACGTCCGCGATGTCAGTGTCGCCGTCGGCGTCGGTGACGGTGGCGCGGATCAGCAGGTCGCCGGCCGACGCCGTGGTCAGGGTCTCGACGTCGTCGGGGTTGGCGCTATTGCCGTGCCAGATCGCATTCAGCTGGTCGAAGCTGACCACGCCGGTGTCCGGATTCACCATGATCGTGAAGTAATCGGTACCGCCGACGCTGCCGGTGATGACGTTGCCGCTCTGGTTGAGCAGGATCTCGGCGCCCTGGCCATAGCCGTCACCGTCCACGGCACTGGTGTCGCTGTTGTCCACCGCGTACAGGCCGGAACCAACGTCGCTGCCGTTCAGCACCAGGCTGTAGACCAGATCGCCCGGGCCGTCAGCGCCATAATCGATCGAGGCGGCGAAATTGCCGGCGAAGCTGGCGCTGTCGTCGGTCGCCAGGTCGGTCTCGTCAACCTGCAGGAAGCCGCCCTCGTCATTTAGCTCCGCGGAAACACTCGGCACATCATCGCGAATATCGATGAATATGGTGCCGGTGCCGGTGTTGCCGTTGGCGTCCGTGACCCTGAAGGTGAAGCTATCGGCGTTCAGCTCGACATTGGTACCATCATCGGCATCCGGTGTACTGTCAACGGGCGCACTCAGGGTATAGGTATAGGTACCATTGGCGTTGATCTGGATGGTGCCGTAAGCCCCGTTCGGACTGCCAACCAGCTCGAAAGCGTAGGGCCCGTCGCCACCCGAGACATTATCGGCCAGGTTGCCACTGGTGTTGGTTTCGTCGGTACTGCCCGGATTGCTGCCGGTTACAGTGCCTGCCACTAGGTCGGCGCCATCCTTGTTGAGATCCAGCGCAGCCTCATCCACCAACAGCTCATCGTCATTGTCGATCTGCAGACCGGTGTTGGTGATATTGATGGTCAGCGTCGTGGTGGAGATATCGCCGTCGTTATCAATCAGCGTGTAGACGAAGACATCCTGAGCATCGGCGCTGATGACATTGGGGTCTGAAACGTAGGTGTAGCTGCCGTTAGCGTTTAGCGTCAGCGTACCGTACTGACCGGCGATGGCGCCGCCGATACCGCCGGTCACATCAGTTGTGGTATCGCCGTTGGCCGCACGCACGCCCTGAAGGCTGGCGCCGTCCGCACCGTCGATATCGTTGGTCAGCACTCCGGACGCCGCGCCGACACCGAGCGTAGCACCTTCGTCGACACTACCGCTGTCGGCAACAGCCGTCACCACATCATCGACGATATTGATGAAGATGGTGCCCTGTGATGTATTGCCGTTGGCGTCCATTACCTGGTAGGTGAAGCTGTCGGCGTTATCCTCGGTATTGGCACCATTGTCAGCCGTCGGGCCGTCCACCGGCGCCGTCAGCGTGTAGGTATAGCTACCGTCGGGATTGATCTGAATCTGGCCGAAACTGCCAGTGGCACTACCCACAAGGGAATAGGTCAGCGCGCCGAAACCGCCGCTTACGTTATCGGTCAGCGTATCGCCGCTGGTTTCCGCCGTGCTGCCCGGCAGGCTGCCGGTCACCGTGCCCGGCGCCAGGTCATCGCCGTCCTGATTCGGGTCCAGCGCCGCTTCGTCGACCAGGATTACGTCGTCGTTGCTGGCGCTCAGGCCGCTGTCGGACAGGTTGATGGTCAGCGTGGTGGTCGAGACGTCACCATCCCCATCAACGATGCTGTAGACGAAGACATCCTGCACATCACCATCGAGCACGTTCGGGTTGGAGACGTAGCTGTAGCTGCCGTTGGCGTTCAGCGTCAGGGTACCGTACAGGCCCGCGACGCCGCTGCCGATATCGCCGCTCACCTGCGTAGTAGTATCACCACCCGCCGCCCGTACGCCCTGCAGCGACATGCCGTCCGCTCCGGCGGTATCGTTCACCAGCACACCAGACCCGGCGCCAACGTTTAGGGTCGCCCCCTCCTGCACGCTGCCACTATCTGGGCGCGCTGTTGCAGCATCATCGACTATCCGAATCACCAAATTACCGCTGGCGCTGCTGCCGCCGATTCCGTTCAGGACGCCGGCGATACTGTCGTCGAAGAACTCAGACGTCCGGGTTTCGTTATCGCCCGTCGGCCGGCTGTCGTTGTCGATGGTGTCCTTCAGCGTGTAGCTATAGGTGACGACCCCGTCATACTGATCGCCGGAATAGCCGGTGAGTGTAAGGATGCCCTCTCCGGTATCGATACTCTGGCTGCCATCGAACGCCTGCATTTCGGCGAAAGTGAAGGTCCTGCCACCGGCAACCATATTCAGAATGCCGTCGGTCGCCCGAACAGCAAAGCTGCCTGCGGCAGTCTCCGAGTCGCCGGCGGCTACGCTGCCGTCCGGGAGGCCGGCTTCGAACACGGTCGCGCCGGAGCGGCCGCCGAGAATCGACGCGCTATCGTCACTGCCGGTGATATCGATGGTCAGCGTGCTGCTTTGCTCGCCGTTCACGCCATCGGTGATGCTGTAGCCGAAGAGTTCCTTGAGCGGCGCGTCACCCTCGTCGAGGGATTGAATAGCTGCGCTGCCGTTGGCGGTCAGCTCGTAGCTGTAACTGCCGTCAGAATGAATCGTCAGGGTGCCATACTTGCCATTGATGACTGTGTCGGCGCCATCGGCAACCGCCTTTTCCGTGCCGCCGAACGAAATCGAGGTCACCGTCAGCGCATCGCCATCCTCGTCGGTATCCGCCTGGTCGCCGGACGACGCGCCCGCGCCGCCCAGGACATTGCCCGTGGTGGTGAGCATGACGTCTTCCTGGACGGCATTGACATCGGGATTGGCTTCCGGGGTGGTGTCGTCATCGAAAATGGTGATGGTCGCGACGCTGTTGTCAGGATCAACCTGAGCACCATCGGCGTTTACGATGACCAGTCTAATCTGTTCGTTGCCTTCATCCCGGGCATCCTGGACGATCTTGATCGGCACATGGATTTCGTTGGACCCCTGAGGAATGGTAACCGTCTGCTCGAGTACGCCACCGTCGTACCAGTCGCCATCCGGCGTAAAAATGGGGCTATCAGGGTCCGGATTGCCGAATACAGCGCTGCCGTCGGACTCCAGCCGGTAGGTTACCTGGACATCCTCGGTCGCCACCTGGTCCAGCCTGAGAATAACGATTATTTCACGCGGCTCGCCGCCGGTTCCCTCCAGAACCGAAGCGGCCCCGCCCTCGACGATGACGAACTCATCGGGATTGTCGGGGTTTGGCACCGGCGGCGGCGGTGTATCGGGATTGTCGTCCTGGATGGACACGCTGACGACCGGCTCCTGATCGAGCAACTGGTCTTCGGTCTGCGGCGTGTCGAAGGTGCGGCTGAGTCCAGCCGTCGGGTAACCGGCCTCCGGGGTTACCTCGCCCGCAGTGCGGTCGATCTTGACGAAGGAAGTACCGGAGTCTCCGGGCCCGCCATTTCCGCCAGCGGCCGGTGCCTGACCGCCTGCGGCAGTCGCTTCAGCTACGGCGGTGGGGTCTTCGCCGGCAAGGATCGCCGCCTGAATGGCGTCAATCTCTCCGCTCTGCCCCAGGGCCTGCTGCGCGCTGTCTGCAGTCGCAACTGACTGGGAGGAGTCGAATTCGGCGGCTTCGGTATAGAACTCAGGCGTAATGAGGGCTTCCTGACCGGACGCGAGCGCGACAACATCGCCGCCCGGGCTGGTGAGTCCCAGCGAGCCGCCGGCCAGCACGCGAATCGTTTCGCCTTCGAATACCTGGTCGCCCAGCGCCAGCACGCGCTCGGTGCCGTCAGCGGACACAGCCACGACCGTACCGGAGATTGCGGTCACCGTACCGGCAACCGGTTGCGATCCATCCTGCAGGTCGGCGGTCTCGTTGCCGGCGGTCATAGTGGTTTCCTGCCCGGACTCCAGCGCCAGAACCTCTCCCTCGCCGCTGGTTATCTCGATTCGCCCGCCATCGGCGACCCGAATCTCGTCCCCCTCGTAGACAGTATCGCCGAGTGCCAGCACTCGCTCACTGCCGTCCGGACTGACCGCCACCACCGTGCCAGTAATAAAACTGACGCTTCCTGCAACATCCCCGGTAGCCATGACTCACCTCCTGATGATTTGATCGCTGCCTTTTCAAGGCCTGATCCAACCCTAGAGACAATCAGCAAGTACGACTACTGTACCGAGGTACAATCGGTACGATTCAGTGATGCAGATCAATGCCCCACGTGCATGGTTTTCCGCTGCTGCAGTCGCCGGTAGACCTCGAGCAGCGCACGATGAGGCCGCAGCCCCTCCAGATTCGGGCCCAGCGGCGGCAGGTCGGAGAAGATATCGTCGCCATCCAGCATGCCACGGGCGCGCCCCAGCAGCGCTTCACCATGAATTTGTTTCAGCAGGTACTCGAAATGAGCGGTCTGGCGTTCGGGATCCAGCCGGAACAGCAGCAACTGATTGAGGCAACGGTAAAGGCGCATCCAGGTTTCCGAAGCCGAGGGGTTCTGCAGCACCCACTCGCTCCACTCCAGCGCCAGTTGCAGGTCTCCAGCCCTGAGCGCCAGCAGACAGCGCAGCTCGCCCACCCGGAGCCGCCCCCATGCAGAGCCGGGGTCGGCATAGAAGCCCGCCAGATCGGCGACACCGAAGCCATCTTCGACCCGGGCCTGGTCCAGCTGCTGCTGCAGCTCGACTGCCCCCTCCGCAGTGATCGACACCAGATCCATCAGCGCCGGACGCATGGGAATCGCCCGGTTGTTATTACGATGAATCAGGTAATCGACCGGATACAGGTCCGCCATACCCGGCACCACGACCTGACAACAATAAAGACCCAGGTGTTCGTGGTCGGTGATATAGATATCCATATCGACCCGGTGAATCAGATAGCAGAGGTGTTCGAACTCGGCGCGGCTGTCACCTTCGATATTCCACTCGGTGAACGCATAGTCCGGCTCTCTCGAAAGCAGGTCCCAGGAAACCACCCCGCTGGAATCAATGAAATGCGCTTCCAGGTTATGTTGCTCGGCAACCATTTTGAGATCGAAACAAGGCTGCGGGAATCCGGTCAACTGGTTCAGTTCACGCTCCTGCAGCACGCCCGTCAGGGTTCTCTGCAACGCCAGCTCGAATTTAGGATGGGCACCGAACGCTGCACAGCAACCGCCGTCCACGGGATTGATCAACGTGATGTTGACCAGCGGAAACTTGCCTCCGAGCGAAGCATCCTGCACGACCACCACGAGCCCGGCATTGCGTAATGCCTCGATAGACTCGCAGAAGTCCGGGTATCTTGCCAGCACTTCATCGGGGATGAACGGCAGACTGATCCCCGCGGTCAGAATGGTGCTCTTGATGTGCCGCTCGAAAATCTCGGACAACGCCTGCGTCCGAGCCTCCCAGCGGGAGTTGCCTGCTGCCATGCCGTTGCTGGTATAGAGATTGTTCAGGATATTGACCGGCAACCAGACCTCTTCGCCGGTCCGCTGACGCGTGAAGGGAATGGCACAGATACCGCGCTTAGGATCACCCGCATTGGTATCAACCAGCATGCCGGCACGCAACTGGCTGTGCAGGTCGAAATGGTCACGGGTCGCGGCATCCATCAGACCGTCCGGCAGCCCCTTCGCCGAAAGCGGAAACCAGCGCTCATTGGGGTAATGAACGAATTCGGCCTGAGCCAGTTCCTGCCCGAAATAGCCGTCGACAAAGAACCGATTGCAGGCCAGGCACTCGTAAAACTCACCCAGCGCACTGGCCAATGCAGCCTCGCGACTGAAGCCCCGGCCACCACTGCTCAGCGCGGAACAGCCGCGATCCCGCAGCCTGACCGACCAGACATGCGGAACAGGGTTGAGCCAGCGCTCCTCCTCGAGCGAGAACCCCAACCGCTCGAGCCCCTCGGACATCACTCTGATGCTGACATCGAGAGGGGCATCTTTACCTGTTACTACGTTGTTGCCCTCGGCCATGTCTCTCCACTCTTATAATATTGCGGCACTACCATCCATGAAGACACCATTGTCCCGATAGTTCCCGCCGTTTCAAGCACCCGCGAACGCCCGAACACCCGTTCGATTATAACGATTTCAGGCGCTTCCCATGCGCCCGGAAAAAACAAAAAAACTTTTCAAACTAAGGGGTTGACGCACCCCCGACAGCTCTCTAATATACGCGGCCTCGGTTGAGGTGTTCCTCGATAGCTCAGTTGGTAGAGCAGTAGACTGTTAATCTATTGGTCGCTGGTTCGAGTCCAGCTCG
>JABXIM010000241.1 GCA_013373085.1 Oceanospirillaceae bacterium | reverse complement strand
CCCCCGGTTTCACGCCAACCTGCGAAGAACTCGACAAGGCTCCACGCGTTGGCCTTAAGCCAGACCGTCGAACCGAAACGCATCCATCGCCAGTATGCCGTAGGTATAGCTTCGGTGCAGGGTTTCAGCCCGCCAGGCGGAGCCGGCGGCGCCGGCGGCGCCGAGGGCAACGTACAGCGGCAGCAGGTGTTCCGGCGTCGGATGATTTTCCATGGCCGCGGGAGCCCAGCGCATCGCGCCGAGCAGGGCATCGGTATCGCCGGCCGCCAGTTTCTGGTTGATCCAGTCAGCAAACTCCGAGACCCAGCCGAAGGGCGGCATGTCGATGGGCTGGCCGCGCATTTCGTACAGATTGTGGGTCAGGCTGCCCGATGCCAGTATCAGCACGCCCCTGTCGCGCAGCGGCGCCAGCGCGCGACCGAGCTGCAGGTGCCAGGCTGGATCGCGGTGGGGCTGCACCGAAAGCTGCAGCACCGGTACGGAGGCGTCCGGGTACATCAGCTTGAGCGGTACCCAGGCGCCATGATCGAGCCCGCGATGCCGGTCGGTGGCGGTCTCGAAGCCTGAGGACTGCAGCAGCTGTGCGATATCGCCGGCCAGCGCCGCATCGCCGCGGGCGGCGTAGGTCTGCTCGTAGAGCACCTGCGGAAATCCGCGGAAATCGTAGATCTGTTGCGGTAGCTCGGCGCCGGTCACGGCCGGGCCCGCGCTGCACCAGTGCGCCGACACGCACAGCACGGCGCTCGGTTTCGGCAAAGCCTGACCGGCGCCGAGCAGGAAGTCGCGCGCCGGGCAGGGGGTCAACAGCAGCAGCGGCGAGCCGTGGGAGACGAAAAGCGACGGCATGGTCATGACAGTGTTCCTTGGCCTTGTTTCATTGCAGGGCGGGCGGTTCCGCCGCTTCTTTCACGATGACGACCGGCTTTTGCAGCAGCAGATTGTTGGGATAGGAAATGGTATCGCCGTTCTGTCCTTTAAGCAGTACCTGGAACAGGGTGATCTCGACGATTTCACCGACGATGGTCTCGTCGTCGTCGAGGATGCGGATACGGTGGCCGATACGTGCCGGAAAGGTGAAGAAGATGATCACGCTGGAGGTGACGTTGCTCAGGATCGACCACTGGGCGAACAGCGCGACGCCGACGATGGCGAAGATCGACGAGGCGAACAGCATCAGGTTGCCGTAGTCGAGGCTCCAGATCAGCGACACCATCACCACCGCGACGACCAGCACCAGACCGCTGAAATACTTGCTGACATAGGCCATGCGCTGGATCGGTACCTTCTTGATCTGGCCCAGCGAGACGATCAGTTTGCGGATCAGGTGGGAGACGATGAAATAGCCGATGATCACGCCGGCGGTCGCCAGGATCTGAGTGTACACGGGCACCTCTTGAGCACAGGGGGATAGGAGCTGAGCGCCCTTTGTAGCACGCCCGGAAGGCAAAAACGAGGGCGCTCAGGCGTAGCCGGTGTGGTCGTCGAGCACTCAGATGCCCCTGGCCAGTGGCGTCGTCATGGCGCCAGTATCGGAGCCATGCGGCGCCTTAGCCAGAATCAGGCGGCGGGACGGTGCCCGCGCAGGCCGTAGTAGGCGATGTAGAGATAGCAGAGGATCGGCAGCAGGTAGGACTGCTGTACGCCGACGCTGTCGGCGACTGCGCCCTGAAGCAGCGGCACGATGGCGCCACCGACGATCGCCAGACACAGCAGGCCCGCCCCCTGGCTGGTGCGTGCGCCGAGACCGGCCAACGCAAGGCTGAAGATGGTCGGGAACATCACCGAGTTGCACAGACCGATCAGCAACAGTGCGACCATCGCCAGCTTGCCGCTGCCCAATGTCGCCAGCAGCAGTAGCGCACAGGCCATCAACGCGTTGCATGCCAGCACAGTGCCGGGACGGATGTGACGCATGATCGCGGCACCGAAAAAGCGGCCGACCATGGCGCCGCCCCAGTAGTAGGCGACGTAGTGGGCGGCCTGGTTTTCCGGCAGCGCCGCTACGGATTCGAGGCCGAAGAAGCTGATCATCAGGCTGCCGATGGCGACTTCGGCGCCAACATAGAGGAAAATGCCCAGCGCGCCGAGCAGCAGGTGCGGGTATGCGAACAGGGCGCTGATGCCTGTAGAGCCTGCGTCCGGCTCGTCATGGCGGATGTCGGGCAGCTTCAGCAGCCTGAATGTAAGCGCCAGCAGGACGAAGGCGCTGGCCAGCAGCAGATAGGGCAGTTGCACCGACTCGGCGCCGGACGTTGCGACTTCGCCGTTGTCGGACCCGCCGGCCGACAGTATCAGCAGGGCGCCGAACAGCGGCGCCACCGTCGTGCCGAGGCTGTTGAAGCCCTGGGTCAGATTCAGCCGGATCGGGGCCGATTCGGGGGCGCCCAGCACCGTGACATAGGGATTGGCCGCGACCTGCAGTACGGTGACGCCACTTGCCAGCACGAACAGGGCTCCGAGGAAAAGCGGGTACAGGTGAAGCTCGGCGGCGGGGTAGAAGAGCGCGCAGCCACTGGCCGCGGCGACCAGGCCGGCGACGATGCCGTTGCGGTATCCCCAGCGTTTGACCAGCCAGCCCGCGGGTATCGAGACCACGAAGTAGGCGCCGAAGAAGCAAAACTGGATCAGCATCGCCTGGGTATAGCTCAGATCGAAGGCGGTCTTGAGGTGCGGGATCAGGATGTCGTTGAGGCAGGTGATGAAGCCCCACATGAAAAACAGCGAGGTCAGCACGACCAGAGCGAAACGAGCGTTGGCGGGAGCCTGGGCGCCTGAAGCAGCTGCCGGAGCAGCGGCTTTACCGGTAATGCCAGCCATCGGAATTCCTTAATCTGTGGTGTCTGAACGGCTGCAAGCTGATATTCGGAAAAACGACTTTTCTGAAATGGATAGCGCTAACAGCGGCGGCGATAGTAATGGCTCGCAACGGTGAAGTAAATAAGGGCGCCGCCGCTTCAGGCCGGTGAACGCGGCCGCGAAGCCGGGGCCGCCGAACGGTCAGTCCGTCACAGTCGGGACGGATGGCTGTCCGGGTCGCCCTCTTCATGCGGCTTGTCATCATGCTGCACGCCATGATGGTGGCTCGGCTCCGGCGTCTCCCAGGAGCCTTCTTCGGTCCAGGGATCGTCCTTCGGGAAACTGTCGATATAGATTTCCTTTTCGTCGTAGTCGGGCTGGTAGCGCAGGTCGTAATGCGCAGCCCGTACCATCGAGATGCAAAGCAGCAGCGCGACCAGCAGCAACGGGACGCCGCCGATGACGCTGGCGGTCTGCAGGGTCTGGAGGCCGCCGAGGAACATCAGCACGATCGGCATCACCGACAGCGCAAAGGCCCAGAACAGACGGTTCCAGCGCACCGGCTCCTCGTCGACCTCTTTCTGCACCACCGCGGCCAGGATGTAGGAAATGGAGTCGAACGTCGTGGCGGTGAAGATCAGCGCCAGCAGTGTGAAGGTGAAGACCACCAGTTTGCTCATCGGCAGCGTGTTCAGCATGGCGAAAATGGCGGCGGTCGGACTTTCGTTGTTGAGGATCGAGATGACGTCGAGAGTGTCGGACAGCTGCAGGTACATGCCGTAGTTGCCGAGCACCATGAAAAACGCGAAGCACCCCATGGTGCCGTAAAAAATAGAGCCGGCGACCATGGTCTTGATGGTACGGCCGCGGGATATGCGGGCGATGAACAGTCCGACGCTGGGGGCGAATACCAGCCACCAGGCCCAGTAGAAGATGGTCCAGTCCTGAGGGAAATGGGTGTCCTTGAATGTGGCGAACTGGGCGAAGGGTTCGGTCCAGCTGGCCATATGGATCAGATTGGACATGACGCGGCCCAGGGCGTCGAGCCCGGTATTGGCCATGAACAGGGTCGGCCCGGCGAGGAAGACGAACACCAACAGTGCCAGCGCCAGCCAGAAGTTGATATCCGACAGCAGCTTGATGCCCTTGTTCAGGCCAACGAAGGCGCTGTAGCCGAAGATGGCGGTGCAGACCAGCAGCACCACGATGCGGGTGCTGAGGTCGATCGGCACGCCGAACAGCTCGTGCACGCCCTCGTTGATCAGCGGCGCCGCAAGTCCGAGCGAGGTGGCGCCGCCGCCGAGCATGCCAAAGATGAAGAGCACGTCGACCAGTTTGCCGATACCGCCACGGGCGTGCTTGTCACCAAGTACCGGCATCAGCGCCTCGCTGATCTTCAGTACGCTGTGATTGCGCACGTAGTAGAAGTAAGCGATCGGCAGTGCCGGTATCAGGTAGATGGACCAGGCGAGCGGGCCCCAGTGGAAAATGCCATAGGCTGCGGCCCATCGCGCCGCCTCGGGCGTTCCGCCTTCGAGCTGGAACGGCGGCGCCTGATAGTAATAAACCCACTCGATCATCGACCAGTACAGTATCGACGCACCGATGCCGGAGCAGAACAGCATCGCCGCCCAGGACAGTGTCGAGAATTCGGGGTTCTCCTCGGCTTCGCCGAGCTTGATCTGGCCGATATCGCTGAAGATGACGTAGACCATGAAGCCCCCGGCGCCGAGCCCGAGCATCAGGTACAGGATCCCCAGCTTGTCGGTGACAAAATTCTTGGCGGCGAGCACCCAGGCCTCGCCGGCTTCCGGGAACAGCACCAGCGGCACTGTGACCGCGACCAACAGAAACAGGGAACCGAAGAAAGTGGGCTGGTCGATCACCTGCCAGCCATGATGTTTGCTCATCGAAATGCCCCCGACGTTTTCGTGGTCTGGCCTGGGGGCAAAGTGGCCATCGCCTGCTGCTCCCTGTGCCCGATGGGATGTGCCGGCGTCCGGACGTTACTAACGGTTTGGGAAGTAACTGCCATGCAGCGCAGCGCGTACAGCGAATCCTATACGCCCGGCTGCCGGTCTGCTGTGCGTCAGAATTCTGATGACGCGTGGTGCAAGTATAAAAACGATCTATGGATCCCGCGAACCGGATACGCCAGACGCCGGGGATTTGTTCGCAGCTTTCCTATTTCCGGTGCTATTATCGCGGGTATGTCCTACGCCAATCTCACCCTCGATCTGCGCAGTTACGACCGGGAAACCCGGCGCCATCACCACGACTATCATCAACTGGTGCTGCCGCTGTCCGGCGAGCTGGATATGAGCATCGCCGGGCATGAGGGTCGGGTTGGGCAGGCATCCGCCGCCATCATAGCCGCGGGGGAGGATCACGCCTTCGCGGCGGACAGCGAAAACCGTTTTATCGTCGCCGATATCCCGCCCGCGCTGGCGCCGGAACTGGAGCGGCTGCCGGCGTTCATTCCCCTCGATACCGCCCTGAGCCAGTACGTGGCTTTCCTGCATTCGGAGCTCGAGCGTGCCGCCAGCGCCACCCATGGCCGACGACAGATGCTGCTGTTGCTGATTCAACTGCTGACGGAGCGATACGGTGCCGATCTGCGCATCGACCGCCGGGTCCAGGCGGCGCGCGGCTGGATCGATGCGCACCTCGAGCAGCCCGTGACACTGCCGCAGCTGGCCGCCATCGCTCACCTGAGTCCCCGCCGTCTGACCGAACTGTTCAAGGCCAACCTTGGCATGACGCCGCAGCAGTACCAGCTCGAGCGCCGTATGCAGGAGGCCTGGGCGCTGCTCGAAACCAGCGACCTCAGCGTGCAACGTATCGCCGAGCAGGTCGGCTATGGCAACCTCGCTGCCTTCAGCGATCGATTCCGCCGTCATTTCGGCAAGTCGCCGCGTCGCGTGCGTCATTAACAGGTTGTTGAAAAACGTTTAACGCTGCATCCGGCAACGCAGATAGGTTTTCAACAGCCTGCCAAGCGCCATCCCGCCAAAGAAGTCCACCATCGCGGCAAAGCCGGCCGACTGCGGCTGCGATAGGCTGGGTCTCAGTTTGCATTCATGGAGAGTAACCTCATGACCCGGGCACGCGCGACTGCCATCGGCTCTATCTCGATCCTGCTGTGGGGAACGCTGGCACTGCTCACCCAGCTCAGCGGCGGCCGTATACCGCCGTTTCAGATGCTGGCGATGACCTTCGGCATCGCCTGGCTGCTGATGCTGGGCAAGGGCCTGCTGTTCGGCCCCGAGCCGCTGCGCATGCTGCGTCAGCCGCCGCGGGCCTGGTTCCTGGGCGTTGTCGGGCTGTTCGGTTATCACGCCTGTTACTTCGCGGCCATGTCCCGGGCGCCGGCGGTCGAGGTCAGCCTGCTGGCCTATCTCTGGCCCCTGCTGATCGTGCTGTTTTCCGCGCTGCTGCCGGGGCACCGTCTGCATCCGGCACATATCTCCGGCGCATTGCTGGCCCTGCTCGGCTGCTGGTGGCTCATCGGCGGTGGCGAGGGCGGTTTCGAAGCCCGCTACTGGCCCGGTTACGCGCTGGCGCTGGGCTGCGCGTTGATCTGGTCGACCTACTCGGTTGCCAGCCGACTGGTGGCATCGGTGCCGACCGATGCGGTGGGCTGGTTCTGCGGCGTCACGGCGCTGCTGGGGCTTGGCTGTAGCCTGCTATGGGAAACCTGGACCTGGCCGGTCGGCATGCAGTGGCTGGGTGTCGTCGGGCTTGGCCTCGGGCCCGTGGGCATCGCCTTTTTCACCTGGGACCAGGGCACCAAGCGAGGCGATCTGCGGCTACTGGGGGTGCTGGCCTATGGCGCGCCGCTGATCTCGACGCTGCTGCTGGTGGTGTGCGGTTTCGCTCAGCCCAGCTGGGGACTGGCGCTGTCGAGCCTGCTGATCGTCGGCGGCGCGCTGCTCGCGGCTATCGGCCCGCGCATGCGGCGGCGCCCCGTCGCCGGTCGTGGCGACGACATGGTTCCAAAGTACTAGATCGCGGCGGAGTTTTCGGTGCCAAGGGAGCATACCTGGCAAAAAGGGCGCTGGCTAATATGCTGTTGTATTCGACAGGTAACGGCACCGGGGCGGTGTCAGCTCGATAACAACAAGAGGCACGAAAACGATGATCTACGCTCAGCCGGGAACCGAAGGTTCCGTCATTTCTTTCAAACCGCGTTATGGCAACTTCATTGGCGGCGAGTGGGTCGCGCCGGTGAAAGGCGGATACTTCGAGAACGTTTCGCCGGTGACCGGCCAGCCGTTCTGCGAGATTCCGCGCTCCAGCGCCGAAGATATCGAGCTGGCGCTGGATGCCGCCCACAAAGCCAAGGCCGCCTGGGCCAAGACCTCGGTCACCGATCGCTCCAATATCCTGCTGAAGATCGCCGACCGCATCGAGGCGAACCTCGAGAAGCTCGCCGTCGCCGAAACCTGGGACAACGGCAAGGCCGTGCGTGAAACCCTGGCCGCCGACGTGCCGCTGTCCGCCGACCACTTCCGTTACTTCGCCGGCTGCGTCCGCGCCCAGGAAGGCTCCATCGGCGAGATCGACGAAAACACCGTCGCCTACCATTTCCACGAGCCGCTCGGCGTCGTCGGTCAGATCATTCCGTGGAACTTCCCGCTGCTGATGGCGGCCTGGAAACTGGCCCCGGCGCTGGCCGCCGGCAACTGCATCGTGCTCAAGCCCGCCGAGCAGACCCCGGCGTCGATCCTGGTACTGGCCGAGGTCATCGGCGACCTGCTGCCGGCCGGTGTACTCAACATCGTCAACGGTTTCGGCGCCGAGGCCGGTCAGGCGCTGGCGACCAGCAAGCGCATCGCCAAGATCGCCTTCACCGGCTCCACCCCGGTCGGTTCGCACATCCTCAAGTGCGCCGCCGAGAACATCATTCCGTCCACCGTCGAGCTGGGCGGCAAGTCGCCGAACATCTACTTCGAGGATGTCACCCAGTTCGAGGACAACTACCTCAGCAAGTGCGTCGAAGGCACCGTGCTGGCGTTCTTCAACCAGGGCGAGGTCTGCACCTGCCCGTCGCGCCTGCTGGTGCAGGAGAGCATCTACGACGAGTTCGTCGGCCTCGTCGTGGAGCGTACCCGCCAGATCAAGCGCGGCAATCCGCTGGATACCGACACCATGGTCGGCGCCCAGGCCTCGCAGGAGCAGTTCGACAAGATCATGGGCTACTTCGACATCGGCCGCAGCGAAGGCGCAGAGGTGCTGATCGGCGGTGGTTCCGAAGCGCTGGAAGGTCCGTTCAACAGCGGCTACTACATCCAGCCGACGCTGCTGCGCGGCAATAACCAGATGCGTGTGTTCCAGGAGGAGATCTTCGGCCCGGTGGTCGCGGTCACCACCTTCAAGGACGAGGCGGAAGCGCTGGCGATCGCCAACGACACCGAGTTCGGTCTCGGCGCCGGCGTCTGGACCCGCGACATGAACCGGGCCTACCGCATGGGCCGCGGTATCGAAGCCGGTCGCGTCTGGACCAACTGCTACCACGCTTACCCGGCCCACGCCGCCTTCGGGGGTTACAAGAAGTCCGGTGTTGGCCGTGAAACCCACAAGATGATGCTCGACCACTATCAGCAGACCAAGAACCTGCTAGTGAGCTACGACGTCAACCCGCTGGGTTTCTTCTAAAACCACGGAAAAAGGCGCCCCGGAGTCGCATTCGGAGCGCCTTGAACTACACTTTGAATCTGGCCTGAGTGGCCAGCCAACCCCTGTACAGAGTATTTGCACTCTCAGGCTTGAGCGCGGCGTTGCCGCGCTTTTTTTCGTTCCTGCAATCCTTCTCCATTCGCCAAAGGCCGTTCGGTCAACTGCCCGTATCTGCGAGCTTCGGCTTGCCGTCGCATCGATTTCCGACTTTGCCGACTATACTCAGACAGCGCCAGATCAGTGCACGCTTTCCTGTCCCCGCCGCGCCAGATCGCGAGGTCGGCCGATGGGAGAATCCCGGCTGCGACATGTTCTGACGCGAGAGCGCACGCGATGCGACCCGGTGGGCCAAGGACGTCCGTAGTCCGTTTTCCGCTGGCTGAGTTGTATTGGGCGGGATGTCGGCTCGAGTGCAGGCCTGATTACGTGAACCTGTTGAGGGTGAGCTATGAACGTTAAAGCACTCAAGAAGGCCGCACTGCCCATGCTGCTGCTCGGAGTTTTCGGCATCAGTCCAGCAGTCGCCGCGATACAGCTGATGCAAGTGCCCAAGATCACGGGGGATGTCGATCTCGATGACTACCGCGGGTGGATCAGTATCGACAGTCTGGAGGCGGGCGTCGACCAGGGGCTCTGCTCGGATGTCATGGTCAGCAAGCAACAGGACTCGGCCAGCCTGATGCTGCTTCATGCGGCAGCAACCGGGCAGCAGTTCGACCAGATCGTGATCGTCCAGCTTGAGACCGACAAGGAAAGACTGGTGGAAACGCTCCGCGTCACCCTGTCTCCGGCGCGGATCCTGGAAATGAGCCTGACAGGTTCCGAAGGACCCCTGGAGGAAAGCCTGTTGCTGGATACCGCGGAGATGACATTCAACGATGGTTTTTCGCCGGAGGTGACCATACCCTGCGGCAGGCTGAAGAAAAAGTAACGCCACGGCGTACCCTCGGTAGATGATGTTGGCGATGTTGTTGCAGACCGTTGGAGCGGAGTAGCGGCCTGGCGGGCGGCCGGGTGCACCGGGGTCTTTACCGGTGCACCCGGCCGGGTTAGGCTGCCGCGTTCAACTACACGCAGGAGACCCGTTCCCATGAACCGCAGGATGCTTTCAACCGCCGTCGCCACAATACTGGCCCTGTCCGCTCTGATGCTGCAGGGTTGCAGTCCGGAAATCGGCACTGAGGAGTGGTGCCAGCAGCTCGAAGACAAGCCCAAGGCCGACTGGAGCGCCAATAACGCCGCCGACTACGCCAAGCACTGCATTCTCAAGTAGCGCCGAATCGACCACGCTTCGTGGCGCGGGTATGCAATAGGGTCCATAGTCTCAAGTAGAACCCGTATGCCGAGAGGAGAGGTCGATGACCGGATGCCTTGAAATCCGCCCCATGAACCGGGCCGAGGTCGACCTCGCCATTGACTGGGCGGCCCAGGAGGGCTGGAACCCGGGGCTGCACGATGCCAACTGTTTCGCTCAGGCCGATCCCGGCGGTTTTCTGATGGGGTTCCTCGACGGCGAACCGGTCGCGACCATCTCGGTGGTCCGCTATGGCGACAGCTTCGGCTTTCTCGGTTTCTATATCGTCAGGCCCGAGTACCGCGGCCAGGGCTACGGCATCCAGATCTGGAACGATGGCCTGCTGCATCTCGAAGGACGCAATATCGGGCTCGACGGTGTCGTCGCGCAGCAGGACAACTATAAAAAGTCCGGTTTTCGCCTGGCCTGGCGCAATATCCGTTACGCCGGCACGGGCGGCGGCCCGGCGCCGGTCGGCGCGGAGATCTTTGAGCTGGCCTCGTTGCCGTTCGCCGCGCTCGACGCCTATGACCGGCCGTTTTTCCCGGCCGAGCGCTCTCTCTTCCTCCGCTGCTGGATAGAACAGCCGGGCAGCCACGCCCTCGGCATCCTCGAGGAGGGCAGGCTGAGCGGCTATGGGGTCATCCGACCGTGCCGGGAGGGCTACAAGATCGGCCCGTTGTTCGCCGACAGCCCGGCGTTGGCGGAGTCGCTGTTCCAGGCGCTGAAAGCCCGCATCGGTCCTGGCGACAGCCTCTATCTCGATACCCCTGAAGTGAATCCGGAAGCCGTTGCGCTGGCTCAACGGCATGGCATGGAGGTGTCGTTCGAGACCGCGCGGATGTACACCCGCGAAGCGCCCGAACTGCCCATCGACCGCCTCTTTGGCATCACTTCGTTCGAACTCGGCTGAGGCGGGCCTGATGCTGAAACCCGGCATGAAAGGCGTCGGGCACGGCGAGCATTTCAAGTTAGCACCGTCCATTGGGGTTTCTCTGGCCTGGATGGCGTAACCGCTTCGACCGCGTCGACGACTATAGTCAATACAGTCGCCTTGATTGACATGCAGGGATAGCCATGCCAGATCCCGGGGCCCGGGCCCTGATGCGCGCCGTCCGCCCGACGGTAATTCTGAAATACCTGGCGCAACTGCAACTGGCGCTGGTCGGCCTGACCTGCGTGCCGGCGCTGGTGGCGCTGCTGCTCGACGATATTGGCACGGCACAGCGCTACGCACTGGTGATTGTGGTGCTGTTGCTGGTTTCGGTGCCACTGGCACGTTTGCCGGAACCGCGGCAGATTCAGCGCAACGAAGCGTTGTGCGTGACCGCGTTGCTGTTTTTGATCACGCCGTTGCTGATGAGTTACCCGCTGATGACCGCGGGTCTGTCCTGGATCGATGCCTGGTTCGAGGCGGTCTCCGGCGTTACCACTACCGGGTTGAGCACGCTGGCGGATATCGAACGGCAGCCGCCAAGCTTTCTCTTCGGTCGAGCCTGGATGCAATGGTACGGGGGGCTTGGCATCGCGGTGCTGGCGGTGGCGCTGATCATGGGTAACCGGGTTACCAGCAAGCAGTTGCTGAACGCCGCCGGCGAGGAGGGGAAGAGCACCACCGCGCGCAGTTACGCGCGCCAGGTCCTGCAGGTTTATCTGATACTGACGCTGCTCGGATTCGTGCTGATTTGGGCCGATCAGCTGGAACCGTTGCCGGCCTTGCTGCTCAGTCTGTCAGCGGTCTCCACTGGGGGCTTCTCCAGTTTTGGCGACAGCCTGGCGTCGCTGCCGTTGTGGGTACAATGGGTGCTGACCCTGCTGTCGCTGGCCGGCGCCATCAGCCTGCCGCTGTATTATCTGGCGTTCAGGCGTCGCCAGGTGCGTCTGCTGTTCGATCCGGAAATCCGCGCGCTGCTGATCGCGATGCTGCTGCTGACGCTGCTGCTGATGTACGTGCTGCTGGGAACGGGCGAGCTGGACTGGCCGCAGGCGCTGCAGCATAGCCTGATGCTGGCGGTATCGGCCCAGTCGACCACGGGGTTCAGCAGCCTGGAGCCGGCGACACTGGCGCCGGACGCCAAATTGCTGCTGATCCTCGGGATGCTGGTCGGCGGCAGTACCGCGTCCACCGCCGGTGGTCTCAAGATCATCCGTCTGTTGATCCTGCTACGGCTGATTCAGTTGACGCTGCAGCGAGTCAGCGCGCCTCCCCGGGCGGTACTGCCGCCACGGCTGGGACGGACGCCGCTCGACGAGGACGAGATCAGCGACGTACTGGTGCTGGTGGGGCTTTGGGGGTTGCTGGTGCTGCTGTCCTGGTTGCTGTTTCTGGCGTTCGGGCTGGCGCCGCTCGATGCGCTGTTCGAAATTGTCTCGGCGCTCGGAACGGTCGGGCTCTCGGTCGGAATTACATCACCGGACCTGGCTCCGGCGCTGAAAATGGTCTTGGCTATGGATATGCTGCTGGGCCGGCTGGAGATCGTTGCGCTGCTGGTGCTGCTCTACCCACCGACCTGGTTTGAACGAAGGCGGACACCCTGATGAGATTCGTGCTGATCGGAACCAACTCCCTGACCCTGGCGACTGCTGCGATGATGCGGGACGAAGGCTTCGATGTCGTGTTGATCGAGCGGGACAAGGCGCGTATCGAAGAGCTGACATCCAGCTACGACTGCGGTTTCCTGCATGGCGATGGGAGCTCCCCGGAGGTGCTGGAGGAGGCCGGGCCGACGCAGACCGATGCACTATTTTCGCTGCTCAACAACGAGCAGACCAACATCATCGTCGCGCTGGTGGCGCGCTCTCTGAAATACCGGCGGGTCGTGCTGCTGGTAACGGCGCCGGAGTTCGAGCGCATCTGTACCGAACTCGGACTCGACGATACGGTCGCCCCAAACCGCGCTGTCGCCCGTCACCTGGTGAACATGATCAAGGGGGAAAAAAGCCTCGAGCTGGCGACCATTATCCACCAGGATGCGGAGGTGTTCTCCTTTATCGTCGGCACGGCGGATGCGGGCCCGCTGGAGGATTTTGAGCTGCCAGCCGGCGCCCGGATCATCTGCCTCTACCGTCGCGACAAGCTGGTACTGCCGGAGGAAACGGACCAGCTCAAGGCCGATGACGAGGTGATTCTGATTACCCGCCCCGCGCGTTTGCCGGAGCTGAAACAGCGCTGGGCCCGGCCTTCGGGCAACGATATAGCGGAAGCCGACGATGGCTAGGAGCCTTTCGGACTAGGCAGGGGGAGCGGGATCGGAACCACTCGAGCGGGCGACACCGCGCAGTCGCCCCGCGAGCTGCGTCAGTGTCTGATGCGCGGACACCATCAGAATACCTGCAACCACCAGTAGCGCGCCGAACAGGAAGTTGGGCTCGACCGGTTCATTCAGCAGCCAGGCGCCGAGGATCACGCCCAGCAGCGGCGTCAGGAACGAGAACACACCGAGCCGTGACGCCAGGTAGTGCCGCAGCAGCCAGAACCAGACCAGGAAGCTGGCGAATGCCACCGCCACCGACTGGAAACCGAGGCTGGCCCAGACCAGCGCGGTTGGCTTGAAGGTCGTCTGACCCAACGCGAATGCGGCGACCAGCAGCAGCACGAAGGCGCAGACCAGTTGGTACAGCAGCGTCTGGGTCGCGGGCAGATGCGCTAGCCCGGTGGTACGCACCACGACCGTGGTAATGCCCCAGGCGGCGCCGGCCATCAGCGCCAGTCCATCACCCCAGAGCATGCTGGCGAAGTCGCCACCGGCAACCGGCTCGCCCCGGCCAAGGAAGGTGACCGCGATGCCGGCGAACGCCAGCCCGATGCCGCTCCACTGCAGCGGGGACAGCCGCTCCGATGGCAGCTTCCAGTGCAGACCCAGGGCGGCGAAGATAGGCGCCGTGTAGAGGAATACCACCAGGTGGGACGCGGTTGTATGCTGCACCGCCTGACCGACCAGCAGGAACTCCAGCGTGAACAACGCGCCCCCCAACAGTCCCGGGCGCCAGCTGCCGTCGTCCCAAATAAACCGGGTACCGCTCAGATACATGAACAGGCCGACCAGCACGGCGCTGATGCCTGAGCGCAAGCCGATCTGCAGCAGCGGCGAAAAATCCTCCGCCGTGGCCTTCAGGAAGATCTGTTGCAGGCTCCAGATCATGCAGAGCAGGAGCATCAGGCCCGTGGCTTTGCCATCGAGCGGTTGTCGGGTATCCAAGGGGCCTCCGGAGAGCGGGTGTGGATAGGAGCCTTTCGGGTTTAACACATACAGGAAGCGGATTATGCCAGTGGCGTAAAGGCGATATATAGTGAGAAACTGACACTTGATAACGGTAACCGGTCAGGAAAGCATCGTGAGCCCACAGACACCCAGGCTGCGGGAGCCGCTGTTCAGCGAACAGCTGTCCCATCCGATCGTGTTTCGCAGTGCCTGGATACCCGATGAGGCGGCTTACCCGATACACAGCCACTCTCGCGGCGAGTTCGTCTATTCCTTCAGCGGCGTGCTGGAGATCCGCATCGGTGGGCGCCACTACCTGGCGCCGTCGCAGTACGGCTTCTGGTTGCCGCCCGATATCGAGCATCAGGGGCTGACACGTACCGAGACCTGTCACTGCTCGCTCTATGTGGCGCCTGAACTCTGTGCCGCAATGCCGGATTCACCCTGTGCGCTGACGGTCAGTCCGCTGGTGCGGGCGATACTCGAGCAGCTGCATGCTCAATCCGCCGAGCCGGAGATCAGCGCGGAGGATCAACGCTTGCTGCAGGTTCTGCTCGACCAGCTCGGCCGAGCCGAATGCGTCGGCAGCTATTTGCCGGGCTCCGACGATGCGCTGCTGGGGCCGGTGCTGCGGGCGCTGGAAGCCAATCCTGGGGACAACCGTTCGCAGGCGGAACTGGCCAGGAGCGTGCACACAACCGAACGCACGCTGCTGCGCCGCTGTCAGCGCGAACTGGGCATGTCGCTCGCCGAATGGCGCCAGCGTCTGCGTGTGGTGCGGGCGATGCCGCGGCTCGAAGCCGGTGATACGGTCGAGAATATCGCCCACGACTCGGGGTACAGCACGGCCTCGGCATTTATCGCCATGTTCCGCCGTTTGACGGGCATGACCCCTGATGGCTATCGCCGGGGCGGTGCATAATATCGCGGGCGGCGAGCAGCTTCGCCCATTCTAGGGCGATCCGGTGATAACCGGGTTCTGGACCAAGGCTCCGGGGTCTCCATCGATGCGATGTCGGACGGGGTAACAACGGGCGTTTTTTACAGGGGAGGCTTACGGAGTCAGCCTGCCTCCATTTCGGCTCGGATAGCCTCTATAAAATGCTCGGCGAAGCTCGACAGTTCCACGCCCTTGCGAAAGGCGACGTAGGTATCGAACCGGGTTTCGTCCTCGATCCGTAGCACGCGAAGATCACCTTGTGTTCTCCGGCATTCCCCGCGCCTGATGTGGTTCAGCGAAAAGCCGTATAGCATGCCTGCTCTTGACCGGTTAAGGGCAGGTGCTGTGCCAGCGTTCGAAGAACAACGCGGAATAGAGTGTAATTGTATGAAAATTATGGACTTTATTATTTGCTGTCAGGCTGTTGGTGCCGCGGTGAATTGAAATAAATGGAGGAATAGTTGGCTGCTGAACAACGCTTGATATACGCACTGTTGTGCATTTAAAAACTGAGTTGGTCGTCGCTACAACCGTGCCATTGGCCGCAGCGAGGCCGCAGGTAATAGCGTTAGGATTCGATCACGATGACCCGCCGGCTGTCTTCTCACCCGCGCGTCGCGCTCCGTCAGGGGTGTCCATCTGACGCGATCGACTGCAGCGCTTCGCAGCGATCGGCGATTTCCCGCGCCGCCTGTTGCAGGGTCTCGAGGTAACGCTCTGCAAACGCCTCTTCGGTCAGGTAGTCCCTGACCCAAAGCAGATTGATACAGGCCTGCACCCGGCCGCCGTAGATGACCGGAACCGCGATCGCGCGCAATCCGTCATCGGCACGGCTTTGGCCGCGGTAGCCGGGGGGGCGGACGCCGTAACCGCATCGACGGGTTTCGGCGATCATGCGCCGGATGCCATGCTCGTCCATCATCGTTGGCTGCTGCTTGAGCGCCTCGGCAATCAGCGCCTCGCGCTCGTCCTCGGGGCAATAGGCCAGATAGGCGCGGGCTGCCGCCGACAGCAGCATGCTGACCTGGGTGCTGAGTTTGCCCCGATAAAGTGCGATCGGACTGCAGGAGCGGGAGCTTTCGACGATTCTCATGCCAGCGCCGACACGCACGAACAAATCGGACGGCCAGCGTACCCGCTCGGTCAGACGGCGCATCACCGGGACGGCAACGTCGCAGAGTCGCCAGGTATGCGGGGGGAGTTCGTAGTCGGTTTCAAGCGGAAGCAGCACGGTGGCGCGGTACAGGCCATCGGCCAGGCTCTTGCGCACCAGGCGCTGCTCGACCAGGGTGATCAGCAACCGCCTGACAGTGGTTTTGGGCAGATCCACCGCGCGCACCAGTTGGCTGAGCGTGGCGCCGCCCTGCTGGTCGATTGCCTTCAGTAGCCGGATGCCGCGTTCCAGCGACCGGTTCGTTTCGGCATCCGACATCGTCTATCCCCTGTTCGGTAGCGGCTTGGGAGGAGGGGCGAGAAGCGCCGTCGCAACAGGGCAGGGCGGCGCTTCATTCCGGTATCACTCGAAGACGTCGAGGTCGTTGCCCAACACCACCTTGCCGTCGTACGCTGCCTGAACCTCGGTCAGCGCGGTCTCGATCGGTGCGCTGTAATGCAGGATGTGGGTCAGCACCAGCAGTTTCGGTCTGGCTTGATTCGCCAGCTTCGCCAGTTCGCTGGTGCGGGTGTGCGCCGCTGCATGATAGTGCTGCCAGTTTTCCGGCAGTTTAGACCAGCCGGCTTCGCTGATCACCTCATGCACCAGTATATCGGCCCCTTTGGCGATCTCCGCCAGCGCCTCGCTGTAGGTGGTGTCGCCGGAGATGACGATGGTCTTGTCCGGCGTGGTCACGCGGAAGGCGAACGACGGCTCGATATCGCCATGATTGACATCGAAGGCCTCGACGGTCACGTCGCCATCCTGGATTTTCCAGCCACCCTTGTCGAACTCCTGGGTTTTCACCTGATAGAACGTCGGGTGCTTCACCGGCTGCAGGCCGCTGGTACGCAATTCTATATCCCGTTGCAGCATGTCGTAATAGCCCTGTGTCATCGCGTTGAGGCCGGTGGGACCATAGGCATTCAGCTGCGCTTCGCGCCGCCACCAGTAGGTCGAGGCCAGTACCGAATAGTCGAGCACGTGATCGCTGTGCAGATGGGTGATGAACAGGTGCTTGATGTTGGTGGGGTAAAGTGCCTCTATGCCTTTCTTCTGGGCGGCTTCGATCGCCCGGCGTACCATGCCGGCGCCGGCATCGAAGACATAGGCTTCGCCATTGTAGACCACCGCGGTCGCGGGACCCGAGCGATCGGCATCGGGCACCGGCGTCCCAGTGCCGAGCAGGACGACCTCCGTCTCGGCCTGTACCGGGGCAGTGGCGGCGGCAAGACCGAGGAGGCCGGCTAAAGCGAGGCGTGACAGGAATTTTTTCGGGTTCACGGGGGGGCTCCTTGTTGTTATCGTGCGACGTCGCGACCTGCCCGGTCTCCTGTTCAGGTCCAGGACGTGGCTGGGGTCCGTCAGTCGATGGATACCGGGCAGTACGGCCGTCGGTGGAACTTACACAATAGGCAACCTGGCGTCGCAGCGAAATGGATTCTTGTTGGCTGATCCGCCTGGTGGAACAAACGGGTATCGCCCCGCAATGATATCGCCCGATGAAAACGGCTGGGCCGGCAGCATCGTGCCGCTACAGGTGGGGTGCTGCGGTTTCTGACGCCGAATGCACGGCGCTGCTACAAGCTCGGCAAATCGCTGCGCAAGGCGATCCAGAGTTATCCGGAGGATCTGCGTGTGGCCATCGTCGCCACGGGCGGGCTGTCTCACCAGGTTCACGGCGAGCGCTGCGGCTTCGACAATACCGACTGGATCGGCCTGATCCGTTACGGCGCGATTTTCTTCGGGCTGGAGAAAATGGCGGCGGTTGCGGGCGTATCCAACCCTCACGTCTACGCCAGCATGCGTGGCGAGGATATGGAAACCTTCCAGAATACCCGCAATGTCTCGATGCAGTATTCGGTCGCCGGTGGCGATAACGCGAAGAAGCTGGGCGGTAACTGAGACGATACCGCGGCGCGCGTTAGGCGTCTGTGGTCCCGGAACGGAGACTTCAGCCAAGTGGCAGGTCGGGTTTACGCAGACGCTCGCGGCGGAAGAGCACACACGCCAGTGCCAGCGTTGCGAAGCCTGCACCGGCAACGAAGGTGCCCTGGGGACCGGCCACATCCCAGAGCGTTCCAGCGATGACGCTCGCCGCCAGCAGGGCAAGGCCGGTCACCAGATGGAACAGCCCGAATCCGGTCCCGCGAAGCTCGGCTGGCGCCGTGTCGGCGACCAGGGTTGACAGTAAACCCTGAGTAAAGCCCATATGGAGCCCCCACAGGGCGACACCGATCCCAACACCGATCAGGCTGTTAATATTGGCAAGAACGAGATCCGCGAGGATCAGCAGCACCAGGCCAAGAACGAGAATGGTGGGCCGATCAGCACGGTCGGACAGTATCCCCACAGGATAGGCGGACAGGGCATACGCCAGGCTCATGATCACCAGCACCAGCGGGATCAGCGTCACCGGCAGCCCCACATCCTGGGCCCGCAGAACAAGAAAGGCTTCGCTGAAACGCGCGAGCGTGAACACCGTGGCGATCACCACGATCCACCAATAGTTCCGGTTTAAACGATGTAACTCGGCGCGCCGCAGGGGCATGCGAATCCGGCGCAGATCAGAGTTCCGAGCCGGTTCCTTCACTGCCGTGCACAGCACTATAACGGCCAGGAATGCCGGGATAACCGCCATCCAGAACACGGTTTTGTACTGGTCCGCCGTCAGCCACATCAAGCCAATGGCCAGCAACGGGCCCAGGAAGGCGCCAACGGTATCCAGCGACTGACGGAGACCGTAACTCGCGCCACGCAGGTGAGAGGGCGCCAGATCTGCGACCAAAGCATCACGGGGTGCACCCCGAATGCCTTTGCCAATGCGATCGACGAAGCGCGCAACGAACAGCCAGCCGACGGACGTGGCCAGGGGGAAGAGCGGTTTTGCGAGCGCGGCAAGTCCGTATCCGGCAACCGCCAGCAGCTTGCGCCGGCCCAGCCAGTCACTCAGCGCACCGGAGAAGACCTTGGTAATCGACGCCGTTGCTTCCGCGACCCCCTCCAGAATACCGACGGACAGCGCCGAAGCCCCCAGTACCGTCACCATGTAGACCGGTAACAGGGCATGGATCATCTCCGAGGAGACATCCATCAACAGGCTGACACATCCCAGTGCCCAGATACTCTGCGGGATCTGGCGCCAGGTCTGGCCAGTCACTTTACTCATGGCTGGCAGGTCCCTCGGCATGGGCTCGGGGATCGCTGGTTGCCTTTCCGTCTATCGAACGGGGGCGGCGCATAAGCATATAGCGAGATCCTCGCAACGAAAGAGCCAGATGCTAAAGGTAGCTAACGGGGGCAGGTCCTGCGTTTTGACGATACGGGGCTCTCGTGCCGAATGTCTGCTGCGTGCCGCATGCGCCTTCTTTTCTCCGTCGAGCGGTGCCGCTCGGGTGTGGGCAGGCCGGGGCAATAGTCCTGGCCGCAGACAGGCCGCCCCGTTAATTGCGACACTCTAACGTCGTGCTAATGCCGACTCGCGCCCACCCGTTCCCTCGACCATACTTTTCACTCCTGCGCTCATCGCATGCTGTCGGCGCTTCGGAGCGGAGTATGGGACGGAAATAATCAAGTAATCAAATCGGAGAATGGGCGGATGAAACGATTTCTGACGATGCTGCTGTTCGGCATCCTGGCGGCGCCTGTCGTCAGTGCACAGGACAAACCCAATATCCTCATAATATGGGGCGACGATGTCGGCATGTGGAATATCAGTGCCTATCACCGCGGCATGATGGGCGGTTCCACGCCCAACATCGATCGCATCGCCAACGAGGGCATGACCTTCATGGATCACTACGCCCAGGCGTCCTGCACCGCGGGCCGAGCGGCGTTCATCACTGGCCAGTACCCTATCCGCGTCGGGCTCAGCACCGTCGGCCTGCCCGGCTCGCCGCTGGGGCTCAGCAAGGAAGACCCGACCCTGGCGGAAATGCTCAAGCCGCTGGGCTACGCGACCGGGCAGTTCGGCAAGAATCACCTTGGCGATCTCGATGAGCACCTGCCGACGGCGCACGGTTTCGATGAATACTACGGCATTCTCTATCACCTGAACGCCGGCGAGTATCCGGAGGAGTATGACTTCCCGAAAGATCCGGAAGTGCAGAAAAAGTTTGGCCTCACGCAGCGTGGTGTCATTCACTCCAAGGCCCTGCCGGACGGTACTCAGGAAGTCAAGGATCTGGGGCCGTTCGGTCGTGAGCGTCAGCGTACCCTCGACCAGGATGTGCTGGTCGAATCCAAGCGTTTCATCAGCGATGCAGTCAAGAGTGAAACACCGTTCTTCGTATGGCACAACACTACCCGCACGCACTATCGCACCAACCTGAGCCCCGAGTATGAGGGCAAGAGCGGATACGGTCTTTATGCCGATGCCATGATGGAGCTGGACGACGACGTCGGCGAGCTCCTCGACCTGCTTGACGAACTCGGTGTGGCCGACGATACCATCGTGATGTTCTCCACCGATAACGGCGCGGCATCGAACAGCTGGCCTGATGGCGGTAACCAGCCGTTCCGCGGTCAAAAGGGTGTGGGCGGATACGAGGGAGGATTCCGCGTTCCGATGGTGGTCAAGTGGCCCGGCAAGATCCCGGCCGGCACGACGACCGGCGAATTCATGACCATGGAGGACTGGATGCCGACCATCATGTCGGCCCTTGGGCAGCCGGATCTCAAGGAGAAGCTGCTCGACGGCGAAAAGATCGGCGACAAGACCTACAAGGTTCATCTTGACGGCTACGATCAGACAGACCTGCTGAGCGGCAAGGGGCCGAGCAAGCGCATGGACTTCTACTACTTCACCGAAACCACGTTCCACGGCATTCGTTACGGTGACTGGAAGTTCCTGTTCAAGAGCCAGGACAAATGGTTCAACGGTGTTCAGAACAACCTGACCACGCCGCTGATCACCAACCTCAAGCTCGACCCATTCGAGCGCTTTCACGAAGCCCGTGGCTTCGACGAATGGCAGGAAAACCGCTCCTGGACACTGGGTCCGGCGTCGGAGATGGTTAGCCGGTTCATGAAGTCGCTGCAGGACTACCCGCCGCGCGCCGCCAGCTTCGAGCTGAATCTGGACGAAATGATGCGCAACGCCCAGCAGGCGAGCGGGCGCTAGAGCAAGGCTGCAAAAGACCCTGTTGTGCAACTGAACAAGCGCCCGGCGGCAGGTTGTCGCCGGGCGTTTTCGACAGGGCCGTAGATCAGGGATTCGGGTGCCAGCCGGCGTCGGCCCAGAGTTCGCCGCTGATGGCGGAGTTGGATACCATGAAGCAGATGGCATCGGCGATTTCGGCCGGGCGGATCAGGCGGCCGAGCTGGGTGTCCGGCAATACGTGCTTCTCGATGTATTCCTCGCCCAGCGCCCGCACCATCGGGGTGTCGGTGAAGCCCGGGTGGATGACGCAGCAGCGCACGCCGTAGAAAATTGCTTCTTTCATAAGAGTGGACGCGGCGCCCTCGAGCCCGGCCTTGGTGGCGGCATAGGAGATCTGCCCCTTGTTGCCCTGGGACGAAACCGAACCGATGAAGACCACTGCGCCCTGGACGCCTTCGCTGGCATTCCATTTCTTCAAATCCCTGTTGAAGCGGTCTTCGGCAATGCGGGCTACCATCTCCAGTGCCCAGTACACCGGGGCGGTGAGGTTGACGTCCAGCACCAGCTGAAAGCGTTCCTGGTCGTAAATTTTCGCCTTGCCGGTTTCCTTGTCGATCCTTACCGCCAGCGAATCCCGGGTGATGCCGGCGGCGGGGATGCAGATGGAGACGAGGCCGAACTTTTCCTCGGCATCGTCGAATACCGAGGTGCGGAAATCGGCCTGGGTGACATCGCCCTGATAGGGGTAGGCCACGATGCGGCCGACTTCGGCGTTGACCTCCTCGGCATTGATCTTGACCTGATCCGTCAGGTCGACCATCAGTACCGCCTTGACGCCGCGGTTGGCCAGTTCTATTGCAACTGCGTTACCAATGCCGCTACCGGCGCCCGTGATAACGGCGACTTTGTCTTTGATTTCCACAGTGATGCCTCCTGGGAAAGGGTGGGTGAGCATCTTTGAGCTTAGATTGTTTTTTGTGCAACGCAATAATGGATGCTCACCAGCGCCGCCCTCAACTGAGTACGGCGAAGGCCTCGTACGGCTGCAGTGACAGCGTTGCGCCGATGTGGTCGCGGCAGTCGTAATTGGCGATCAGGCCCCGGCCCTCGGCGCGCATCGCCTCGGGCACGTCCAGTTGCAGCGGCCTGTCACTGAAGTTCGCAACCACGGTCAGCGTCTGTCCGTCCAGGTGGCGGCTGTAGGCGAACACCTGCGGATGCTCTTCGAACCAGGGCCGGTAGTCGCCGTTGACGATCACCGGCAGTTCGCAGCGAAGCCCCGCCAGGCTGCGGTAGTGGGCGAAGATCGATTCAGGGTCTCTGACCGCCTGGTCGGCGTTGATCTCGCGGTAGTTGGGGTTGATGTCGATCCAGGGCGTACCGGTGGTAAAACCGGCCTGGGGCGCGTCCGACCACTGCACCGGTGTGCGGGCGTTGTCGCGGCTGTTTTCGTTGGCGCCGGCGATAAAGGCTTCCGGCGAGACGCCCTCGGCGACCTGCAGGCGATAGAAGTTCAGCGTTTCCAGGTCCTTGAACTGGGAGATGTCGCTGAAGGCGGCGTTGGTCATGCCGAACTCCTCGCCCTGGTAGATGTAGGGCGTTCCCTTCATCAGGTGCAGCACGGTGGCGAGCATCTTCGCCGATTCGACCCGGTAAACCTTGTCGTCGCCGTATTTAGAGACCGCCCGCGGCAGGTCGTGGTTGCCCCAGAACAGCGAGTTCCAGCCGTCTTCGGCCAGTGCCGCCTGCCACTTGTTCAGCACCCGTTTCAGCGCCACCAGATCGAACGGCTTGGGTTTCCACTTGCCGAGTTTTTCGTCGTGCTGCTGGGTGACGTGCTCGAACTGGAATACCATCGACAGCTCGTCGCGGTCGCGGCCGCAGTACAGCAGGGCGTTGTCGGTGCTGGCGCTCCAGGCTTCGCCGACCGTTACCACATCGCGTCCGGCGAGGGTTTCGCGGTGCATTTCCTGCAGGTATTCGTGCAGCCGGGGGCCGTCGGCGACGATGCCCTTGTCGACCTCCTTGCCGATAAGGTCGATCACGTCCATGCGGAAGCCGGCGACGCCGCGGTCGAGCCACCAGTTCATCATCTTCCAGATAGCCTGTCGAAGCGCCGGGTTTTCCCAGTTCAGGTCCGGCTGCTTGCGGTCGAACAGGTGCAGGTAGTACTGGCCCGTGGCCTCGTCCAGCGTCCAGGCGGGGCCGCCGAAAAACGACTGCAGATCGCTGGGGGGCCCGCCATCCGCGGCCGGGTCGCGCCAGATGTAGTAATCGCGTTTGGCCGAGTCGCGCGAGGCGCGGGATTCGATGAACCAGGGATGTTCGTCGGAGCTGTGGTTGACCACTAGGTCCATGACGATGCCGATGCCGCGCTCGCGGGCGCCGGCCAGCAGGCGGTCGAAATCGGCCAGGGTGCCGAACTCCGGCGCGATGTCCTGGTAGTCCGAAATGTCGTAGCCGTTGTCGGCCATCGGCGAGCGGTACACCGGCGACAGCCAGATGAAGCCCACACCGAGTTCTGCGAGGTAGTCGAGTTTCGAGATGATACCGGGAATATCCCCGATGCCGTCGCCGTTGCTGTCGCAGAAGCTGCGCGGGTAGATCTGGTAGGCGGTGGCGGATTTCCACCAGTTGTCGGGACGCGTCGACATGGCAATATCCTTGTTTGTGTCGGTGGCCAGCAGCCTACCGTGGTCAATAAAAGGGGCGGGCCGCAGCCCGCCGAATGTGCCCTGACGGCTGTCAGGGCACCGGGAGGTTCTATCAGACTCTGAACAGGGCGAAGCCGTTGCCGCCGAGGTTCAGCACATCGCCATCGACCGAAGCGCCTTCGCCGATCACCAGCGTGCCGCCCTTGTGCTCGACCCGCTGTTCAGCCGCCGACAGGTTGAACACACAGCGGAACTCGCCGCCACGGACGAACGACAGGATCGGCTCGGCGGTCTCGTCGAACAGGGTCTCGCCGGTCTGCAGGCTGGTATGCTCGCCGCGCAGGCGCAGCATACGGCGGTAGAACTCGAGCACCGAGCCGGCCACGCCGCGCTGGGTGTCGGCGCTGCGGGAGGCCTGCGGAGCCTTCACCGGCAGCCAGGGCTGGACGTCGCTGAACCCGGCGTTTTCGGCGTCCTGGCTCCACACCATCGGGGTGCGGCAACCGTCTCGGCCCTTGTCCTCGGGCCAGAAGGTCAGGCCCTGGGGGTCGGTCAGCTCGGAGTACTCCAGCTCGGACTCGGTCTGGCCCAGCTCCTCGCCCTGGTACAGGCAGATGGAACCCTGCTGGCTGAGCAGCAGCGCACAGGCCTGCTTGGCGATCGCATCCTGGCTCACCGCGTGCGGCATCCAGCGGCTGACGTGACGGACCACGTCGTGGTTGGAGAACGCCCAGCAGGGCCAGCCGTTCGGCGCGCCGCTGTAGAAGTCCTCGATCTGCTTGCGGAAGTGCGCGGCGCTGAAGTTGAAGCCGAGCATCTCGAACGAGTAGGCCATGTGCAGGCGGTTGCCGGTGGTGTACTCACCCATGATCTCGATCGGGTGGTGCATCTCGCCCACCTCGCCGACCAGGGTGCGGGCGTCGTATTCGTCGAGCAGGGCGCGCATCTTCTGCAGGAACGCCAGGTTCTCCGGCTGGTTCTTGGAAAACAGGTGGTACTGCATGTTGTACGGGTTCCACTCCGGCTTCGACTTCTTGCGGAAGTCCGGCGGGTCGCTGCGCAGCAGGGCGTCGTGGAAGTAGAAGTTCACGGTGTCGAGACGGAAGCCGTCGACGCCGCGCTCGAGCCAGAAGCGCATGGTGCCGAGCAGCCACTCCTGCACGTCCGGGTTATGGAAGTTGAGATCCGGCTGTTCCTTTAGGAAGTTGTGCAGGTAGTACTGGCCGCGGCGCGACTCCCACTGCCAGGCACAGCCGCCGAAAACCGACTGCCAGTTGTTCGGGGGGCTGCCGTCGTGCTGCGGATCGGCCCAGACGTACCAGTCCGCCTTCGGGTTGTCGCGGCTCATGCGGCTTTCCTGGAAGAACGGGTGCTGGTCGCTGGAGTGGGACAGCACCTGGTCGACCATCACCTTGAGGCCCAGCTCGTGGGCGCGGGCGACCATGGTATCGAAGTCGTCCAGGGTGCCGAAGCTGGGATCGATATCGGTGTAATTGCTGACGTCATAGCCCATGTCGGCCATCGGCGAGGTGAAGATCGGCGACAGCCAGATGGCGTCGACGCCGAGGTCGGCGATATGGGGCAGGCGTTCGGTGATGCCGTTGAGGTCACCGATGCCGTCATGGTTGCTGTCCTGATAGGAGCGCGGGTAAATCTGGTAGATGACCGAGCCTTTCCACCAGTCGGCGTTTACGTTTGACATTGTCAGGTCTCCAAGATATTGGGGTTGTATAGGGCAAAACCGGGTTGACGGGACCTATCAGTACGTCCCGGGGCATTGCAAAAACGGGTTACGAAGCCTGGCGTCAGCGCATGAGCGACTGCCAGCGGTTGTCGTTGTCGTTCGACGCCAAACACGCCTCGATAAAGGCCAGGTCGTCGACGGCGTCGGCGACATCGGTGAAGTCGCCCTGGCCCGTCAACAGGCCGCGCCGGATCTCGCCGTAGAGGTTGGCGAACGCCTCCAGGTAGCCTTCCGGATGGCCCGCCGGTACCCGGCAAAGATGCTGCAGCGACTGTGGGAAGCCGGCGCCGTTGCGGCTCAGGGTCCGTGGCGCTTCGCCGTATTCGGTGTATTGCAGCTGGTTGGGGTGCTCCTGCTCCCAGGCGATGCTGGCGCGGGACCCGACCAGCCGCAGGCGCAGCGCGTTCTCCGAGCCGACCGCGACCTGGGAGGCCCAGAGCGCGCCGCGGGTGCCGTTGCCGAAATCCAGCGTCACCTGGACGTTGTCGTCGACGCGACGTCCGGGGACAAAGGTGGCGAGGTCCGCGCTGACGCGACGGGCCGGCAGGCCGGTGACGAAATGGGCCAGGTTGTAGGCATGGACGCCGATGTCACCGAGGCAGCCGGCGCGGCCGGCCTGCTGCGGGTCGGTACGCCAGCTGGCCTGTTTCTGGCCGTCCTGTTCGATATTGCGTGCCAGCCAGTCCTGCACGTACTCGACCTGAACCAGCCGCAGGTCACCCAGCGCGCCTTCGGTGACCAACCGGCGCGCCAGACGGATCATGGCGTTGCCGGTGTAGTTGTAGGTCACCGCGAGGATGCGGCCGCGTTCACGCGCCAGCGACTCCAGCTCGAGCGCCTCTTCGAGCGTCGTGGTCAACGGCTTGTCGCAGATGACGTCGATGCCGGCCTCGAGGAAGACCCGGGCGGCAGGGTAGTGCAGATGATTCGGCGTGACGATCGACACCGCGCGTATACCGTCCCGCCGCTCCGCCTCGCTGCGGGCCATCTGCGCGAAATCGTCGTAGACGCGATCGGGGGCTACGCCGAAGTGCTCGGCGGACTCGCGGTTGCGAGCGCCATCGGACGAAAAGCAGCCGGCCTCGAGGCGGTAACCGCCGTCGAGACGGGTCGCCAGCCGGTGTACCTCGCCGATGAAACCGTTCAGGCCGCCACCGACCATGCCCCAGCGAATGGTTTCGTTCATGTATCGATACCTCTGAATTCGGAGCAGTTAAACCGTAGGTTGGGTGGAGTGCCGCAGGCACGAAACCCAACACCGACATCGTCTGTCACCCGTGTTGGATTACGCGATGCGCATATTTCCTCGCGGTCTGGAGATATCGTACCGCTGCATCGCTAACCCAACCTGCGAGCTTTTGGGTTACGCGATGCACGGATTCCGAGAGGGCCTGAATCCGGGTGCCAACGCATCGCTCACCCAACCTACGATGGTGAAGGACATTCGCCCCGAGGAGCGCGGTTCCGGCGTCAATTCGCCTTCGGCGCCTGCAGCCGCTCCAGCGCGTCGCCGTTGGCGTCGAACAGGTGGCAGCGCGCAGGCGGTACGTAGACGGTCAGGCTGCTGCCGATCTCCGGCGACTGTTCGCCCTGCACCGATACCACCAGCGGCAGTTCGCACTGGTCGGTGCTCAGGTACAGCAGGGTTTCGTTGCCCAGATGCTCGACCACGGCGATCTCGGTCTTGATGGCCAGGGCGCCCGGCTGCGGCGTCAGCTCGATATGCTCCGGCCGGATGCCGAGGGTGGCGTCGCCGCGGTGCTGATACGGGACTTCGAACACCTGGCGATCGGACCCGTTGACCGGCGTCAGGTGCCCGTCGTCGGCGTGCACCTTGATGAAGTTCATGGTTGGGGAGCCCATGAAGCCGGCGACGAAGGTGTTGGCCGGCGTGTTGTAGATCTCCAGCGGGGTGCCGACCTGCATGATGCGGCCCTGGTTCAGTACCACGATCTTGTCGGCCATGGTCATCGCCTCGCCCTGGTCGTGGGTGACGTAGATCGAGGTGGTTTT
>JABXIM010000055.1 GCA_013373085.1 Oceanospirillaceae bacterium | reverse complement strand
TGGCAAGGTCGTGCTCTACCAACTGAGCTATTCCCGCTTGAAAGGGCCTGGTTGACCCTGTGTTGCCCGCGAAGCATGAGACTCCGTCGGACGCTGCCGCTCCTGAAAACAGGCACGCAATCAACCAGCTGCAAAATACTAGCTGAATTCGTTACAGGATTGCAATATCCGACCGCCAGGCCGTCTCTGCCACGCCCTCCGGCTCGAGCGCCCCGCCGAAAGGGGATGTCACAGGTTTCAATTTACGTGATATGCTGAAAAATGTCTTAGCCGCAATGGAGAGCTCTATGGCACGTTTTAGCGCATCAAAAGCCCCTTCCCGTCGTCGTCAGCAGTCGCGCCGACAAATATCGGCCCAACACCGTCGCCGACACATCGTCGCCGACCAGCTGCTACACAGCGAACGCGATAGTGACGAACAGCAACCTTCCCTAAATGATCCAGAAACCCAAAACTAGGAAACGGGTAAGTCATTACCCAATGCATGCCGGGCATAATACCGCCTGGCCGGAACCAAGGCGCAGCTTCAAAGGCATGCTGGGCATGCCCAGAAGCTGCAATATCGAATTCCAGTTACCGTAGAAAAACCGTAGAAAAATTCAAAGAGGTTTTCAGTTACGTATTCGCAGGTTCGAATGCGCTCGCCGCTATTACCGGAAACAGGCTGTAAACTTATACGGTCTTACTCAAAAATCGCTCCGGGCGACCGGTTAACAGTGATCAGAAACAGCCAATTTTTTCATACCCCCCATTCAGTCATTACAACCCGAGCCAGGCATTTGGATGGTATTGATTCCATCCGCATTTCCTACAGTTCCGACCAACCCGGTAGCGGCTATGGGTACGAAAAACCAGGCGAGCGCTCTTAAGAACCTGTGAACTGGCCCCATTTGCTTCCTAGATCCCCCTTACCAGCCACCCCCGCCAGCCATGTTAGCCAGATTTCGTCGCGGCGCTAAGGGCCGGCCAGCTGCGCAATATGTCAATTGCATTTCACCTTATGTCAAGCCCGGCAGACAGCCGAAAGATTAAAGTCTCGTCATAACGTGAGCAAGACCTATTGCCGGTCAGCTGAACAGGCCCGGCCAGGCGAGATTTCAAACAGGCAGAGACCTCAAATTCCGTGCGAGTCGCTGTTTATTTGAAGCCCGTTACTGAGAGCGCCAACAATAATAAAACGAGTGGCAATTACGATGAAGAACCGCTTTTTTTACATCCCTGACACAACCTTCACTCAGACATTTTTCCGCACGGGAAAGACTCCCCTATTCAGTTTATCTGGCCTCTTTGGCCCAGAGATCCGCTGGTGCTCGTCCTGACCGGTCGGAAGTCTGTTCCAAGCAGTGATAAAAAAAACAAATGAGGAAATCAAGGCAATGAACCAAGCCTTCGCCCATTCAGGAAAACTCTGTACCAAACGCAAGCCGCTGAGCCTTGGTGTACGGCAGGCAATGCTGGCCGCAGCGCTGGTAACGATCGCTGCACCGCAGGCTTACGCTCTCAACTTCGAACTCGATAATGGCGTGACCATCGACCTGGACACCACCCTGACCTACGACGCTCAGTGGCGTATGCAGGACCAGTCCAAGGAGATTCTCGACTTCATCGATCCAAGCGGCGTACGCCTCGGCGATCTGACCGATGACGGCAACCGCAACTTCGACGAAGGCGATATGACGCAGAACCGCGTCAGCTTCGGCACCGACCTGGACGCCAACTACGGCGACGGCGGTGTCTTCGTGCGTGCCCGTGGCTGGTACGACGAAGTCTACGACGACGGCGACCTGGCCCGCGAATCCTTCCAGCAGGACGGTATCGACGAGCACAAGTCCAAGGTCGAATTGCTGGATACGTTCTGGTATCACGGTTTCAACATTGGCGACCAGTTCCTCAGCCTGCGCGTCGGCGAGCAGGTGGTCAACTGGGGCGAGAGCCTGTACCTGCAGGGCGGCATTTCCACCGCCCAGGGCCCGCTCGACGCGACCAAGGCGAACGCACCGGGCACCGAGCTGAAGGATATCTTCATGCCGATCGGCCAGGTCTACGGCGAAATGACCCTGACCGACAACCTGTCGCTGGGCGCCTACTACCAGTATGACTGGGAAGAAACCCGCATCGACGCTCCGGGCACCTACTTCAACATCCTCGACGGCTTCGGTCAGAAGTCGGTTGGCGACCTCTTTGGTGAGTCGGTGCTGGGCGTTGGTTTACCGGTTACCGAAGACACGCCCGATGAAGGCCAGTACGGTATCGCGCTGCGCTATCTGGCGGAAAACCTCAACAGCACCGAGTTCGGCTTCTACTACCTGAACTACAACGACTTCACCCCGTCGCTGCAGGTTCTGTCGCCCGCAGGTTCAATACCCATGCACCACGAGTACTTCGAGGATATCGACCTCTACGGTCTGAGCTTCGGCACCGTACTCGGCGACGTCAACGTCAGCGGTGAAGTGTCCTACCGCGACGGACAGCCGGTGCAGGTCAACGAGCCGGGCTTCAAGTTCGAATCGGCCGAAACCATGCAGGCCCAGGTCTCGGCGATCTACATCCTGCCGCAGAACCCGCTGGCCGATAACATGACGCTGATTGGCGAACTGGGCTACAACCGCGTACTGGATGTCGACGGTCGCAGCGGCAAGCTCAAGAACCAGATTGCCCGCAAGAACGACATCGGCGCCGCCGCTGGCGTGGTCAGCCTGAAAGCCGACTACTTCAACCTCGTCGGCGGTCTGGACATGTCCGTTACCGGTACCTATCGCAACGACTTCAGCGGTCGTTCGTCGCTGTCCTACACCTTCACCGAGAGCAACGAACAGTTCGCGCTGAAAACCGACTTCACCTACCTCGGTAAGCACAAGTTCGGCGCCAGCTACGTCTGGTTCCTGGCTAACCCTAAAGACATCATCAAGGAAGACGGTGGCCTGGCGTTCGGCAACCTCAACGCCGACCGCGATTATCTCGCCGCGTACTACAAGTACAGCTTCTAACGCATACATCCATAAAAACAATCAGGTTTGTGCCTGAGGAGTAATACCATGAGCTTCAAGAGATCCATTCTCGCAGCGACCGTTACCGCACTCGCCCTGAACGCCGGCCTCGCCATTGCCAAGGTTTCGCCGGAAGAAGCCGCCAAGCTGAAAAACGAACTGACACCGTTCGGCGCAGAGCGTGCCGGAAACGCCGCCGGCGATATTCCCGAGTGGACCGGCGGTCTGACCAGCGCCCCGGCCGGCCACGTCGAGGGCAAGAACCCGGTCGATCCGTTCGCCGACGAAAAGCCGCTGTACACCGTCACCGCACAGAACTACAAGGAATACGACGCCCTGCTCTCCGACGGTCAGAAGGCGCTGTTCGCCAAGTACCCGAGCTTCAGGATGAACGTCTACCCGACCCACCGTACCGCTCCGATTCCGGACTGGGTCGCCGAAAACACCTTTAACAACGCCCTCAACGCCGAACTGACCCCGGACGGCAACGGTGTAACCAATGCCTACGGCGGTATTCCGTTCCCGATTCCGCAGAACGGCAACGAGGCGATCTGGAACCACACCCTGCGCTGGTACGGCGAAGGCAAGGATGCTACCTACGAGAGCGCCACGATCTACGCCAACGGCTCCCGCGCCGTCACGGCCGGTCATCTGACCGAGACCTACCCCTACTACTACAAGGACGGCAGCCTCAGCAGCTTCAACGGCAACATCATCCAGCTGTTGCTCGAGTATTCATTGCCGACCCGCCGCAAGGGCGAAGTCACGCTGGTACGCGACCCGGTCAACGCCAGCGAGGCACCCAGGCAGGCATGGCAGTACATCCCCGGCCAGCGTCGTGTCCGCCGCGCGCCGACCATCGCCTTCGATACCCCGGATCCGGGCTCCAACGGTCTGACCACCTACGACCAGGCCTTCATGTTCAACGGTTCGCCGGAACGCTTCGACTGGGAGCTGATCGGCAAGCATGAAATGCTGGTGCCGTACAACTCGTACAAGTTCCTCAATGCCCACGAGAACGGCACCTCGTTCGAGGACCTCTGGCCGGCCAACCATACCAACCCCGATTTCGAACGCTGGGAAAAGCATCGTGTCTGGGTTGTCGAGGCTACCCTGCGCGAGGACAGCCGTCATATCTACGGCAAGCGTCGCTTCTACATCGACGAGGACTCCTGGTTCGTACTGATGGCCGACATGTACGACGGTCGCGGTGAACTGTGGCGTTTTGGCCATTCGCACCCGGTCGCCCTGTACAACGACGGCAATATCATCGCCCGAGGCGTCACCAACTACGACCTGCAGTCCGGTGACTACGCGGTGCAGGAGTACGACACCGTTCCATACGTCCCGCAGGCGACCAAGGACGATAACTACTACTCCCCGCAGAACGTGCGCCAGATGGCTCGCCGCTAACCAGCGGAAACCGGGACCGGCGCGAAAGCGCCGGTCTCATTTAAGGAACCTATGAACAAGTTCCTTACCGCTATTCCGGAAGCATGTTCGCTCCGAGCGTTCTGCCGCAATAGCGTCCAGTGGCCATTGACCAACCTGCCGGGACCGCCCCGGTACGACTGTGAACAAGAACAAACTTATGAAAAAGCACACTCAAACCGTTTTTAAACCGGCTCGAGCGCGAACCAGTCTTTGCCTCCTGGCGGGGCTGGCGCTTTCAGGAAGCACCCTGGCTGCCGACGCACTCGATGAAGGCGCCATCATGTCCCCACTGGCGGCTCACAGCCTGCTGATGGACATCGAACGCGCCGGCAACCATATTGTCGCTGTCGGCGAACGGGGCCACATCCTGCTTTCCGCTGACGAGGGTCGCAACTGGCAGCAGGTCGCGACGCCGGTACGCGTAACCCTGACCAACAGCTTCTTCGTCGACGACAGCTTCGGCTGGACGGTCGGACACGACGGCGTCGTGCTCAAGACCGAGGACGGCGGCAAGACCTGGCGCAAGGTACTGGATGGCAATCGTGCCAACGAAGTGATGCTGGCGCATGCCCAGGCTCGCCTGGCGGCGTTCGAGGACAGGATCGAAACCGCCCCGCAAGACCAGCGCGAAGAGCTGGAAGCCGAGCTTGAAGCACGCACCTACATGGCCGACGACGCCGAAGCGTTCACCGACGAAGGCCCCAGCCGTCCGTTCCTCGATGTCTGGTTCAAGGACCGTAACGAAGGCATCGTGGTCGGCGCGTTCGGCCTGATGCTGCGTACCACCGACGGAGGCGAAACCTGGTCGGCGTGGTATGACCACATGGACAACGCGTCCAACTTTCACCTCAACGCCATTTCCCGGATCGGCGATCACCTCTATATCGCCGCGGAAGCCGGCACACTCTACCGCTCCGGTGACTGGGGACAGAGCTGGGAAATGCTCGAAAGTCCCTATGAAGGCTCTTTCTTTGGGATAACCGGCAATGCCCGGGGCCGGCTCATCGCATATGGCCTGCGGGGCAACGCTTTCCAGTCCGGGGACTGGGGGGATACCTGGGAGATCATCGATACCGGCGTGGACTCGAGCCTTTTCAGCGGCACCATGTTGAACGACGGTTCCGTCGTTCTGGTCGGCGCCGGCGGTGTGTCGCTGCATATCGATGCCAGCGGCCAGGTCACTGACACCCGTCGCGATGCGTCCCGTCTGCCGCTGAGCAAAGTGCTCGAAAGCGAAACCAAGGGCCTGCTGATGGCCGGACCGGCCGGCGTTCATGCCGATGCTGTCACCGTAGGTAACTAATAATGAAAACTCCAAATAACAAACGTTCTCTGCCGATGGACTCGGGGCTCTCCGGCGCAGAGTCGATTATCGAGCGCATTTTTTTCCACCACCGCCCGCTGGTGATCCTGCTGATGCTGGGGCTGACCCTGTTTTTCGGTTATCAGGCCAGCAGTATCAAGCCTGGGGCCAGCTTCGATAAGATGATCCCGGCGTCGCATCCCTATATCGCCAACTATATCCAGCACAAGGATGACCTGGCGGGACTCGGCAACGCCATCCGTATCTCCGTCGAGCACACCCAGGGTGACATTTTCGACAAGGACTTCCAGGAAGTTCTGCAGAAGATACACGACGAAGTCTTCTACATCCCGGGCGTGGATCGTGCCAACCTGATCTCGATCTGGGCGGCAGGCATCCGCTGGAACGAGGTCACCGAAGAGGGTCTCACCGGTGGTCCGGTCATCGCCGACACCTACGACGGCTCGCCGGAAGAGCTGGAGAAGCTCAAGACCAATATCCTGAAATCGGGTCGCATCGGCTCGCTGGTCGCCAACGACTTCAAGTCGGCCGTTGTCTATGCGCCCCTGCTGGAAAATAACCCGGACACCGGTCTGCCGATCGACTACCAGGCGTTCTCGCAGCAGCTCGAGGAGCTGATCCGTGACAAGTACGAGTCCGACAGCGTCAAGATCCATATCACCGGCTTTGCCAAGGTCGTCGGCGATCTGATCGACGGCGCCAGCCAGGTAGCCGTGTTCTTCGCCATGGCGCTCGCCATCACCCTGGTTCTACTGTACGCCTACTCGCGCTGCCTGCGCAGCTCGGTGGTACCGCTGCTGTGCTCCGTGATCGCGGTTATCTGGCAGCTGGGCCTGCTGAAAACCCTCGGCTACGGTCTGGACCCCTACTCCATGCTGGTGCCGTTCCTGGTGTTCGCCATCGGCGTCAGCCACGGCGTACAGATCATCAACGCCATCGGTCATGAAAGCGCCAATGGCGCGGGCAAGGAACTGGCGGCCCGCCTGGCCTTCCGCGCGCTCTATATCCCCGGCATCATCGCGTTGATCAGTGACGGCGTCGGCTTCGCCACCCTGATGGTCATCGATATCGAGGTCATCCAGGATCTGGCCGTCGCCGCCAGCCTGGGCGTTGCCGTCATCATCCTGACCAACCTGGTGCTGCTGCCGATCCTGATGTCCTATACCGGCGTCAGTCAAAAGTCGGTGAAGAAACAGCAGCATATCGAAGAACACGGCAAGCACCCGATCTGGAACCTGCTGTCCAGCTTCACCCAGCGTCCGCAGGCGATGGTGCTGATACTGGTGGCGCTGGGCCTGACCGCCATGGGTCTGCAGCAAAGCCAGGACCTCAAGGTCGGCGACCTGGATGCCGGCGCGCCGGAACTGCGTCCCGACTCGCGCTACAACCTGGACAACGCCTTCATCAACGAAAACTACTCCACCAGCACCGATATCTTCGTGGTGATGGTGCAGACCGCCAAGGACAAATGCTCCAGCTACCAGACCCTGGATACGGTCGACCAGTTGCAGTGGCGCCTGCAGCAGCTGCCGGGCGTGCAGTCCGCCAGCTCGCTGGTCAACACCACCAAACAGACCATGAGCGGCTACAACGAGGGCAACATCAAGTGGCTGGCGCTGAACCGCAACCAGAATCTGCTGAACCAGGCTTCGATCGGCGCCCCCCGCGGCAGCTTCAATGCCGACTGCAGCCTGATGCCGGTATTCCTTTACCTCAACGACCACAAGGCCGAGACCCTGGCCAGCGTGGTTGCGGAAGTCGAGGCCTTCGCCGCGCAGTACAACACCGACAGCCTGACCATCAAGCTGGCCGCCGGCAACGCCGGTATCGAGGCGGCGACCAATATCGTCATCGAAAAAGCTCAGTACGACATGCTGATCTGGGTCTACTCCGTGGTGGGTATTCTCTGCCTGATCACCTTCCGCTCCGTACGCACCGTGCTCTGCATCCTGCTGCCGCTGGCCCTGACCTCGTTGTTGTGCCAGGCACTGATGGCCCGCCTCGGTATCGGCGTCAAGGTCGCCACCCTGCCGGTCATCGCGCTCGGCGTTGGTATCGGTGTCGATTACGGGATCTACATCTACAGCAAACTGGAGACCTACCTGAAGTCCGGACTGAGCCTGAGAGAGGCCTACTTCAACACTCTGAAAACCACCGGCAAGGCCGTGGCCTTCACCGGCCTGACCCTCGGTATTGGCGTCGGCACCTGGTACTGGTCGCCGATCAAGTTCCAGGCCGATATGGGGATTCTGCTGACCTTCATGTTCGTCTGGAACATGGTGGGCGCTCTGGTGTTCCTGCCGGCACTGGCCAGCTTCCTGGTAAAGCGCAAGCCGACTGAAAAGCCGGAAAGCGCCCGCGTCGATCAGCAGTCTTTCCCGGAACCGGAGCAGGACCAGGTGCAGGCGAAGGTGTCCCATGCATGATTTCAAACATCTGCTGGCGGTGCTGAACCCCGCCAGCACCGACCAGGTCGCGCTGCGTCGGGCAGCGGGCCTGGCGCGACAGAACAGCGGCAAGATCACAGCCCTGCTCACGGCTGACGAAACCGGTGTCGGGTTCCGCGCGTCAATCGACGCGCAGCTGCAGCAGCTGCGTGACCAGGGTGTGGACGTCAGGCTGCATGTCAGCACCGAGAAGGATCTGCTGCGCGCAGTGCTGCTATGCCAGCACCGGCACGGCTGCGACCTCACGGTCAAGACGCCGCAACCGCACAGCCTCTCCGATTCGCTGTTCACCTCGCTCGACTGGAAACTGCTGCGCAGCCACAGCGCACCGGTGCTGCAGGTTCGATCGGAGGTGCACGATGCGCAGGCCCCGGTTTTAGTGGCCGTCGAGGCCCGGTCGGCGGACACGGAGCACCGGGAGCTGAGCAAGCACATCCTGGAGCAGGCTCAGTGGCTGGCAAAGCGCCAGCAGTCCCCCCTGCACCTTTTCAGCGCCCACCCGGCGCCGATGCAGGACCCCATGCATCCGGAGCAGGATCCGGAACAGCAGGCCCGGGACTATCGCGATGCCTGTCTTGAGCTGGCCGGCCATTACGGCATCCCCGAGCAACGGGTGCATGTAGCTGCAGGTCCCGCGGAACTGCTGATTCCCGAATTTGCCACCCGGCTGGGCGCCCGGCTGCTGGTACTGGGTACCGTGGCACGTGCCGGTCTTCGCGGCGTATTACTGGGCAATACCGCCGAACAGGTGCTGGAAAAGGTCGCTACGGACATTCTGGTCATACCGTCTGCGAAGGACCAGTAAGGGGTTTTCGCGGTGCGTCGACCCCGCGCCGCGACCGATGGAGTACAGGAACATGGCTTTAAAAGAAGTTTCACTGAACGATAAGTACACCAAGGAAAGCGGTACCGTCTACATGACCGGCAACCAGGCCCTGGTGCGCCTGCCGTTGCTGCAGAAGCAACGCGACGTCGCCGCGGGCCTTAATACCGCCGGTTACATCACCGGCTACCGCGGCTCGCCGATCGGCACCTACGACATGGAACTCTCGCGCACCAGGAAGCTGCTCGAGGAACATGACATCGTATTCCAGCCGGGTGTCAACGAGGACCTCGCGATCACCTCCGTCTGGGGTACCCAGCAGATCGAGTCCGAGGAAACCAGGAAGTTCGATGGCGTTTTCTCGATCTGGTACGGCAAGGGCCCCGGCGTCTTCCGGGCCGGTGATGCCATCAAGCACGGCAGCTTCTTCGGCGCCTCCCGTCAGGGTGGCGTACTGATGCTCGCCGGCGATGACCATGTGGCCAAGTCGTCGACCATCGCGCATTACTCCGACCCGGAGATGATGGCCCACGGTTCGCCGATCCTGTATCCGTCGAACATCCAGGAAGTCATCGACTACGGCCTGATCGGTATTGCACTGTCGCGCTACTCCGGCGCCTGGGTCACCCTGAAGGTGGTCAACGAGACCGTCGAGGGTACCGCCACCGTCGACCTGGACCCGGCGCTGTCCGTCACCCGCGAGCCCGAGGGCCTGAAAATCCCGCCGCAAGCCCACTTCGTGCCCCCGACCGGAGGCCTCGGCCCGGCCGCTACCGCCGAGCGCATGGCCTACAGCGGCCGTATTCCGCTGATCAAGGCCTTCGCACGCCTGAACAAGCTGGACCGCATCACCCTGGAAGCGCCTCAGCGCAAGCTGGGCATCGTCACCAGCGGCAAGGTCTACCAGGACCTGCTGCGCGCGATGCAGTTGATGGGCATCGACGAAGCACAGGCCCGCGCCCTGGGTATCAGCATCTACAAGGTCGCCATGACCTGGCCGCTGGAAGACCGGGGTCTGGCCGAGTTCGCCGAAGGCCACGACGAGCTGCTGGTACTCGAGGAAAAGCTGCCGCTGCTGGAAAACCAGATCGCCGACCAGCTGTTCAACTGGCCGGCCGAAAAGCGCCCGCGCCTGATCGGCAAGCGCGACGAGCACGGCCTGCCGATTCAGAAAACCTACGGCGCCATCTACCCCGACGAAGTGGTCGTGCTGTTGCGTGACCGCCTGGCCGCGCTGGGCCTGCTCGACGACAAGACCCGCGCATCCGCGGACAACTACATCGCCAGCATCAGCGGCGGCTGCGGCGCCATCATCCCGAGCCTGGTGCGGATTCCGTACTTCTGCTCCGGCTGCCCGCACAACAGCTCCACCAAGGTGCCCGAGGGCTCAAAGGCGATGGCCGGTATCGGCTGTCACGCCATGGCCGGTTTCATGAACCGCAACACCAGCTTCCCGACCCAGATGGGCGGCGAGGGCCACAACTGGGTGGGTCTGTCGCACTTCGTCGGCGACAAGCACCGCTTCCAGAACCTGGGCGACGGTACCTACCATCACTCGGGTCTGCTGGCGATTCATGCGGCAGTTTCGCAGAAGGCCAACATCACCTACAAGATTCTCTACAACGACGCGGTCGCCATGACCGGCGGTCAGGAAGCCGAGGGCCACCTGACGCCGCAGCAGATCAGCGAGCAGGTCACCGCCCTGGGCGCCAAGCGCGTGGTGGTCACTACCGACGATCCGGAGCGCTACGAGGATCAGCCGGCCTTCGCCCGCGGCGTCGAGATTTTCCATCGCCGTGAACTCGAGCGCCTGCAGCTCGAGCTGCGCGACACCAGGGGCGTCACCGTACTGATCCACGATCAGACCTGCGCCGCCGAGAAGCGTCGCCGTCGCAAGCGCGGCAAGTTCCCGGATCCGGACAAGCGCCTGTTCATCAACGATCAGGTCTGCGAAGCCTGCGGCGACTGCTCGGTAAAGGCCAACTGCGTCAGCCTGCAGACCCGCAAGACCGAGTTCGGCAACAAGCGCAAGATCGATCAGTCGACCTGTAACAAGGACTATCGCTGCGTCGACGGCTTCTGCCCGTCCTTCGTCACCGTACTCGGCGGCAAGCTGCGCAAGGCCGAAACCGCCAATATGGGCAACAGCCTGTTCGAAGGCCTGCCGACGCCCGCGCGCCCGGATTTCGACAACGTCTACGCCATCATGATCAACGGCATCGGCGGCACCGGCGTCGTCACCATCGGTGCAGTTCTGGGTATGGCGGCACACCTCGAAGACAAGGCAATTTCCATCTACGACCAGACCGGTTTCGCCCAGAAAGGCGGCGCGGTGCAGAGCCACCTGCGCATCGGCCATCGTCAGAAGGACATCACCAGCCTGCCGATCGGGCCTGCCGACGCCGACCTGATCATCGGCTGCGACCTGGTGGTCACCGCCAGCGAAAGCTCGATGCGTTCGATCCGCCACGGCCACACCAAGGCGGTCGTCAACACCGACCCGGTGGCGACCGCGGCGCTGCAGCTGGTGCGCGATTTCGAACTGCCGTCCTCGGCGCTGGTCAACGGACTCGCCAAGGTGCTGGGCAACGATCTTGCGACCATCGACGCAACCAAGATCGCCAATGCCCTCACCGGCAACAGCATCGCCTCGAACATGTTTCTGGTCGGTTTCGCCTTCCAGAAGGGCTGGCTGCCGCTCAGCGAGGAGGCCATCCTCAAGGCCATCGAAATCAACGGCGTATCGATTCCGTTCAACCAGGGCGCCTTCCAGCTGGGCCGCGTTGCGGCACACGACATCAACCGTATCACCACGGTTATCGAGGATCAGCTCAACGCCGGCAAGCCGGACATAGCCGAGACCCCGGAAGCCGCGCTTGCACGCCGTGTCGAGCAGCTGGCTGCTTACCAGAACAAGGCCTACGCCGACCGTTACCTCGAACTGGTTAACCGGACCCGGGAAATCGAGCAGCAGAAAGCCCCGGGGCACACCGAGCTAACCGAAGCGGTGATGCGTAACTACTTCAAGCTAATGGCCTACAAGGACGAGTACGAGGTGGCGCGTCTATACACCGACGGCACGTTCATGGAGAGCCTGCAGCAGCAGTTCGACGGTGACTTCAAGCTTAAATTCAACCTGGCGCCGCCGCTGCTCAGCAAGCGAGACCCCGTTACCGGCCACCTGCGCAAGAAAGAGTTCGGGCCCTGGGTATTCAAGGCATTCGGCATGCTGGCCAGGCTAAAGGGCCTGCGCGGTACCGCCTTCGATATCTTCGGCTATACCGCCGAACGCAAACAGGAGCGCCAGCTGATTGTCGACTACCGCAACACCCTCGACTCTCTGTTGGCCCAACTCACTGAGGGCAACCACGAAATCGCCGTCAAGCTTGCCGAGCTGCCGAACGACATCCGTGGTTACGGTCACGTCAAGGAAGCGGCGATGAAGAAGGCCGAAGTGCAGAAACAACAGCTGCTGGAAGCATTCGTTAATTGCAAGAACAAAATCGCGTCCGACAAGGACCAGCTATTCTACAAAGCTAGTTGACCTGAGCTGCTCGGGAAGCTGTGAACAAATCGTAGGATGGTCATGCGTAAGCCATTGAATCCAGTGCAAAGGCATCGCTACACCCATCCTACGACCTGCGTCATTCATTGAATTCCGTACCAACGCATCGTTACAACCATCCTACGAATCAAAGCCCTCTGCAGAGGGCTTTTTATGGTTGCCAGCTCCATTTCATCCTGACGTATTCGGTCAATCCAGTTGCGTAATATGTCAAACCTTACGCGACCGGTTTCCCTATCCTGTTTGCAAAATAATAAGTGGGTACCAACAGGGTATCCGACGGAGATAACAATGAAGAAGAAGACCCTCGTTAGCCTGATGGCGCTTGCCGGTTTCTCAGCCCCGGCCGTCATTGCCGCCCCGACCCAGCTTTTCTGGGGCGATACCCACCTCCACACCTCCTATTCCGGCGATGCCTTTGCCATGGGCAATGAAACCGCAGACCCCGATACCGCCTACCGCTTCGCCAAGGGGCAGCCGGTCGTCCACCCCTTCAACCGGGTACGGGTGCAGCTCAACCGCCCGCTCGACTTCCTGGTCGTCGCCGATCACGCCGAGTACATGGGGCTTTTGCAGCAGGTCAGCGAGAAAAGTCCGCTGATCAAGAACACCGAGAATGGCAAAAACCTCATCGCCGTCTGGGACGACAAAGGCTCCAAGGCGGTCTATTACGATGCGGCGGGCAGCATCGTGAAGGGCCAGCCCTACATGGACCTTATGAGCGAAGCAATTCGGCAGCCGATCTGGAACCGGATCATAGACGCCGCCGAATCCAACAATGAACCCGGTAAGTTCACCACCTTCATCGGCTGGGAATGGTCCTCGATGCCCGGAGGCGCCAACCTGCATCGCATCGTTTTCACAGACAAGGGCGCAGACGTGGCCAATACCTTCCTGCCCTACTCCTCGATGCAGAGCAATCGCCCTGAGGATTTCTGGAACTGGCTGCAAACCACCTCCGAATCCACGGGCGCGGATTTTGTCGCCATCCCCCACAATTCCAACATCAGCAACGGTCTGATGTTCAACAAGGTCGACAGCGATGGCCATCCGATCAGCGCCAGCTATGCCCGCACCCGCATGCGCTGGGAACCGGTGGCCGAGATCACCCAGATCAAGGGGGATTCCGAAACTCATCCAAGCCTGTCTCCGGACGACAACTTCGCCGATTTCGAAACCTTCGAGCATGTCATGACGTTCGGTTCCGACGAAGAGGGAGAGGTGGATCAGGTTAGCAACTATGCCCGCAGCGGCCTGAAGCGGGGTCTGGAAATCGAACAAAAGACCGGGGACAACCCGTTCAAATTCGGCATGATCGGCTCCACCGACTCCCACACTGGCCTCTCCACCGCCAGCGAGCCCAACTTCTGGGGCAAGTTCGGACTCGACTCCATACCCGAAAACAAGGACAAGGAAACCACACCCCACGCCGAAGGCTGGAGCATGTCCGCCGCCGGCATGGTCGCGGCCTGGGCTGAGGAGAACACCCGCGCGTCCCTGTTCGCCGCCTTCAAGCGCAAGGAAGTCTATGCCACCTCCGGCCCACGGATGCAGGTGCGCCTGTTCGGCGGTTTCGACTTCGACGCTACGGATGCAAACAGCAACGACCTGGCCGAAATCGGCTATCGCAAGGGCGTGCCGATGGGCGGCGATCTCAAGCAGGCCCCGGCGGGCAAGGCGCCAACCTTCCTGATCCAGGCCGTGAAGGATCCCGAAGGCGCCAACCTGGACCGGGTGCAGGTGGTCAAAGGCTGGCTGGATAGCGAGGGCAACAGCCATGAGCAGGTGTTCAACGTGGCCCTCTCCGATGGCCGTCAGGACCAGGGCAAGGGCACCCGGCCGGTGGGCAATACCGTCGACCTGGAAACCGGCCACTTTACCAATAGCATCGGTGACGAAGAACTGGTCACCGTGTGGCGGGACCCGGACTTTGATGCCAGCCAGCGCGCCTTCTACTACGTGCGGGTACTGCAGATTCCGACGGCCCGTCACACCATGCTGGATGCTGTGGCGCTGGGCAAGCCCCACCAGGAGGTCAAATACCCGGCGGTGATTCAAGAGCGAGGATACTCTTCGCCGATCTGGTACACGCCCTGATTTAGGTGCCTGTCGGACTTAATACGTAACAGCCCGAAAGTCTCCAAGTACCGGCTTGAGGGGGCTCATGGATGAGTCCCCCCTACTCCTTCAGCAGCGTGCCGATCGGTTCTGGATGAACCCGCTACACGCCCGGTTAACAAATCCGAGTGCTCAATGAAAAGAACAACGCTCGCGATCGCTATCTCCGCGACTCTGCTTTCGAGCATTGCCCGTTCCGAGGCCGTTTCTTATTCACCTAAAGCCGGCCTGGACTACCCACAACAGGTTTTCTGGGGTGATACCCATCTGCACACATCTTATTCGTTCGATGCGGCGATGATGGGCAACAAGGGACTCTCCCCCGAAGAAGCCTATCGCTTTGCCCGCGGCGAGGAAGTCCAGGCGCACAACGGGATGACCGCCAGACTGAACCGTCCTCTGGATTTTCTGATGGTGTCCGACCACGCCGAATACCTTGGGTTGATTCCCATGATAGCGGCCAAGAACGAGGAACTGCTCAGTGACCCGATCGGAGAACGTTGGGCGCAAATGCTGAATGGCGGCCCATCTGAACAGCTCAAGGCCCTGCTGGAGATGAACGTCGATATCGGCGCCAACCACAAAAGCCTGGCCAACGCCGAAGTCGAGCGCTCGGCTTGGGCCGATATCACTGCCGCCGCGGACAAGTACAATGACCCCGGCAAGTTCACCGCCTTTATCGGCTACGAGTGGACCACCATGCCCGGTGGCGACAACCTGCATCGCGTGGTGCTGTTTGCCGACGACGCCAGCAAGGCCAACCAGCTTCTGCCCTTCTCGGCATTCGACAGTGAAGATCCCGAAGACCTCTGGAACTTCCTGCAGCAATATGAAGACAACACCGGCGGACGCGTGCTGGCGATTCCACACAATGGCAATGTCAGCAACGGTCAGATGTTCGCCCTGGTCGACCGGGACGGCAATCCGCTCAGCCGCAAATATGCCGAGACCCGCAGCCGCTGGGAGCCGGTGGTCGAAGTCACGCAGATCAAGGGGGATGGCGAAACCCACCCCCTGCTGTCACCCGATGACGAATTCGCCGACTTCGAAACCTGGGACAAGGGCAACTTGACCGCTCTGGCCGTCAAGCAACCTGAAATGCTGCCCTATGAATATGCCCGATCCGCCCTCAAGCTGGGCCTGCAGCAGGAAGCCGAACTGGGTGTCAACCCGTTCAAGTTCGGCATGATCGGCAGTACCGACGCCCATACCAGTCTGGCCGCGGTGGAAGAAAACAACTTCTGGGGCAAGTTTTCCATCTTCGAGCCCAGCGCCAGGCGCGGCGAGATGGCAGCCTACACCGAAGGCAAGCAGGGCAAGGTGTACACCCTGACTGTCGATGAATCCGCTGCCTCCGGTTACGCCGCCGTCTGGGCCAGGGAAAACACCCGTGATTCGCTTTTCGACGCTATCAAGCGGCGTGAAACCTACGCCTCCACCGGCCCGCGCATGACCGTGCGCTTCTTCGGTGGCTGGGATTTTTCCGAGGATGAAGTCCGCTATCCCGATTACGTCGACCGCGGTTACCGCAAAGGCGTCCCGATGGGTGGAGACCTGACCCAGGCTCCGGCTGGCAAACCGCCACGCTTCATGGTGACGGCGACCCGCGACCCGGACGGCGCCAACCTGGACCGGGTTCAGATCGTCAAGGGCTGGCACGACCAGGATGGCAGCCTGCATGAGAAGGTCTATGACGTGGCCTGGAGTGGTGACCGCCAGCCGGAGGACAACGGCAGACTTTCGCCTGCCGGCAACACCACGGACATCGAATCGGTGATCTGGACCAACACGATCGGTGCGGCGGAGCTGGCCAGCGTCTGGACCGACCCGGATTTCGACCCGTCCGAGCGCGCCTTCTACTATGTGCGCGTACTGCAGATTCCGACGCCACGCTGGAACCGTTATGACGAAAAGCACTTCGGACAGAAACTGAACAGCACGATGCCTGATTACATCCAGGAGCGTGCCTACACCTCCCCCATCTGGTACACCCCGGCCAAGGAGCACTGAGTCATGATTGGCAAACTGATTAGAGACCCTCTGCTGCACTTCGTTTTCGTCGGCGCCTGCCTGTTCGGCACCTACGAGCTGATTGGCAGACCCGATGAAGGAGCGAATAACAGCACCATCGTTGTCGATCGCGACACCCTGCTGACCTTCATCCAGTACCGCTCCAAGGCCTTCGAGCCCGAACTGGCGGCGCAGCGCCTGGACGGCATGACGGCGGCCGAACGCGAGCAGCTAATTCGCGACTACGTGCGTGAAGAAGCGCTGTACCGGGAAGCACAAGCGCTGGGCATGAGTGAAAACGACTACATCATCCGGCGCCGCTCGGTGCAAAAGCTGGAATTTATCGCGCTGGGAATGGCCGAGCAGGTGGTGACCACAGACGCCGAAAAGCTGGAGGAGTACTTTGAGTCGCACCGTCAGGACTACTACGAGGAGCCCTCCTATACCTTCACGCATGTATTCATCAAGGGGGATGCTGCCGGGCAGGAAAGCACCGAGATGCTGCAAAAACTGAATGATCAGCAGATCGGCTTCTCGGCTGCGTCCGAGTTCGGGGACCGCTTCCTGTACCACCGCAACTACGTCGAGCGGACACCGGACTTCATCGCCAGTCATTTCGGTGAAGCCTTCAGGGATCAGCTCGCCCGGCTGACGCCCGATACCGGTCGCTGGCAGGGTCCCCTCACCTCTTCGCACGGACAGCATCTGGTGATGCTGAGCGAATACCGTCCGGGACGCGCACCGGCCCTGGCCGAGATCCATGAACGCGTCGAGCAGGACTACCTGCGATGGGAACAGCAGCAGACGCAGGAACTGGCCATCCAGCAGATCGTGGAGCAGTACCATGTTGAAAATCGTCTCTAAACTGCTATTTATCCTGGTACTGCTGGCGCCGGGTTCCCTGTTCGCGCACGATGCGCGCCCGCTGTACCTACAGATCGACGAGCTCGACAGCCAGCCGTCGGGGCACTATCGCTATAACCTGAAACTCAACGCACCACCGTCGATTGAAGCGGATAACCGTCCATTTGTAACGCTGCCGGACAGCTGCCAGCGCCAGGCGCTGGGCCTGATGGTGCAGCTGAGCTGTTCGACTCCGCTGGCCGGTCAGACAATTGCCATCGACTATCCGCAGTACAATCCGTCGATCACGACCCTGGTCAGGATTACCTTCAACTCCGGTGAGAGCCACCAGAAGCTATTGTCGCCCGAAGAAACGCAATGGCAGCTGCCGACACGGGAAAGCGCCACCGAGGTCGTCAGCGAGTACACCATACTGGGCATCGAGCATATCCTGGCCGGCTGGGACCATCTGCTGTTCCTGCTTTGCCTGTTGATGATTTCGGGTACGTTCAAGCGCACCCTGATCACGGTGTCCGGCTTTACCGTTGCGCACTCGCTGACCCTGGTGCTGACCACCCTCGGTATGGTGCGATTGCCGATTGCCCCGGTGGAGGCGGTGATCGCGCTCAGCATTCTGTTTCTCGCCGCCGAAATCGCGCGGGGACGCCGCGATAGCGTGGCTTGGCGCTTTCCGGTCGCGGTCTCCACGCTGTTCGGACTGGTGCACGGCTTCGGTTTCGCCGCGGTACTGCAGGAAATCGGCTTGCCGCAGACAGAACTGGCCACCGCCTTGCTGTTCTTCAACCTCGGCGTGGAAATTGGCCAGGTGGCATTCGTGGCGACGACCCTGGCGCTGCTCAATCTGCTGGGTAGGTGGTCCGCCCTGCCCCAGGCTTTCACCCGGCAGCTGCTCATGTACGGCACAGGATCCCTTGCGGCGTTCTGGACGCTGCAACGGGTAGCTGGTTTCTAGAAGGCCTGAGTCCAGTCAACCCGGTCGACATTTGACAGTTTACGTCAAGCGATCAATTATCAGAGCCAAATACAAATAATAAAGGTATGGCCATGTCACAGCCGAAGACCACTGCCCAGGTCAAAAGCAGCGCGCTGATGGGACTGTATCCCCTGTGCCGGCGGTTACAGATCAACCCCATCAAGCTGCTCGCAGAAGAGGGGCTTTCCAGCACCGTGCTCAGGTCGTCTGAGCTGATGATCCCCTATGAGAGCTTATGTCATGTGCTCAACCGGGGCGCCGATACCGCCGACTTGCCGCTGTTCGGACTCGCCCTGTCATGCTATCAGGGTCTGAAGATATTCGGCCCACTGGGGCTGCTGGCGGCCGAAAGCGCTACCGTGGCGGACGCCCTGAGCGTGATCCAGAAATATTTCCATTTTCACGCCCGGGGCGCGATCATCGATTTGACGGTGAATGAAAGGGAGACCGAACTGGAGCTCACCTTCGATCTCGATCCGTCCATCAGCCCGGAGCAGACGTTCGAACTCAGCCTCGGCCTCGGTTACAACGTATTGAAAGAGATGGCGCCCGACTGGATGCCACGGGCCAAGATCCATTTCACGCACAGCCCCCTTGCCAGCGAGGAAGAATACCAGCGCTATACCGATGCCAGGATTTTCTTCAAGCAGGAGAAGAATGCCATCATTTTCCCGACCCAGCTTCTCAGGCAAAAGCCGACCCCTGTCACGGACGAAATCAAGAACTATCTCGAGTCGTTTCTGGAACGGGAATCGAAAGGTCACGAACGACCGCTGCAGTACAAGGTATCGAAACTGATTTTCGAGCTCATATCCACCGGCGAAGCGACGCTGCCGACGATTGCGCCCATGCTGGGAATGAATGTGCGGACGTTGCAGCGGGAGCTGCAGCTGGCAGGTACCGAGTTCCGAACCCTCGTCGACGAGGTGCGTTATCAGCTCGCCCGCGACGCATTGGAAAGACACTACACCCTCACCGAAATCGCCCTGAATCTTGGCTATTCGGAGCTGAGCGCCTTCTCGCGCGCGTTCAAGCGCTGGTCCGGCATATCGCCCCAACAATGGCGCCAGGCCCCCGAAACCCACGCCACCGTATCAGGTTAGGCGACCGTCATCGGACCCGGAAACCTGCGGGCTCCGGGATATCGGCCGGCCCCGGTCCGCAGGCCTGGCGCGACAAGCGCCACCCGCGACTGAGCACCCTGGCGCTGGCGTAAAATGTCAATCGCAAGACATCTGCTGTCAAGCCGCCGATCGTCATTCCCACCATATTTACTAACGTTTTAGGAAGTAACCCACTTCAACTTCCGCTGGCGGAAGCCCCCCGGTGGGGCTTGACGCATCCGAACTATAAGAAACAGGTTTAGCATGACGATGAATTTGACTGAAGAACTCACCGCGATCGTCGGTGAAAAGGGTATCCTGACCGGCGACGACGTCACCCAGCGCCAGGATGGCTGGCACAGTGCGCCTGCATGCAAGGCGCAGGCGATCGTACGTCCGGCCGATACCGGTGAGCTGTCGGCGGTGATGAAACTCTGCCATGAGCACAATCAGTCGGTCGTCGTTCAGGGTGGCCTCACCGGCCTGGTCGGCGGCGCCCGGACAACCACCCACGATATCGTCATCTCGCTGGAACGGATGCGCAATATCGTCGAGATCGACATCCAGAACCGAACCATGACCGTCGAGTCAGGCGTGAACCTGCAGACCGTGCAGGAGGTGGCCGAGGAAGAGGGTCTCTACTATCCTGTCGACCTCGGCGCCCGCGGCACCGCCACCATCGGCGGTACCATCGCCACTAACGCCGGCGGTAACCGGGTGCTTCGCTACGGCATGACCCGCGATTCCATCCTCGGCCTGGAGGCCGTACTGCCCGACGGCACCATCATCTCGTCGATGTCCAAGGTGCTGAAGAACAACACCGGCTACAGTCTGCCCCACCTCTTTATCGGCACCGAAGGCACGCTGGGCATCGTCACCCGGGCGGTACTGCGTCTGCGCTCCAAGCCGCTGGGCGGAGCGACCGCTCTGGTCGCGGTCGATGACTTCGCCAACCTTAGCCGACTGCTGAACCTGGCCGAGTCCGGTCTGGGAGGCGGGCTGAGTTCTTTTGAAGTCATGTGGCACAGCTTTTATGACCTGGTCACCGGCACCGACCGGCACCGTGCGCCGCTTCCGGCTCAGTCAGCCTATTACGTCATTATCGAAACCCAGGGTAACAGCAACGAGCAGGAACAGGAGCGCCTCGAAAACCTGCTCGGCCAGGCGCTGGAATGTGAACTGATCAGCGACGCCGTGCTGACCCAGTCGGACAGTGAGCGCGAGAAGATCTGGGCGATCCGCGACGATGTAGAAGCCTTGTTCGAGCTCTCCCCGATCCACGCCTTCGACGTCAGCCTGCCGATCTCGGCCATGGAACCTTATATCGATACGCTTCAGTCCGAACTCGACCGGCACTGGACCGATAATCGGTGCATCGTGTTCGGCCACCTGGGCGACGGCAATCTTCATATCATCATCGGACAGGTGCCCCAAAGCGACAAGGCGGCAGTCGAGGAATTGGTATACGGCGGCCTGAACGGCATTGGCGGTTCGATATCGGCGGAACACGGCATCGGCCTCGACAAGAAGCCCTATCTGAAATACAGCCGTTCAACGGCGGAAATCGCGCTAATGCAGGTAATCAAGCAGGCGCTGGACCCGAAAAACCTGCTCAACCCGGGCAAGGTGCTGAGCTGAACCGACACGAAGGTGCCCGAAGGTTTAATTCAACAAATAAAGCCGTCTGAATTTTCGGTTAATTGACCATGGCGCACTTGCGTCTATATAAACCCCGACATCGCTGTACTTGTCGTCTGAAGTCAACACCACGACATCTATTGTCAAGATGAACGCCCGGCACCTTCCTAGCATGGTGAGCATGAAAAGCTTTAACGACAGCCACCCGTTTAATGCATCTGTCCGCTAACGGATTTGCCAGAAACTGTACTCGGTAAAGTCCTCAAGGCGAAACAACCCGCACCGCATATAAACAGGTGATATCTCCATCAGGCCATAACTAGAACAAGGCTGAACAATATGGATAATAACAACCCGCTCCCGTCCACCACGCGCAGACTGTTTCTGCAACGGTCGCTGATTGCAATGGCAGCCGTCGCCGCCACACCGGTGCTCGGCTCACAGGCACTGACGTCCACCGCCGTCACATCGGGCCAAACGCCAACGCTGAAAATACTGTCCAGCGAGGAGTATCGCACCCTCGCCGCCGTCACCGATGCAATCATTCCGCAGAGTGGCGCCTTCCCCATCGGCGCTCTGGATATCGATCTTGCAGCTCGCATCGACCATCATCTCAAAGCTGAGCTGACCGACGTAGTAGCGGGTGTTAGCGGTGCACTGATGTTTATCGAAAATAAGGCACCGGAAGCCTTCGCCGGTAAAACTGCCAGGTTTTCCGACCTCGAAACGAGCGAACGCGAATCCATTCTGCTTGCAATGCGCGATGCCGGCGGTGTACCGACCATTATTTTCTCCGCGATGCGTGGACTGAGCATTTTCTACTTTTACACCCACGAAGACGCCTGGCCGCACATCGGCTATGACGGTCCGCTGGTGAAGCGTCCGAATCCAGTTCAACAGATGGGTGTTTGATATGATTATTCAAGGTCAAGAAATTTTTTCTCCGGTTAAACTCAAAACCCACACCCTGGTTATCGGGTCTGGCTCCGGCGGTGGCGTGGCGGCTTACCACATGGCGTCCGCCGGTCTCGATACCGTGGTACTCGAAGAGGGCGGCTATTTCCAGGCCAGGGATTTCAACCAGCGCGAAGAGGACATGATGTCGGTTCTCTATCGCTCCGGCGGCAACCAGACCACTGCCGACGGCTTGATCACGGTCTTTCAGGGTTCCGCCTTTGGTGGATCGACCCTGGTCAATACCGCCGACGCGACCCCGATCGAACCCGAAGTACTGCACCACTGGCAACGTCAGTACGGGCTCGACCAGCTCACCGAAGAGGCGTTGGCGGCATCCTACGAGCGCGTCTACACCATGACCAATGTGCATCGGCTCGAGGACCGGATTCTCAACCGCAACAACCTGATTCTGGTTGAAACCGCCAAACGCCTCGGATACAAGGCTGGCGTTTTCAACTCCAACCGCAAAGGTTGCATCGGCAGCGGTTACTGCTTCACCGGCTGTGCCTACGACGCCAAGCAGGGCACCAATCTGACGTATCTGCCGAAGGCTTCCGCATTGGGCGCCCGGATCTATACCGATGTTCGCGTCGACCGTATCGAACCGCTTTCCGGCGGCCGCTACCGTGTTCACGCCAGCGTACTGGAGCGCTTCAACCGTGCGGTACGGCTGCCAATGACGGTCGAGGCCGAGCGCATCATCATGGCAGCCGGAACGGTTCATACTCCGGCCATCCTCAAGCGTTCCGGTCTGGACAGGGGACTGCCTCAGCTGGGCCGGAACCTTTCTCTGCAGCCGCAGATGGTCATGTCCGCCAGCTTCGACAAGTCGGAGGCGATGACGTCGTGGCGCGGCGCGCCACAGTCTGCCTATGTCAACGAATGGGACGACAACCGGCCGGAATGGGGCCTGGGCGGCTTTCGCATGGAGGGTGCCGGCGGACTGGTGGGCTTGTTAGCCCAGTCGAGCAAGGCCATCGGACACGAGCACAAGCGCATCATGCAGGAGTATCCGAATACCGCCTATACGGCGATTCTGGTCCCGGACCATCCTACCGGCACCATGAGCTGGGACTGGGACGACAACGGCAGAGTGAAGCCTCGCATCGATTACACCCCAACCGCGGAATGGAAACAACGCCTGATAAACGGAATGAAGCAATCCGCCAAGTTCATGTTCGAAGCCGGCGCCAGGCGAGTCGACTTCAACACGGCGGTGCTGCCGTCGTTCACCAACCCAGATCAGCTGTCCAAGATCGATGACCTGCCGATTGAACCAGGCCTTATGAATCTGGTTTCGGCGCACCCGCAGGGCAGCTGCCGCGTCGGCCTGAACGCAGACGTCGGCGTCGTCGACCAGAACCTCAAGCTGCACAACCTCGACAACATCTACATCGTCGATGGCTCCGTCATGCCGACAACCGCCTCGACCCACACCATGATACCGATCATGGTCATGTCCGACCGCATTATGCACAAGCTGGCGAACGAAGGCTAAACCTCAGATCCCGTGTAGTGGCTTGCCAATTGGCGCCGCTACCCCATACACAATCCAGGATATTGCAATGCTCAACAACGAAACCCGTCAGGCGATCGCCCAGGAGATCTTCGACTGCTACAAGAGCACCCGACAGATCTCCCTGCTCACCCAATCCTATCCCGAAATCGAAACCGAGGATGCCTACCGCATCCAGGAACAGGTGGTCGGCCGCTTCGTCGACGAAGGACACAAGATCAAGGGCTACAAGATCGGCCTGACCTCGAAGGCGATGCAGGAGATGGCCGGCACCAACGAGCCGGATTATTCCGTGTTGCTCGACAACATGTTCGTCGATGAGGACGCCCATCTCGAGCGCGACAGCTTCAGCGATCCGCTGGTCGAGATCGAAATCGCCTTCGTCATGAAAGACCATCTGCAGGGGCCGGGCATCAACGCCGCTGACGTTATCCGCGCGACCGACTTCATTCTGCCGTCCATCGAGGTGGTCGACTTTCGCATCGCTCGCGCACCGGGAATGGACGTGCGCGACACCATCGCCGACATGGCTGCCGTCGGCAAGGTGGTGCTCGGCGGCAACCCGGTCAAACTCACCGACATCGACGTGCGCAGGATCGAAGGCGAACTGCTGATCAATGGCGAAGCGCTCGAGCGGGGCCTGTCCGCCGCCGTCCTCGGTAACCCGGTCACCGCGGTCGCCTGGCTGGCCAACAAGCTCGCCGAATTCGGCGTCGCCTTCGAGCCCGGCGACGTGATTTTCTCCGGTTCCTGCGTTCGCGCCCTGCCGGTCCAGGCCGGCGATGTGGTCACCGCCCGCTTCGACAGCGGCCTCGGCGACGTCAACCTGAGCTTCAAATAAGGGGTACTCTTAATGGCCAATTATCGCTCGAAGCAGGTCACCCATGGCCGTGAAGCAGCCGGTGCCCGCGCACTCTGGCGCGCGACCGGCGTATGCGACAATGATTTCGGCAAGCCGATCGTCGCGGTCGCCAACTCATTCACCCAGTTCGTGCCTGGGCATGTCCACCTGAAGGACATCGGTCAGCTGGTCGTCAAGGCAATCGAAGACGCGGGCGGCATCGCCAAGGAATTCAACACCATCGCGGTGGACGACGGCATCGCCCAGGGACACGATGGCATGCTGTACAGCCTGCCCTCGCGCGAAATCATCGCCGACTCCGTCGAATACATGGCCAATGCCCACTGTGCCGACGCCCTGATCTGCATCTCCAACTGTGACAAAATCACCCCGGGAATGCTGATGGCGGCGATGCGCCTGAACATTCCGACCATCTTCGTTTCCGGCGGTCCGATGGAAGCCGGCCGTGTTCAGCTGGCCGAGCAGGTGCTGCGTATCGATCCGGTAGACGCCTATGTTGCCGGCATGCGCAAGGAAAACTCCGACGCCAAGGTGCTGGAGATGGAACAGAACGCCTGCCCCACCTGCGGCTCCTGCTCCGGCATGTTCACCGCCAACTCGATGAACTGCCTGACCGAGGCGCTGGGCCTGGCCTTGCCGGGCAACGGCAGCATGCTGGCGACCCACGCCGATCGCCGTGAGCTGTTCCTCGAAGCCAGCCGTCGAATCGTCGAAATCACCCGGCGCCACTACGAGCAGGACGACGACAGCGTGCTGCCGCGTTCAGTGGCCAACGTCCACGCCTTCCACAACGCCATGACCATGGATATCGCCATGGGCGGCTCGACCAACACCATCCTGCACCTGCTCGCCGCGGCCCAGGAGGGCGAGATCGATTTCACCATGGCCGATATTGATCGCCTGTCACGGGAAATTCCGCACCTCTGCAAGGTATCCCCGGCCACTGCCAACTACTACATGGAAGACGTGCACCGCGCCGGCGGCGTATTCGGCATTCTAGGCGAGCTCGACCGCGCCAGGCTGCTGAAGACCGAAGTCAGCACCGTGCACAGCAAGACGCTTGCCGAAGCGCTGGAGAAGTGGGATGTGTGCCGCACCGACGATGCCGAAGTCGAGCAGTTCTACCGTGCAGGTCCTGCCGGCATTCGCACCACCGAGGCGTTCAGCCAGGATTGCCGCTGGGACAGGCTCGACAAGGATCGCGAGAACGGCTGTATCCGCAGTATCGACAATGCCTACAGCAGCGAGGGCGGACTGGCGGTACTGTTCGGCAACCTGGCCGAAGACGGCTGTATCGTCAAAACTGCCGGGGTCGACCCGAGCATCCTGAAGTTCGAAGGCACTGCGCGCGTGTTCGACGATCAGGACAAGGCTATCGCGGCGCTGACCGCCGACGAAATCGACCACGGCACCTGCCTCATCATCCGCTACGAAGGCCCCAAGGGCGGACCGGGCATGCAGGAAATGCTGTTGCCCACCAGCCTGCTCAAGGCCAAGGGACTTGCCAGCAGCTGTGCGCTACTGACGGACGGTCGCTTCTCCGGCGCCACCTCCGGACTCTCGATCGGCCACACCTCACCGGAAGCGGCCAACGGCGGCAACCTCGCGCTGGTCGAAGATGGCGACAGTATCCAGATCGACATTCCGGCCCGCAGCATCAGGGTAGACATCAGCGACGAAGCGCTGGCTGCACGCCGCGAGCGGATGGAAGCCCGCGGCAAACTGGCCTGGAAACCGGCGGAACCGCGCCAGCGTCGCGTCAGCCTCGCGCTGAAGGCCTACGCCTCCCTGGCCACCAGCGCCGACAAGGGCGGTGTGCGCGACCCGGAACTGCTGGACTGAACTAACCCCCTCCCCGCTCGTCCCTTTTAGCCGGCAGGCCTTTTGGTCTGCCGGCTTTTTTTGGGTTCTTCGCAGGTTAGCGTGAAACCGGGGGCCAAAAGTAGGATGGGTGGAGCCGCACTGGCACCCTGTTCAACGCTTTCAGCGAGGTTGACGCGGCGCAACCCATCAGTGAGTCGGCTGCATGCACAGTGCCGAACCGACACCCAAGATGGGTTGCACGACGCCCTGGCCGCATCAGTGACGGATACGCCGTGCCGGGGCATAACTCCGCCCATCCTCCGAATGACGTTTTCCCCGCTAAAGCGCGATGAACCGTTTTGGGAGCTTTTTTCAGGCGGTATAACGCGCAGAACACAAAAAAGCCCTGACCGGTCGGGTCAGGGCAAGCAAAGTGCCGGTGCCGGGGCACCGCCAGGGGCCATGAAGCTGTTGTCTTAAGCCGCGTTGTGCAGGCTCCGGTAAGGCGCATCACCCATTTCGTCGACGACCTTGCGACCGAGGGTGTCGGCATCGAGGAACGCCCTGAAACCGCTTGCCGCAGTGACCGGTTCGATCATGTTGCCGATCAGCGGGAACACCATGGTCGCCTCGATCACGGTCGCGATGGACCGCTCGTCCTCTCGTGACAGGCCAAGCTGCTCGAGGGTGACAGGCAGACCGATCTGCGCAAACAGACGCGCAACGCGTTCCGCCTCCTCGAAATCGCCTTCGAGCGCTAGCTGAACCAGGATACCGATCGCGACCATCTCGCCGTGAAGGTAGTTACGATCCACGTGCTCCAGCGTGGTGAGTGCCTGAGCCACAGCGTGCGCAGCCGCCAGACCGGTACACTCGAAGCCGAGGCCGCTCAGCAGCGTATTGGCTTCGACGACGTTCTCGAGCGCCGGCGTCACCAGCTTGCTCTCGACGGCCTCGACAGCGGCAACGCCATCGGCGTAAAGGATGCTGGCGCAGGTTTCGGACAGGGCTACCCCCGCCAGCGTCGGGCGAACACCATACGGCGTAACGCCGTTGGGGTTGCGATGACAGATCCGGGCTTCATACCAGGTCGCCATCGCATCACCCATGCCGGCGACCAGGAAACGGGCCGGGGCCTCGGCAACGATAGCGGTATCGACCAGCACCAGTGCCGGGTTGTCCTGAAAAATTTCGTAGGAGTCACTGACCCCTTCAGGCGTGTAAAGCACCGAAACGGCAGTACAGGGCGCATCGTTCGATGCCAGCGTCGGCATGATCACAACGGGAACGCCCAGGCGGTGCGCGATGCTCTTGCCGGCATCCAGCGTCTTGCCGCCGCCCAGCGCGATCAGCGCATCGAAGGCGCCCTGCTCACGCAGCTCAGCCGCCTTCTTTTCGATCTCCTGCAGCGAGCATTCGCCACCGAAGGTGGAAACGACGGCCTCGATGCTAGCCTGCGCGAGGCTGGCCAGCAGACGTTTCGCTTCGCCGCGCTGACTGCGCACAGTGCAGAGCACCGCGCAACGCTTTACGTTCATCGCGGCAATCGGCTCGGCTGCGGTATCGATCAGCCCGGCGGCCTGAATATAACGGGGTGTGGATCGGTAAAGGCGGGTGCCCTGAGCCACGGCATTCGCCACTTGATTGTCAGACATGAAAAACGCTCTCCAGCTAATTCAGAGACGGAACTTGAGCATCAGGTTCATCAGCTTGTTGAAGCGGTCGCCGTACGGAGGCGCCAGCATCAGGATCCCTGACTGTTTCGCCTGTTTGAACACCGGGCGGATCTTGGAGAACTCGATAAAGCCCTCCTTGCCGTGGTAGTGCCCCATGCCGCTGTTGCCGACACCCCCAAACGGCATGTCATGCTGCGCCACGTGCAGCAGCGTATCGTTGATCGAAACCCCGCCGGACAGGGTGTTGTAAACGACCTTATCCTGAACCTGCTTGTCGTTGGAAAAGAGGTACAGCGCCAGCGGACGTTCACCGGCATTGATGTACTCGATCACCTCGTCGAGGCTGTCGTAGGTTTTGATCGGCAGTAACGGACCGAAAATCTCGTCCTGCATGATGATCATGTCGTCCTTGACGTTCAGGACCACCGACGGCGGGTACTTGCGCTCAGACCTGTTCGGGCTGCCGCTCTTGACCAGCTGCACCACCCTGGCTCCCTTCCGGGTAGCGTCTGTGGCCGTATCGCAGATTCGCTCGAACGCCTTTTCGTCGATCAGCGAGGTGAAATCCTTGGAGTCGGCACTGCCGTAGCGCTCGTTCAGAACGTCCTTGGCATGCTTGACGAACTCATCGACCGACTCGCGGGGCAGGAACAGGTAATCCGGCGCGGTACAGGTCTGGCCACAATTGATGAACTTGCCGAACAGCAAGCGCTCGGCAGCCGTACGCATATTGAAGTCCTTGGCGACGATGGTCGGTGACTTGCCGCCCAGTTCCAGGGTAACCGGGGTCAGATACTTCGATGCGGTTTCCATGACCACCTTGCCCGTGGCGGGGGAGCCGGTGAAAACGAAGTGGTCCCACGGGCGATCGGTGAATTCGCCGGCAGACACGCCGGGAATGACCGCGAACTGATCTTCGCTGAACTCGGCCGATACCAGCTTGTCCAGCAGCTTGCAGAGGTTCTGCGAATTGGCCGCCATCTTGACGATGACTCGGTTGCCAGCCGCCAGCGCAGCGATGGCAGGACCGATGGCCAGCCCCAGCGGGTAGTTCCAGGGGCTTACCACGCCGACGACGCCTTTGGGCTGCGGGATGACTTTGTTCTTGGCGCCGAAGAAGGTGATACCGACATGGCGTTTTTCCGCCGCCATCCATTTCTTCAGATGCTTCTTGTGGTAGGCGACGGCGCTGACCATCTGGGAAATCTCGAGCAGCTTGGTTTCCTGCGCGGAACGGTTGCCGTAGTCCGCGTTGACCGCCGCACAAATGGCATCCTGGTTATCCATCAGAATCCGGTCGATCTTGTCGAGCGCTTCCAGACGCTCACCCAGGCTCGGATATGGATTCTTGCGAGAAGCGATTCGCTGATTATTGAAGACCTTGTCGATCCGGCTCGACTCTTGTGCGACTTGTAGTGCGGCGTTTGTCATTTAGACCTCGGTTTTATTTTATCTGAGGGTATTAAGGAGATTCCTTAACAGGCGCTATGGCAAAAGCTGTATTTCAACTACCAGCTGGGACTGCCCTGATACAGCGTTCGAAACACCAGCCAGCAAACCTTTTAATCCGGCCTGACCGATTGGCTATTCCCGTCAGAAAACAGCCTAAGAGAGGCCACCGCGCGAGGCTTGACAAAAGGCGTTCTGAATTTGACATAAGGTGCCACCCTGCTGTTTCAGGCAGGAATACTGCGCCTCTGGCTGATCGGCTGGGCAGGTCCAAAGTGGCAAACGCGGGACAATAACGTCGATCGTAAATGGCGGATAATGTCAAAGCGAGCACGCATATTGTCAAGCGAACAACAGGCCGACTTCAGCATTATTCCAAAACGAGAACGTTACGAATGATTCAACTTCAACAATAACATTCCGGAGTCACGATAATTATGAAAGGCTGGAGCCTGCCGTTTTCGCCCAAGGGCGTTGCCTCGACCCTGACACCGCCGCCCTGGCACTATTCCGGCGACCTGCTCGCCATCGAATTCGAAACCACTGCGGATACCATCGCCTCCATGCTGCCATGCGACCTGGAAGCGACCGAAAGCACCCAGTGCATCGCAATCTTCGCCGACTGGAGTTCCGCCGCCGATAGCGACCCGCGCCTGATCGAGGATCCGCGCCGCGGCATGTACAAGGAAGCCTTCATTGTCGTCCCGGCCCGCTACCGGGGCGATACTTACGGCCGCGTACCCTATATCTGGGTCGACAATGAAGTCGCGCACGCCCGGGGACACGTTCAGGGCTTCCCGAAGAAGCTCGGTGAAGTCTTTATGAGCCGCCCGGTTGCGGTCGGCCGCGGCGGGCCCAGGCGTGAAGTCGGCAATACCTTCGTTGGCACGCTGTCCGCGATGGGACGACAGCTGATGCGCGGGCGCGTCGATCTCAGCGAGGAAACGCCGATATCGGAATTGCCGCCAATGCTGCTCGCACCGCAGATCCACACCCGCTACCTGCCGAGCCTGGATCCCGAGAGCGCCCCGCTGCACCAGCATTCGATCAACGTGCTGACGGACGTCGCCGCGGGGACTGCGTTGTCGGGTCCGGCTGAGCTGGAGTTTTTCGATTCCGAACATGAAGAGCTGTCCGATATCGGTATCACCAAAGTCGGTAAGGGTTATTTTGTCAGCGTCGCCATGACGGTGACCGGCGCCAAAACACTTCCGGCGGAACGGATCGCATAACCCGGCCATTAAATTGGAATAACGGCCAGTTTAATTGACAAGAATAATACCTGTTACGAATAAGAGGCCCCAAATGGCTACCAAAATCCTGAAGTCCAGCGACTCAGCCTACCATTACCCGCTGCTGATCAAACAGCTGCTCACGTCCGTGCAACGTTTCGAAAACGAAAACGTCATCGTCTCCGGTGAGTACCGGTTCAGCTACGCAGAATTGAACCAGCGTATCCATCGACTGGCGAACACCCTCAAAGCCGCCGGCATCGGACCCGGCGACACCGTGGCCGTCATGGACTGGGACAGCCATCGTTACCTGGAGTGTTTCTTCGCCGTACCGATGATCGGCGCCGTGCTGCACACCGTCAATATCCGCCTGTCGCCGGGCCAGATTCTCTACACCATGAACCACGCCGAAGATGACCTGGTACTGGTGCACGACGATTTCGTGCCGATTATCGACGGCATCCGCGACGAGTTGAAAACGGTCAAGGGCTATATCCGTCTGACCGACGACACTGACAGTAACGACACCGACTTCGACAGCCTTGGCGAGTACGAATCCCTGCTCGCCAAGGCCGATACGCATTACGATTTTCCCGAATTCGACGAAAACTCGGTCGCGACCGCTTTCTACACCACCGGCACTACCGGCAATCCGAAGGGGGTCTACTTCTCCCACCGCCAACTGGTTCTGCATACGCTGAACATGGTCAACACCCTGTCGACGCGCGACAGCAATGCGCCGCTGCTGCCGCATGAAGGCGTTTACATGCCGATTACACCGATGTTCCACGTCCATGCCTGGGGCATTCCGTATGCCGCCACCATGATGGGTGTGAAGCAGGTGTACCCCGGTCGTTACGAACCCAATACACTGGCCCGCCTCATCCGCGAAGAGGGCGTGACCTTTTCCCACTGCGTGCCGACCATCCTGCAGATGGTGATCCAGTCCGAGGAAGCCGCCAACACCGATTTCACCGGCTGGAAAATCATCATCGGCGGCAGCGCGCTGACACCGGGTCTGGCCAGCCACGCGATGGAGATGGGAATCGAACCCTTCAGCGCCTACGGTATGTCGGAAACCTGTCCGCTGCTGGCCATGAGCCGGATCGACCGGACCCATCGTGACCTGTCCAAAGACGGTCAGGTCGGCTGGCGCACCCGCGCGGGTCTGCCGAGCGACCTGGTCGACATCGCCCTCTGGGACGCCGATGGCAAAGTGTTGCCCCATGACGGCAAAAGCACCGGTGAGGTGGTGGTACGCGCGCCCTGGCTGACCGAGAGCTATCTCCACGAGCCGGAAAAAGGCGACGAGCTGTGGCAAGGCGGCTGGCTGCACACCGGTGATATCGCCTGTATCCACCCCAACGGCGTCATCGAAATCCGCGACCGCATCAAGGACGTGATCAAGACCGGTGGCGAGTGGATCTCGTCGCTGGATCTGGAACGTCTAATCAGCCAGCACCCGCAGGTCGGGGCCGTCGCCGTGGTCGGGGTACCCGACGAGCGCTGGGGCGAGCGGCCGTTCGCGCTTGTGGTCGCAAAATCCGAGGCACTTTCGGTCGAGTCCGTCGCCGAACACCTGCAGCAGTTTGTCGACGCCGGCGTCATCAACAAGTGGGCGATTCCGAGAGACGTCAAACTGGTCGCTGATATCCCCAAAACCAGTGTTGGCAAGATCGACAAGAAACTGATTCGCGCGCAGATCGGCTAACAAATCCCCGCATCAGTCCCAGGGAACCTGCAAACAGGGCCCTGACGCCCCGTCCCGCTGCTGGAGCGCAGGACGGGGCAAGCCCCCCAAGCGCTTGCTGGAGAATAATAACAATGGAATACGCCGGATTACTGGGCAGCGTAGTGCTGCTGATTTGGTTTGCCCTGCGGGGCATCAATATCATCCTGGCATCACTGATCTGTTCCTTGCTGGTCGTGGTGACCAACGGTCTGCCGTTGGCCGACAGCCTGACGGAATACTATGCCTTCGGTCCCCTGGGCGCCTTCACCTTCGCCGGCAAGTTCTTCCTGCTGTTCGCCGCCGGCGCCATCTTCGGACGCGTCATGGGCGACAGCCATGCCGCCTCGAGTATCGCCCTGGCACTGGTCAGGAAACTCGGGCCGCACCGCGCACTCTGGATCACAACCCTGGCCTGCGCCCTGCTGACCTATGGCGGCGTTGTCGCCTTCGTGGTGATCTTCGCCATGTATCCGCTCGGACTCAAGCTGCTGCAGGAAGCGAATATTCCCAAACGGCTGTTCTGCGCCGCCCTGGCGCTGGGCGCCGGTACCTTTACACTCACCACCCTGCCGGGCACGCCGTCGATCCACAATGTCATTTCTTCGGTATCACTTGGGACGGACCTGTTCGCAGGCTTCTGGATCGCGATGATCGGCGGCGGACTGATGTTCGTTTTCGGCATCTGGTACCTGGAACGTCAGCGTGTGCTGGCGGTCGCCAGCGGCGAAGGTTTCACGCCGGCCCCGCACGACCGTATTTCCTCGGCCGACGAGGGCGATTATCCGCACTGGCTCTGGGCCAGCCTGCCGCTGGCACTGGTGCTGCTGTTCATCATTCTGCCCCGCGTGATCGCCATGTCCCTCGATGTCGCTTCGCTGGCGGAAGGTTCGCAGTTGCGCCAGCTACTGGAGTTCGCCAATAGCCAGCCAATCGTCTGGCCCAGCCTCGCTCTGCTGGCCGGATCCGTGCTCGCAGCGCTACTGTTTCCGTCGATTCAGCGCCAGTCGATCCAGATCATGGGGCATGGTGCCCAGGACTCGATCATGCCGCTGATCAACACCGCCGCGGTGATCGGATTTGGCGGTGTCGTGACCCATACCGCAGGCTTCGTGGACTTTACGAGTTTCATGCTGAACTCCCCGCTGCCACCGATGCTGTCGATGTTCGCATCGATCAGCCTGGTCGCCGCGATCACAGGCTCCGCCACCGGCGGCTTGCAGATCTTCATGCAGACCCTGGCGCCGTCCTATCTCGAGATGGGCATCGAGCCCGAGGTACTGCACCGCGTCGCCACCATGGCCAGCGGCGGCTTCGATTCGCTGCCACACTGCGGCGCGATCATCGCCATGCTGACCATTACCGGCCTGACCCACAAGGAGGCCTATCGCGACGTCGGTGTCATTACCGTCGTGATTCCGGTCTTGGTCACCCTGGCGATGATCGCCGCTATCGCGCTGCTGGGCTGAAGACGCCACCAGCGTGCCCCTCGCGCCCAAACGCTTTGCAACAGGATCAATGTCATGCAACAACCCATCATTCTCGTAGCCCGCCCTCTGCCACAGGCCATGATCGATGCCCTCAGTCAGTTCGGCGCTGTCAGCGTCGTTGACCCGAGCACGACCCTGACCGACAAGGGCGACATCCTGGTCACGACCCCGCTGGATCCGGTCGACGCAGGACTTATCGACCGCTTGCCGGCGAGTATCGGTCTGATCGCCAATATCGGCGTGGGTATCGACCATATCGATCTGGCCGCCGCCCGTCAGCGCGGTATCGCCGTCAGCAACACCCCGGTCGTGACCGAGGACACCGCCGACATGGCCATGACCCTGCTACTGGCAAGCTGTCGCCGGCTCGGCGTTAGCGAACGCCACCTGCGCAATGACGACTGGGCAAGCGGCGTCAGCCAGCTGGGCCAGCGCGTGCATGGCAAAACCCTCGGCATTATCGGCTTCGGCGCCATCGGACAGGCCGTTGCCCGCCGTGCGCGCGGCTTCGACATGACGATTCTCTACCACGGTCCCAACCGCAAACCCGACACCGAGGCGCAGCTGGGTGCGCATTACTGCGCCAGCCTGGAGCAGTTACTGGCGGAGGCGGACATCGTCTCGCTCAACTGCGACCTCAATGCCGGCACCCGCCACCTGATCAACGCTGACACCCTGGCGAAGATGAAGCCGAATGCCGTGCTGATCAACACCGGCCGCGGACCGTTGATCGACGAGGCGGCACTGGTCGAAGCGCTGCAGAACGGTCAGCTGGGCGCGGTGGGTCTGGACGTGTACGAATTCGAACCCCGGGTGTCGCCAGAGCTGATGCAGTTCGACCGGGTAACCCTGTCGCCTCACATCGGCAGTGCGACCCAGGAATGCCGGGGCGACATGGCCCGGCGCGTATGTCTTAACATCGCCCAGTTCGTCCAGCAGGGAGCCCCGCTGGATGGCTGCAACTGATCTGAAACGGGGGAACTCGCGATGAGTATCTTCAACGTCAACCCGGTAACCGTCGACGACTACCGCCGCCTGGCTCACAAACGCCTGCCGCGGTTTCTGTTCGACTACCTCGACGGCGGCGCCAACGCCGAAACCACGCTCGCCTCGAATACCAGCGACTTCGACCAGTACCGGCTGCTGCAACGGGTCATGCGCAATGTCGACGGCGTCGACACCTCGACCACCCTTGCCGGGTTCGACGCGGCGATGCCGGTCGCGCTGGCGCCGGTCGGGATGGCCGGGATGTATGCCCGCCGCGGCGAAACCCAGGGCGCCCGCGCCGCCCAGTCGATCGGCATACCCTTTACCACCTCGACCTTAGGCATCTGCCCTGTCGAAGAAATCGTCCGGGCCACCGGCGAACCCATCTGGTTTCAGCTTTACATGCTACGGGATCGCGACGTGGTGCAGACGCTGCTCGCCCGTGCCCAGGCCGCCGGCTGCACCACGCTGGTGTTCACGGTCGACCTGGCCGTCGCGGGTATGCGCCTGCGCGATTATCGAAACGGCATGCTGGGGACGAATATCGCCAGCAAAGTATCCAAGCTGGCGCAATTGGTCAGCAGCCCGCGCTGGGTCATGGATGTGGCGCTCAAGGGCAAGCCGCACACGATTGGCAACCTCAGCGACGTCGTGCCCGATCCGGACGACCTCAACGTATACAAGGCCTTCATCGACAGCCAGTTCGATCCCAGCGTGACCTGGAACGACATCGCCTGGCTGCGATCGATCTGGCCAGGCAAGATCCTGATCAAGGGCGTAATGGAAGTCGACGACGCCAGGGCTGCGGTGGATGTGGGCGCGGACGGCGTCGTGGTCTCGAACCATGGCGGCCGCCAGCTCGACTCGGTCGCATCGAGCATCGCCAAGCTGCCCGCCATCGCCCAAGCGGTGGGTGCGCAGGCAGAAGTCTATCTGGATAGCGGCGTACGCAGCGGCATCGATGTGGTCAAGGCGCTTGCGCTGGGAGCCCGCGGCGTGCTGATCGGCCGGCCCTGGATCTATGCCATGGCCGGCGCCGGCGAATCAGGCGTGGCCAACCTGCTGTCGACGATGCGCAACGAGATCGCGACCGCCATGGCCCTCGCCGGTGTCACCCGCATCGAAGACATCACACCCGACCTTCTCGAACGGACACTGGATCCGGTTCGCGTTTAACCTCGGAGACAACAGCCATGATCACACAAGCGGATATTGCTCTGAACCCCGGCATGCCTCCTGAGCTGGTCGGTCAGTTGCAGTCACTGGGACGTGTCGCGGTCGCCGAACGACGCATTGCACCCGGCACCCGCATCTATGCCTGTATGGCCGAAACAGCCGTGGATGCGCGGCTGATCGACCGGTTGCCCCCCTCGGTTGAACTGATTGCCATTGCCGGCGCCGATACCGGTCGGGTCGATCTCGAAGCCGCCAGGGCCAGGGGAATCAAGGTCAGCCATACCCCGGCAGCGGCCGCCAGTATGGCACTGAGCCTGAAAGCCAATATCGCGGCCTTTCTCGATCGCGGCCTGCCGTTGAACCGGATCTGATCCCGGACAACGCACCTCCACCTAACCACCGTTGCCCGGCGTCGATTTCAAGGCGCCGGGCCCTGCCTTGCCGAACTGCGACGGTTGCAAATACGAGCGTTCGGAAATCGTCGCGCCCTCCGACGACAGGCTCCCTCACCTCCGCTTTTCGCCTGCTTCGGCGTCACCACTGATTCCTCGATAACAGGTTTCCGATCCAGCCAACGCGGACCGGTTCTGTGCGGGACGGGCACCGGGACCAACAGGGGTGATGGCTCCGGGAGGAGTCGTGGCCACCTCAATGTGGCAGCGACAGCGTGCCGGCAATCGTGTGGATTAAAAGCGCACAGCGAGTACCCGTGCACTCGACATTTCCGAATCCCCGCCAGTGCAGAGCCAGGGCTTTATACCCACCTCGCCTTGTGAAGGCTTCGACAACGGGGAAAGGGAGCGTTTCAAGCTAAAAGCGAAGATTTTTCCCATTTTAGAAGGGAATACTTGTAGGGTGCTGGTAAGCGACGCGAACCGCACCGCACCGCACCGCCACGTTTTGGTATCAAACGGAGGTGTGCCCACCCAAGGTTCGCGTGTTTGCAAACCTCGTGTAGGGCGTTCGCCCCCGGTGAACCGATTCGGCGCAGTGGTAATTCGCACCGAGGGCGGCGCTCCTACGTGGGATGCCCCTCTGCCCGTAGGAGCCGCGCCCCGCGGCGAACCGACTCGGCACGGTGGTCAGTCGCACCGAAGAGTGCCTACGCGGGATGACTATCTGACCGTTGGAGCAGCACTCCCTCTATACTGCGATGAACCAAAGCTAAGCGGGTATTCAAGCGAAAGGTGGTTAGCAGCGATGCGTGCTGAAAAAAAAAAGGCGGCGCCCGCGAGATATAGCCGGACGGCTGCATCGTACAGGCGCCTGCAAGGGGTTTGGCTTATCAGACCGTTAAAGGGACTTAGCCAGCTCCAGGCCGGCGGCGAAGGCCAGCTTGGCGTCCATTCCGCGAGCGTCACGGGCGGCTCCGACGCGGTGCACACGAATACCCGAGCCCTCCAATTCTTCTGCCAGGTCCGCACGGGCACGCTGGCCGGCACAGACAATCAGGGTATCCACCGCCAGCTCCTTAGCCTCGCCCCGGTGCACCAGCGCCACCCGATCGCTGTCCACCTGCGTGAAGGTAACGCCGCCCCACATCTCGACACCGCGCTTTTTCAGCACTTCACGGTGAATCCAGCCGGTGGTCTTGCTGAGCTCCGAGCCCACCTTGATATCGCGTACCTCCAGCATGTAGACCTTCCGATCCACTGCCGGCACCGGCCGCGGGGCGACGAGACTGCCGCGGGTTTCGAAGCTGGCGTCGACGCCCCATTCGGCCATGAACCCTTCCTTGCCCTGGTGAACATGCTCGTCGGACTCGGTCAAGAACTCCGCCACATCGAAGCCGATGGGACCGGCGCCGATGATCGCCACGCGCCGTCCGACCGGTTTGCCCTGCTCCAGCACATCCAGGTAATCGAGGTACCGGGCGTTTTCCACGCCCGGAATCGGCGGCGTCCAGGGACGCACCCCGGTCGCGACCACCACATCGTCATAACCCTCGGCCAGCAGCGAATCCCGGGTCGCCGTCTGACCCAGGCGGACCTCGACGCCTGCGGTTTCGAACCGCTTCTCGTAGTAGCGCAGCGTCTCGTAGAACTCTTCCTTACCCGGAATGCGGGCGGCGATCTCAAACTCGCCCCCCAGGCAGGTACGGGAGTCGAACAGGGTGACGCGATGACCGCGCTCGGCGGCGACCGCCGCCACCATCATGCCAGCAGGTCCTGCGCCCACCACCGCGATCCGACGCGGCTCGACAGCCGGCGCAATCTCCGGCTCGTCCTCACGACAGGCCTGCGGGTTGACCAGGCAGGTGGTGAGCTTGCCGACAAAAACGTGGTCCAGGCACCCCTGGTTGCAGCCGATACAGGTATTGATCTCGTCCGCGCGCCCTGCGGCGGCCTTGGCGACGAATTCGGGATCTGCCAGGAACGGGCGCGCCATCGAGATCATGTCTGCCTGGCCTGAGGCGATCGCCTGCTCGCCCACTTCGGGGGTATTGATGCGGTTGCAGGTGATCACCGGCACCCCGACCTCGGCTTTCAGCTTGGCCGTGACGCCGGTGAACGCCGCGCGCGGCACGCTGGAGGCGATGGTCGGCACCCGCGCCTCGTGCCAGCCGATACCGGTATTGATGATGTTCACCCCCGCCTGCTCCACCGCCTTGGCCAGGGTCACGACCTCGTCCCAGTTGCTGCCCTCTTCGACCAGATCCAGCATCGACAGCCGGTAGATCAGGATGAACTCATCGCCGACCCGCTCGCGCACGCGGCGAATCACCTCCAGCGGGAAACGCATGCGGTTTTCATAACTGCCGCCCCAGCGATCGTTGCGCTGGTTGGTGCGGGCGGCCAGGAACTGATTGATCAGGTAACCCTCCGACCCCATCAGTTCGACGCCGTCGTAGCCCGCCTGCTGGGCCAGCCTGGCGGCACGCGCGTAGTCATCGATCTGCTTCTCGACCTCGGCATCGCTCAGCTCCCGGGGCACGACCTTGCTGATCGGAGCCCGGATCGCCGAGGGCGCGACCGCGTCCTTGATGGCCGCGTAGCGGCCGGCGTGCAGCAGCTGTATGCAGATTTTACCGCCGGCCGCGTGCACCGCGTCCGTGACGATGCGGTGATGGGGCAGTTCGCCTTCGTCATCCATCTTTGCAGCCCCGGCGAACACCACCCCCTCGGCATTGGGCGAAATGCCTCCGGTCACGATCAAACCGACCCCACCGCGGGCGCGGGCAGCGTAAAAGGCCGCCAGTTTGTCGAAGCCGCCCGGCTGTTCTTCCAGGTTGGTGTGCATCGAGCCCATCAGCACGCGGTTTTTCAGCGTGGTAAACCCCAGATCCAGGGGGGTCATCAGGTGCGGATAACGATTTGCGGTCATGGTAAAGCCTCTTGTTTTGTTCCCGGGCCGGAAAGCTACTTCCTGAAACGTTAGTACCTGTCCACGCCCGATCTTTACACCGTCAAGTTACGGCTTAATCTTGACGGCGTCAAGTCGTGGATCTAAGGTAGGCCCATGTCTGCTACCAAGCCTTATCACCACGGCGAGCTGCGCCCTGCTTTGATCGAAGCGGCCAGCGCCATCATTCGCGACTCCGGCATCGACGGTTTATCCATGCGTCGGCTGGCCGACAGCGTCGGAGTGTCGCGCATGGCGCCCTATCACCATTTCAAGGACAAGAACGCCCTGCTCTGCGCCATTGCCGAAATCGGTTTCGAGGCGCAGGACAGGATGATCAGGGACGTTCTCGAAAGATCGGACGGCGAGGATGGCAAAGCGCTGTTTACCGGGTGGGTGCGCACCTACATCCGCTTTGCCCAGGACAACCCCGAAACCTATGACCTGATGTACGGCAAGGAGATCTGGAAGCGCGGCGATCCAACCCCGTCACTACAGCAGAAGTCCAAGGCCAGTTTCCGCCTGTGGGTCGACCTCGTGGAGCGCATGCAGGCCCGGCAGGTATTGCCAGGCGAGCATTCTGCGCTGAGAACCGCGCAGGCAAGCTGGGCGGCCATGCACGGGCTTGCGCGTCTGTTGATCGACGGGATCTACGCACAACGGCAGGACCTGGAGGAGATCGCCGACACTGTCGTGAACCTGATTACCCGCTCGAACGGAGACTGAGCCCGACCGGGCGTTACTGAACCGGTTTCATCAACGCATGCAGTACCTGCTGCGCCTCGTCTCCGGCAAGAGCAGCCATGAAGTCATCCACCTCGCTATCGATCACCTCAGCCAGCGGTCGAACGGGATTCTGCTTCATCATCCTCTTGGCCTGCTGCAACGCCAGCGGCGGTTTTCCAGCCAGCCGCTCGGCCATTGACCAGCTGTGCATCTGCAACGCGTCCGCCGGGTAAACCGCGTTGACGATGCCCATCTTCAAGGCGTCGTCGGCATCAAACCCCTGCCCCGCCAGTAACAGCTCCGCTGCACGCCGGTGTCCCAGCATCTGCGGTAGCAGCGCGCTGCTACCCCCTTCCGGTAACAGTCCGAGGTCGACGAACGGCAGGCGTAAGCGTGCACCGGCGGCGGCATAGACGAAGTCGAAATGGAGCAGCATGGTTACCCCGATGCCCACCGCCACTCCGTTCACCGCCGCCACCACCGGCTTGCGCTGACGGTGCAGCTGCTGCAAAAAAGCACGCCCGGGACTATCCGCCTCTCCGTGCCGGGCTGCGGCCATAAAGTCATTGAGATCGTTGCCGGCACAGAAACTGTCGCCGCTGCCCGTGAAATGGATCACTGCTACCGCGTCGTCCTGATCAGCCCGGGCAAACAGGCCGGTCAATGTCTCGTACATCGCGGTGGTCAGGGCATTCTTTTTGTCCGGGCGCTGGAGGCTGATCGACAGGATCTTCCCCCGGCGTTCGCTGGAAATCAGCGACGTCATTGCACGTCTCCTTTTTTTGCAGGTGCTTTGGTGCTCAACGCAATGGTCAGGCCTCCTGGCGAGCGCCTCGGAAGCCTGAACGGGCAGTGTTAAAACGCCTCGTCTTCCAGCGCCATCAGCGTCTCGGCGCCCGCCGAGATGCTCTGCGCCAATCCTTCGTTGCGCGGCAGGAGGCGCTGGAAGTAAAACCGCGCGGTGGTCAGCTTGGTCCGGTAGAAAGCGGCGTCGCCGTTATCGGCCGCCAGCTTTTGCCGCGCGACGGCCGCGCTACGCGCCCAGATATAGGCAAGAACGGTATAGCCGGCGTACATCAGGTAATCGAAGCTCGCGGCGCCCAGCTCGTCGGCATTACGCTGGTTGCGCGCAACGATGCCATGGGTCAGTTCCACCCAACGTTGCAGGTTGACCTGCAACGGCACGATAAACTCGGCCATGGCCGGATCGTTGATCTGCTCATCGATAAAGGCGTTGGCCTGGCCAACAAAGTGCTCCAGCAGGTCGCCCCTGGAGCCGATCACCTTGCGGCCCAGCAGGTCGAGCGCCTGAATGCCGTTGGTGCCCTCGTAG
>JABXIM010000138.1 GCA_013373085.1 Oceanospirillaceae bacterium | reverse complement strand
TAAGACCTAAGAGTGATAAATACCACGATTATAGAGGGTATGCAGGGAGAATTGCAGGCGGAATCTTCAAGAAGGGGGATGAAATAACTGTGCTTCCCTCAGGGTTTACTTCCAAAGTGAAACAAATTCATTTAATGGAAGTGGAGATTGAGGAAGCTTTTGCTCCCATGAGTATTGCCATGACACTTGAAGACGATATAGACATTGGGAGAGGTGATATGATTGTGAAAACGGGAAATCAACCAAATGTCTCACAAGATGTAGATGTCATGCTTTGTTGGTTTTCAGCTCAAGGGCCTCAAGTACGATCAAAATATACCTTGCTCCATGCTTCAAATGAGGTTAAAACAATGGTGAAGAACATTAATTACAAATTGGATATTAATACACTTCACAGAAATAAAGAGTATGATAAAATTAGTCTGAATGACATAATCAAAGTGTCCTTAAGAACAACCAAGCCAATCATGAATGACAGCTATCGTAAAAACAGGTCAACCGGAGCAATTATTTTGGTTGATGAGTCTACAAATGAAACTGTTGCTGCAGGAATGATTGTATAATGGGTTATTCATTAGAAAAATTATTAGTGATAGCTCGAGAAGCTTCTAGCCACGCAAGTAAAGAGATATTGAAAATTTATGAATCTGAAGACTTCGGAGTAGATATGAAGTCAGATGATTCGCCCTTGACTAAAGCGGATAAAAAAGGTCATGAGGTGATTTGCTCTTACCTTGAAAAAACAGGTATTCCAATTTTAAGCGAGGAAGGAAAGCATACAGCTTATGAACAGCGTAAATATTGGAATAGACTGTGGGTGGTCGACCCGATAGACGGAACCAAGGAGTTTATTAAACGAAATGGAGAGTACACAGTAAATATTGCTCTAGTTGAAAATGGGAAGCCAATTTTGGGAGTTGTAGAAGCTCCTTTATTATCCTCTCAATATTTTGGTTTCATTGGTTCGGGTGCATTTGTTCAAAGGGAAGGACGAATAGAAGAACTAAAACCCATTAAAGAAATTGATTTCAATACCAAAGGATTAAGGATAGTCGCTTCTAGGTCACACCTGAGTTCAGAGACACAAGATTTCTTAAAGGAGTTGAACGAACCGAAGATTGTCTCTATGGGGAGTTCTCTAAAATTCATGATGATTGCCGAAGGAAAAGCTGATATTTATCCTAGATTTGCCCCTACCATGGAGTGGGATACTGCGGCTGCTCATGCGGTGGTTAAGTCCCTTAAAGGAACTGTTGAAACCCCTGAAGGAAAAGAACTTTTGTACAATAAGGAAAACCTTTTAAATCCTTATTTTAGAGTTTATTAAGGTATGAAAGATAGGATTGCAATCATCGGCCTTGGATATGTAGGGTTACCACTTGCCGTTGCTTTTGCAGAAAAATATGAAGTCACGGGCTTTGACATCAACAAATTAAGAGTTGATGAACTGAATAGTGGCCATGACCATACACTTGAGGTTGAGGAAGAATTATTGCGCTCTGCAATTAAGGGTAATAATGGTAATGGCTTAACCAATACGTGCCATCTTAAGGATATTGAATCCTGTAACGTATATATTGTTACCGTACCAACGCCTGTTGACAAGTACAATCATCCAGATTTGAGTCCTTTGATAAATGCCAGTAAAGCGGTTGGTAGTGTGCTTAAAAAGGGTGATTTGGTCATTTATGAATCCACAGTTTATCCTGGCTGTACAGAAGAAGATTGTGTGCCTGTTTTAGAAAAAAGCTCTGGACTTAAATTTAACAAGGACTTTTTCTGCGGCTATTCACCAGAGCGGATTAATCCTGGTGATAAAAAGAATACGCTTAGAACCATAAAAAAAGTCACTTCTGGTAGTACTCCTGAAATTGGAGAGAAAGTAAATAATCTCTATTTATCAATAATTGATGCAGGAACCCATCTTGCTCCTAATATGAGGGTAGCAGAGGCTTCTAAGGCTATTGAGAATGCTCAGCGAGACATTAATATTTCTTTTGTTAATGAACTGGCGTTGATTTTCGACAGAATGGATATTGATACTAATGATGTGCTCGAGGCTGCTGCCACAAAGTGGAATTTCCTGAAGTATAAACCGGGTCTTGTCGGTGGACATTGTATTGGTGTTGATCCATATTATTTGAAGCAGAAGGCAGAGTCTTTGGGGTATTATCCGGCTGTGATTTCGTCAGGTAGAAAAGTAAATGACTCAATTGGTAAGTTTGTTGCTAACAAAGTGATTAAGCTTCTGATCAAGAAAGGAAAAAGAGTAAAAGGAGATAGCTCTTTAATTCTTGGAATTACTTTCAAAGAAAATTGTCCTGATATTAGAAACACAAGGGTTGTTGACATATATAACGAAATGATCGAATTCGGGCTTAATGTAGATGTTCATGACCCATGGGCAAATAAGGCCGAAGTTTTAAGGGAGTTTGGTATTCAGCTAATTGATGCTCCTTTATTTAATAATTATGATTCGGTAGTTGTTGCTGTGAACCATAATGAATTTCTGCATTTACCTTATGAAAGGGTGAAGGAGAATGGAGGAATTATTTTTGATGTCAAGGCCTTTTTGCCACGAGAGATAGTTGACGGAAGATTGTAAATGAGAGTTTTAGTAACTGGAGCTGCAGGTTTTATCGGCTATCATTTGGTCAAACGATTAGCCAATGATTGCGAAATTTGTGTAGGGATAGACAATTTAAACGACTATTATGATCCCGCTTTGAAGTATGCAAGGCTGGCATCGATTGGTGTTAAAGGAGAGTTAGGTTATAATCAAGAATATCACTCTTCATTATTAAGCAATTTCTCTTTCTCCAGACTTGACCTAGAGGATGAAGAGAACTTAAATGAGCTTTTCAAAAAATATAGATTCACCCATGTTATCAATTTGGCAGCTCAGGCAGGGGTAAGATATAGTATTGAAAACCCCATGGCTTATGCCAAAAGTAATTTGGTCGGTTTTCTGAATATCCTTGAATGTTGCAGACATCATAATATAGAGCATTTGTCATATGCGAGTAGCTCATCAGTTTATGGAATGAATAGTCAAATGCCGTTTTCCACTAGTGATAATGTGGATCATCCAATAAGTCTGTATGCGGCAACAAAAAAGAGTAATGAGTTGATGGCTCATACCTATAGTCATCTTTATGGTTTGCCCACGACAGGTGTTAGATTTTTTACCGTTTACGGGCCTTGGGGTAGACCAGACATGGCATATTTTCTTTTTACGAAGGCTATATTAAATGGAGACCCTATTAAGGTGTTTAATAATGGGGAAATGTCGAGGGACTTTACTTACATAGATGATATTGTGGAGGGACTTGTCAGAATAAATTCTAACCCTGCGAGTTCTGATGGGAACTGGAGTTCAGATAGCCCAAATCCATCCTCATCACCCGCCCCATTTAAGATCTATAATATTGGCAACAATGGGCCGGTAAACCTGCTTGAGTTTATACGGATAATCGAAAGATCACTGGGAGTGGAGGCGAAGAAGAATTTTATGCCAATGCAACCGGGTGATGTTGCGGCTACCTACGCTGACGTACAAGATTTGATTGACAATCTTGGGTACAAGTCCCAAACCAGTTTGGAATATGGTGTAGGAGAATTTGTGAAGTGGTACAAAGAGTTTTATAAGGTATAATGGAACCAATAAGAATGGTTGACCTTATCGGTCAATACAATAAAATTAAGGAAGAGGTTAAGGCAGAAATTG
>JABXIM010000205.1 GCA_013373085.1 Oceanospirillaceae bacterium | reverse complement strand
CCGAAGGTCGTCTTTTAAAATCTGGCCCCCTCTACCAAATTTAGAGAAAAGCCTGAGTTCGAAAGAATTCGGGCTTTTTTCGTTTATGGAGTGCTTAAAATATCGTCGGGCTCGCTCTTCATAACCGCGGGCGAAGGTCGTCGACTAAAATCCGGCCCCCGCTACCAGATTTAGTCGTAGGTTGGGTGGAGCGACGAAGTCGCGTAACCCAACAATCGGGGCGCGAGGAAAGGGTAACGTCGGGCTCGCTGTCGATCTGGAATACGCTCGATATGGCGAGTGACGGCGCACTCGAAATCGACGGGAAGCGCCAATACAGGCAAGGCAGGATTTGCGTCTTCACCCACCTCCGGTCCGTGCTTTCGCTGTTCAAAGCGCTGTCTCAGAAGAACATCGTCTCCAGCCGTTCAAGAACCCAGAAGGCGGCGAGCGCACCGATCCCGTAGGCAGCTCCGATAGGCGCGGCTCGTGGCAGTACGATCAGTCTGCGCACGGACGCGAGGAACAGCAGGAGGACGGTAATGAACAGCAGCTGGCCCAGCTCCACCCCGACGTTGAAGAACAGCAGCGCGAGCGGGATATCGCCCTGTGGCATGTCGATCTCCATCAGGGCCCCGGCGAATCCGAAGCCATGGAGCAGGCCGAAGGCGAAGGCGATGACCCATGGCCAGCGCGTGGCGAGGCTGTGCCTGCCGCGCCGCAGGTGAATGGCCTCGACGGCCACCAGTAGAATACTGAGCGCGATCAGGGTCTCGACCGGGGGCGGTGGCAATGACAGGTAGCCGAGCGTCGCCAGTCCCAGCGTGATCGAATGAGCGAGGGTGAAGGCGGTCACCGTCTTCAGCAGCATCGGCCAGCCGTGGACGATCAGCATCAGCGCCGCCACGAAGGCCAGGTGATCCAGGCCGGCCAGGATATGCTCGACGCCAAGCCGGGTGTAGTTCTTCACCACCGTCCAGGCCGAGGGCACTTCGGGGACCTGTACCGAGCTTTGCCTCGGACGCAGCAGGAAACTGTGATGGGTTCCGTCGAGCTGGGTGATGTTGACCATCGCTTCGATGGTGGTGCGGTCGAGACCCTCTATCCTGACGCGCGTGCCGGGCAGCGAGGCGTCGCCCGCCAGGCTGTAACGAAAGATCACGAAACCATTCACGATGGCCCCGCCGGGCTGCGGCGTCAGTGTGAAACCGGGCGCGAAGGCGGGGCGGATGTCCTGCACCATGCCGTTATTGGTGGGCACTTTCCACAGAATGTCGTAGCGCTGCGGCGCCCGTTCGTCGATCTGCAGGTAGGCGAGTCGGATCTCGTGCGCCTGGACGGGCAAGGAGTGGCTCAGCAGGGCCAGCACGGCCAGGCTCAGGAGCAGGGGGGCGAGAAGACGCAGGATCATTGCCGGGCGTACTCCTGCTTCAGGGGCTCGGGCAAGCCCTCTGCGCTGATGCGTACATCGTATTTATCCAGCAGCTCCCGGAACATCCGCTCCTGCGCCTCCAGCACCGCGTAATACTCGTACTGCCGGGCGACGAAGTCGCGGATCTCCTCGAACGGCGCCAGCTGTGCCGGCTGGCTTTCGGTGATCTGCACCAGGTGCAGTCCAAGCCCCGAGCGGACCGGTCCCGACCATTTTCCCACGGGCAGCCCGGACAGCGCCTCGGCAAAACCGCCGCCGAATGAATTTTCCAGCGTCTGAGCCGGGGTCAGCGCCCAGTCGAGCGGCACCGAGAGCTTGTCGAGCCGGTCCGGCGGAACCTCGCCGCCCGCGCGCAAGGCAGCGAGAGTTGTGTCGACGGTATCGCCGGACGCCTCGGAGGGCAGGTAGAGCACCTGCCGGAAGGCGAACGCCTGCGGCAGCGTGAAGAGATCGGGGCGCCCGGCGTGAAACGCGCGCAGCTGGTCCTCGGTGGGGGGCTGCATCAGCCTGCTGAGATCGCTTGCCACCGCCTCCATCTTCTGCGCAAGCCGGGTACGAATGATCTCGTCATCGCGGTCGAGCCCCATGCGCAGCGCCTCCCGATAGAACACCTCCTGCCGCAGGTGGCGGTCGATGATCGCCGCCACGTCCTGCGGCGAAGGGTCGCGTTTCCACTGGGCTTTCCAGAGCGTTTCCAGGTGATCGAGCCGCGCCTGGTCGACGACGATCAGGTCGTCGCTGACCCCGCCCGTCTCCTGTGGCGCGACCCGGGACCAGGCCGCGAAGAGAAGCGCGCCCAGCACGAAGCAGTGGAGAAGCGGTTCTCTGGCGATTCGATTCAGCATAGGTGTCTCAGTCCGCCTCGTGCCAGATCGGGGAGGCCCAGGCGCGCTCGACCAACTGGCGCTTGACGTCGTCCGGGTATTTCACCCCGGCGCGCAGCTCGTCGTAAAGCGTCCAGCGGGCGGTTGGCAGCTGAAGCACGCGCGCGTAATAGAAGGCTTCCTGCGCCGGGTCCCATTCGGGGTCGGTCCAGACGGTCATCAGTTCGGGGTCGCCTTTCTCGGTATTGAAGTCGCCGGTCTTCATGTCGATCGGCGCGTCGATTGGCGTGACGCTGCCGTCCGCCTGCAGTCGGTCGCCAGAAGCCACGACGTCGTGCACCTTGTCTTTCATCTCCCCGTTCTCGTACCAGCCCTTGATAATCTGGATACGGTCGAGGTTTGGTCCGATCGGGTCCTTCATCGCCCAGACCAGGAATTGCGGCGCCTCGCTACCGGAATAGTCGCCGCCCATGGGGACGCCCTTCGCGTAGCCATCGGAGACCATCGCGTCGTAACTGTCATAGCTTTCGGCAAAGCCCTGGCCTGCAAAGAATCGTACTTTCATGCGCGGACCGCTGGTGGCGAAGGTCTCCTTGGCAAGCATGGAATCCCAGATCGCGCCGCGGGTGTTGGACTCGGCCCAGACGGCGGTCAGCGCACCGGGGTTGGCATCGGCGATCAGCATCTCGCCCTCGAGCATCGACGTTGCGCGAACCTCCGCGGTCCGGTCGGCGAGCCCGTGGCTGCCGACTTTGTAATTGTCCTCCTCGACGTTGCTGGGGGTGCCGTTATGGCTGTCGGTGCCACCGACGAAGCCGTATTTGAAGGGGTTTACACCGAGCTGGGAACGGTACTTGATACCGCGCCCGAGTCCGTAACGGACGAAATTCTCCTTGACGAAGCCGCGACCGTTGAACTTCTGGATCGTGACCGCATTCTCGAAATCCGCGAACTCGTCGTTGGGCCAGAAGTTCGGTACGACTTCGGAGTTGCCTTTTACCTGCATCATCTCGATCAGGGGTTCCATGCTGGCACGTGTCTCGGCGTATTCCTCGCCGATCGGCACCCCGGTCAGGCTCGCCTCGGCAAAGAGCAGGCCCTTGGATTCGTTCGAGTTGTGCGGAATGGCAAAGACCTTCTTGCCATCGTCGCGCTGAGTCTGCATCCAGGCCCAGAGCATTTCGGGGTCCGCTCCCTCGTTCGACGAGAAGGGCTTGTCGGGTACATTGGCATCGCGGAAGAACACATTGCGGTGCTGGTTCGACCCGCCCGGCGCCGAGGTCCATTCATAGGCGTGGATCGTGGTGAAGCTACCCGGCTCGTAATGCTTTTCGGTGGCCTCGAAATTCTTCTGCCAGGTCGACTTGATCGCCTCCTCGCCCTGGAAGAACTGCGGATGCGGGTCGCCGCCGCCGGCGAGCGGCGCGAGCACGTACTTGCCGTAAAGCCCTAGCGCGGTCTCCAGATCCGGTGCCTCGCGGAATGCCACGGCAACCTCGTCGCCGTATCCGGGCGCGCCTTCGTTCATCAGGCTGTAGGCCTCGCCCATGAACTCCGAGTGGTCGGTCACGGCGACAAAGTCGAGCGGACGCTTGATCTTGTGCATGCTGCCGTTGACCATGATTTCCTCGCCCTTGGCGAAGCGGTAGGCGTCATCCGGGCTCAGCCGGTTGCCGGCGATGAAGGCGTCCATGGACACGCCGGTGTGGACGTGCTGCTCGCCGAAATAGGCGTCCTTGAGGGGATTCGTCGGCACGTCCGCTTCCGTTGTTTGCGCCATGGCGGCGGGTACGGCCGAGGCCAGGAGCAGGCCAGTGCTCAGGCGTCTTGCAAATATTAGAGCTGTCATGATCAAAGATCTCCCTGTAGGCCGTACTTCTGCAACCGGCAGGTAGTAATAGTAGAAGACGTTCGCCCGGGTGCACGCCGAGTCGATCATCCGCGAATGGCGGTTGGTCCTGAGCCTCGATCGGCATTGTTTTTTGCAACGTCGGGGTGCAGCCTCTGCAGCTGTTCCGCCGGTAGGGGTTGGGAGAGGGCTTCGGACAGCCGCATAAACTGGAGCCGTATCGAGTGTTTTGCTCAGCGCTTCATCGCATTGCTGATATAGGTTGCGATCATGGTGTCGAGGTGAGCGCCGCCACCGTTTTTGAAGATTGTGATCTCGTCGGCTGACTGCCTGCCAATTCTGCCTTGCACCAGGTCATAGAGGTCGCCTTTTACCGAGGCTTCGGAGATGACGCCCGAGGCAATCGGAATCATCAGTTCGCCGATATGGTGAATGGTGGTCTCGCGGGCGTCGACAAACAGCGATCCCGAAGCGATAAGGTCGTCATCGGCTTCGCGCATATCGGCCTTGTAGGCGCCAATCAGGTCGATATGCGCGCCTGGAGATACCCATTCCGCCTTCAAAACGGGCTCCCTTGCCATGGTGGCCGTAGAGACAATATCGGCCTGTCTGACTGCGTCCGGAAGGTTCTTTGCCGCAACGATATCGACCGAAATATCCTGGCTCTCGCTGACCAGCAACTCTGCCTGTTCATGTCGCCGGGCCCAGACTGTGACCCGGTCTATGGATGGAAAACCGGCTATGTAAGCCCGTATCAAATTGCGTGCAACCGCGCCGGCGCCCACGACGAGCAGGTGCCGGCTGTCCGGCCTGGCCAGCAGTTGTGCGCCAAGAACCGAATCGCCCGCTGTCTTCAGCTCCGTTACCAGGCGGCTGTCGATAATGGCGGTGAGAGTACCGTGGTTGGGCTCGAAAACGAGCATGGCCCCCTGCACCGTATCCAGCCCTTTAGCAGGGTTGGAATCGAAAACAGTGACCGCTTTTACACCGTATCCAATGCCATCGATAAAGGCGGCACGGTTTAGCAGCGTGCCATCCGGCGGGCCGAGCAATATGTCTTTGACTTGAGGCGTAGCCATCATGTGGCCGGAGCGCAGGGCATCGATCGCCCCAGACCAGGTGACGGATTCTATGGCTGATTCGTAAGTGATGATATTGATCGTCATAGCGTCGGCCTGGTATTGAATAAAGGTTTTTATAAGGTGAATTTGGCGTTTTTTAGGTTCATCGCGCTTTAGCGGGAAAAACGTAATTCGTAGATGCTATGAAGGGTCGTCCCCACGACTAACCTCTGAGTGGATAAGACCAGGAGGATTCAGTCATGAACACGACCCTTCATTGTCAGAACTATAGCACCGCACCGGTTTTATTCATGGCCATGGAACTGGCCGATAAGCACTGGAAGCTGCTGTTCAGCAACGGGAGCAAGAAACGCAGCAAAACAGTGGATGCGTTGAATCAAGACCAGGTCCTGCAAGAGATTCGCCAAAGTAAGGAGCGTCTGAAGCTGGCCCCGGACTGCAAAGTCATCGCCTGTTACGAAGCAGGCTGGGAAGGCTTCTGGCTGGCACTTTGGCTACGGTCGGTCGGCGTGACCATTTACGTGGTCGATTCATCGGCGATTGAGGTCAACCGTCGGAAACGACGCGCCAAGACTGACCGCGTGGATGCCGAGAAGTTGCTGCAGCTGTTACAGCGCTATGT
>JABXIM010000238.1 GCA_013373085.1 Oceanospirillaceae bacterium | reverse complement strand
TGTCGGGCGGCCAGCGCCAGCGTGTCGCGCTGATCCGTACGCTGCTGCGGCCCGAACCCATCGTGCTGCTCGACGAGCCTTTCGCCGAGCTCGACCCCGAAACCCGCGAAACCGCCGCGCGCTGGACCCGCCAGACCGCCCGCGCCGGGCACAAGACGCTGCTGCTGGTGACTCACCAGGACGAAGACGTGCGCCTGGTCGCCGACCGGGCCCTGAACCTGAGCTGGCCGGCCAACTGATCGGTTATTCGCCTCGGGAGGAGCCCTTCAGCTACCTGGCCCCAATAAATATCAGACATTGCCCCGCTCGTGGGCGCAACGCCCTCGTTGCCGATAACCGCCGCGAACAGGCCACGTCAGCCGGCGCAGTACTCCGCCGTCGGCGTCGCCGAGTGGATTTCGTAGGGCGTACCGGGCGTCAGAATGAACTCGCTGGCGCCGACTGCGCTCTCGGCGTTGCCCCAGTCGTAGGTATAGCCCAGTCCGGTCCAGGGAACGCCATCGCTGGCGCGAAAGCTCTTGTAGTAGAGGTCGCGATAGAAGTCGCGATAGTCGGCGATATTGGTCACCTTCGGGACCTGATCGCCGAAGTGCAGCTCGCAGCTGCCGTCGTCGGTCTGCGGATCGACACAGGGACGGAACAGGCGTGCCGGCTCCACCCAGAGTTCGACGAAGAGGTCATAGTGCCAGCTCGGCGCCAGGCCAAGATACTGCTTGAGTCGCAGGTCCAGCTTCGCTTCGCCGCGACCCGACTGTGCCGCCCAGGCAGCGCAGTGTTCCCTGACCTGCGGTACGGTCGTGACCCAGACAGCGTAGTCCGGATTGTCCGGCGTTCTGTCGGCGGGCGCGATAAAGCGGTCGAAGGCATCCCGCGATTTCCAGGTGGCGACGAGTATCCTGTCGCCGGCCGCGTTCCAGACCAGCTGCGGGTTGTCGCGACGGATGGTAACGAGGTCGGTCGCGATTTCCGACGCCTCGACGATGGCCGCGTCCTGCACCGCCTGTCGGTACGCCTCGTCAACGCTGACCGGATGACCACTGCAGCCGGCAACGAAGATCGCCAGCGCCGCGAGTTCCAGTCCCCTCTGAAGCAGTGATCGATCTGTAAATGGCATTTTGTCCTCCCTGAACGTTCTGCTGCCTGACGCCATACCATAGCAGGCGGGCCGGCGCTGCGTCGCCTCGTTCAGCGTCCGGACGTTATGCGGACCCGGTGAAGACAGCATCTTCCCTGTATCGATATCCGCAAAAAAAATATGGATTTAATTTCGGATCGCACCTATATATTAGAAGGTCTGCAAATATATCCCGACGCCTGTCGGGAGCCTGGCGCGCTAAGCTGTCCAGTTAAGCGCAGCTGCTCCCGACAAACCGGAAACCCACCTGACCGCCCGGCCCACTGGAGCCGGGACGCCGGCCCGATGAACGATCAAACCAGTCCGGATATGTTCGCCGGCACCTTCATCGATCCTTTGCACGACGGGAGGCGTCTATGTCCAGGTCACATCTGTTCGCCCTGACTCCGTTGCTCATTGCAGGGATGCTTCAAGGCCCGGCGCTCGCCGACGGGCTGACGCCCAAGGAACAATTGGGCAAGCAACTGTTTTTCGACAATCTCTCCGATCCCTCCAGGGTCTCCTGCTCCTCCTGCCACTCGCCCGAGACTGGCTGGACGGGGCCGGTCGCCGGCATCAACCGTCACGGCGGCGTCTATCGCGGTGCCATACCGGTACGCTTTGGCGGCCGCAAGCCCCCCAGCGCAGCCTACGCGACCCAAAGCCCGGTATTCGGTTTCAGCGCCAGCGGCAGACCCTCCGGCGGCAACTTCTGGGATGGCCGGGCAACCGGCGAGAAACTGGGCAATCCGGCGGCAGACCAGGCACAGGGCCCCTTTCTGAACCCGGTGGAGCAGAACAATCCTGACCCTCAAAGCGTCTGTTTCAAGGTCATGGATTCCGATTACGCGCAACTGTTCGACGAGGCCTGGGGGGAGCCGCTCGATTGTTATGAAGGCCTTGCTCTCACCTACGACCGCATCGGGCTAGCCATCGCCGCCTACGAGGCCTCGAGCGAGGTCAACCAGTTCTCTTCGAAGTACGACCGATACCTAGACGGCGACGTCGAACTGACAGCGCAGGAAGCGGAGGGACTGCAACTGTTCCAGGATGTGCGCTGCTCGGCCTGCCACAGGCTCGACGCCGCTCTCCCCCTGTTCACCAGTTTCGGCTACGCCAACATCGGCACGCCGCGAAACCCGGACAACCCTTTCTACGACATGGACCGCATACTGCTCGACGATGGTACTCCGATCAATCCGCTGGGGCGCGACTGGGTGGACCTGGGACTCGGGGGTTTTCTCGCAACCCGTCCCGACTATGAAGACCGCGCAATGGAAAACGACGGCAAGTACAAGTTCCCCACCCTGCGCAACGTCGCCAAGGGCTTCGGCAAGGGCTTTCCGAAGACCTACGGGCACAACGGCTATTTCAAGAGCCTGGAGGGCATCGTGCATTTTTACAATACGCGGGATGTAAAGGCCGTCTGTCCGGACAATCCGAAAACCGAATTGAATGAAAGCCTCTTCACATCGGAACAGGATGCGTTGCGGATGGATTGCTGGCCAGAGCCGGAAGTTAATCGCAACCTGACCGCCGGGATTGTCGGTAACCTGGGCCTGACGCCGGAGGAAGAGGATGCCATCGTGGCCTTTTTGCAAACCCTTTCGGACGGGTTCGAAGAGGTACCCCGGGGCCCAACACATTAACGCGCCAAAAACACAACTCCTAGACGGGGGGAGCCGCAATGGCACGATGCTGATCCTGTGCGCGGGACCTGCTGCGGCATAACCCATCAATGACTTCGGCGTCCGGGGTGCTGAACTGATACCTCATGACGGGTTAAATGACACCCTGGCGGTGTCAGGACCGGATACCCCGCGCCCAGGCGCCGTTTCACGCGTTCTACGAAAAAAGCCGCCGTTGGAACGGCGGCTTTGTCTGCAAAACAAGGGGCTATTTAGCGGCTGGCGACCTCCGCGGCCTTCGGCAGCTTGAAGGTCCAGACGGTGCCGCCCTGGTTCAGGTGCTTGATGCGCTTGGCGACTTCACCGCCCCACAGCGGTACCGCACCGCCCCAGCCGGACACGACAGAGACGTACTGCTCTCCATCCTGCTCCCAGGTGATCGGTGAGCCGACGATACCGGAGCCGGTGTTGAACTTGTACTTCTGCTCGCCGGTCTTGGCATCGAACGCCATCAGGTAGCCTTCCGGGTTACCCATGAACACCAGTCCGCCGGCGGTTGCCATCACGCCACCCCAGAGCGGCGCATAGTTCTGGTAACGCCAGACTTCCTTGCCGGATTTCGGGTCGATGGCGCGCAGTACGCCGATGTATTCCTCGTTCAGCGGGTGTATGGTGAAGCCCGCGCCGAGGTAGGCAGCGCCCTTCTTGTAGGATACCGGCTCGTTCCAGATATCCATGCCCCACTCGTTGGACGGGACGTAGAACAGGCCGGTGTCCTGGCTGTACGCCATCGGCATCCAGTTCTTGCCGCCGAGGAAGGACGG
>JABXIM010000181.1 GCA_013373085.1 Oceanospirillaceae bacterium | reverse complement strand
GCGGTCGGACCAGCGCAGGCCGCCGCGGGCGATGGCGCCGGCGCGCAGGTGCACGCCTTCGACCCAGGGGGCGTAGACGAAGATTTCGAACGCCGGCCGCGGTTCGGGGGCGAACGGCAGGGCGCGGGTGTTGAGCTTGAATGACAGGTAGCCTTTGTCGCTGCCTTCGTCGCTTTGATAGTAGTTGGTGCGCAACATGGCGCGGACGGCACCGAGGTAATAGCGCAGGATGCGGTCTTCATCGAGGTTGTCGACCTTTTCCAGTGCCGCGAGGATGTCGTCGCCGAGCAGCTGGCTCAGGGCCTTGCTGCCGGGCGGCGCCTCGGGGTCGAAGCGGGCGCCGAACAGCGCCAGCAACTGGCGGCATATGTCGGGGTTGCGGCTCAGCGCCTGCTCGATGTAATGCTGACTGAACGGCAGACCGAGCTGCAGCAGATACTTGCACAGCGCCCGCAGCAGCGCGATCTGGCGGTAACTGATGCCGGCGCGCAGCACCAACTGGTTGAAACGGTCGTCTTCGAGCTCACCGAAATAGGTGCGGATGAAGGTTTCCTGGAACTGGGTGCGCAGCTGGGCCTGGCCAAGGTCGAACTCGGACTCGCTGGCGAGACCGAAGTCGAGGATCCAGAAAGCGGCGTCGCCGGCCGCGGCGATCTGGTACGGAGTGGCGTCGAGTACCCGCACGCCAAGATGCTCCAGGATCGGCAGTACGTCGGACAGCGCCAGGGTGCGGCCTCGCCCCAGGACCTTGAAACGCAGCGGACCTGCCTTGTCGGGGCGGTAAAGCTGGGTTGTCAGCGGCGCCTTGAGACCGTCGAGTACGCGCAGGTCGGCGACCGCCTCCGAGGGGCGGTGATCTTCGCGGTATGCGGCCGGCAGCTGTCGGCCGAAGCGCGAGAACAGGCGGTTTCCGTCCGCTTCGCCGTGCGCCTCGATCAGGGCCCGGTGCAATTGGTCATGCCAGCTTTCGACGGCATCGGCGACCAGCCGCTGCAGCAGGGTGCGCTCCACGCCGAGCCGGTGTGCGTTCTGGCAGTGGATGGTGAACTGGACCAGGGCCAGAGGCTGATCGCTCAGGTGAACACCGAATTCGGCGCTATGCCCCTGCAGCTGTCGCAGCAGGATTTCCTGAACCCGCACGCGGACATCGGTGTTGTACTGGTCCCGGGGGATCAGCATTAGCACGTTGATGAAGCGGCCGTAGGTGTCCGGGCGCACGAACACGCCCAGCTGGCGGCGCTCGACGCAGTCCAGCATGCCGTAGATCGTATCCCGCAGCTGCTCGAATGTGGCCTGCAGTAGCTCTTCCCTGGGGAAGGTCCAGATCAGGTGACGCAGCGCCTTGTAGCCGTGGGTATCGCTTGGCAGCTGCGACATCTCCAGCAGTTTGCTGACGTGTCGGCGGATCAGGGGGATCTGGGTGATGGGAGCATCGTAGGCCTTGCTGGCGTAAAGACCGAAGAAGCGCCATTCGCCGATGACCGCGCCGCTGGCATCGACCTTCTTGACGCCGACGTAGTCGAAGTGACTGTGCTGACGTACCGTCGAGCGCACCGACGACTTGGTCAGTACCAGCAGACCGGGGCTTTCGAGCTGGCGGCTCAGGTGTTCGTCGAGATCGAAGACCTTGTGTATTTCCGAGACCGGTTCGCGGAAGGAGCCCAGGCCGGTACCGGGTTCGTAGTGCAGGCGGTACAGGCCGGCGTCGGTCTTTTCGGCGCGGTAGTACCGAAATCCGATAAAGAGAAACGCCTCGTCGGCGAGCCAGCGCAGTAACTCCACCGCTTCACGGTTGTCCTCACAGGTACGGCAGGCTTCGCTTTGCTCGCACCAGTCGGCGGCTTCGCGCACGCGGTCCAGCATGGCCTGCCAGTCTTCCACCGCGCAACGCACGTCGTTCAGTACCGACCGCAGACGTTTCTCTACATGGGCGAGATCTTCCTCTGCGACCTGGTGGTCGATTTCGAAGCGCACCAGTGTCTCGGTCCCGACGCCGTTTTCGCCCGGTTCGGCAAAGCCCTGAAAGGCTCCGCTGTCGTCACGCAGTACCGAAAAGATCGGATAGGTCTGGCTGTAGACGCGCACGCCCTGACGTATCAGCTCGGTGACGCAACTGGCGACGATGAAAGGCATATCGTCCATCAGGATCTCGACCACGGTGTGCTGGCACTGCCAGCCATCGCGAATCGGGTCCGGGTTGTAGACGCGTACCTTCGTCTCTTTGGGATCTCGTCTGGCCAGGTTGTCCCAGGCGGACAGCAGCGAGCCGTGCAGGCTGTTGATGGAGGTGCTGGCGTCCTGCTTGGGACGCAGAACCTTGGATGCCAGCTGCAGCAACTGCTCGGCTTCGGTTTCACTGTGGCGGTCGATGATCAGTTGCCGCAGCTGCTCCAGCCAGTGGGTATTGTTATGGGGCCGGGTGTCCATGGGGGTCGAGTTGTCCATCTGCCGTTATTTTCGGTAAGTATTGGACAGGATGTCCGACTTCGATAGCGGAAATCGCAACTCGAGGGGCTGCCGGAGCCTCTGGACTCAGCTGGCGAGGAGTGGCCGTTGCTGGTCCGGCACCACGAATCCGGGGCGGCTCGCGTGCCAGCCGCAGGCGAACTGGACCAGCTGGGCAATGATCAGCAACAGCAGGGCACCTTGCCAGTGGCCCTGGGTGTCATTGAGGCCGCCGATCAGGACGGGACCGGTGGCGGCCAGCAGGTAGCCGATCGATTGTGCCATCGCCGACAGGCTCGTGGCCTCCACGACATCCCGGGTGCGCAACGCGAACAGAGACAGTGCCAGGCTCAGCGATGCCGAGCCGGTCAGGCCCAGCAGCGATGCCCAGATCAGCGGTGCTGCAGTCGGAGCGAGCCAGAGCCCTGACAGTCCGCTGACGCCGGTCAGCAGGATGAGCAGCGCCAGCGGCCGCTGATTCTGCAGCCGTGCAGCGAGTATCGGTACCAGCAGGTTGGCCGGAATGCCGGCGAGATTGATCATCGACGTCGCGAGGCCCGCGTGCTGGTCAACGAGACCGGCGTCCATCAGCATTTTCGGCAGCCAGGTGGCGATGGCATAGAAGAACAGCGACTGCAGCCCCATGAACAGTGTCAGGCTCCAGGCGGTCGAATCGCGCCACAGGCTGACGCGGGTGGCCGGGCCCGGTGCCTTCTGCGAACGGATGCGCAGCATGTAGAGCCAGCAGCCGGCGCAGAGCAGCGGCAACAGTGCCCACAGCAGAATCGGCGCCTGCCAGGCGGAAAAATGATCGCGCAGCGGAATCGCGAGATAAACACCGCAGCCGGCTCCCAGGCTCAGGGTAACCGAGTAAAGCCCGGTCATCAGGCCGGCCTGGCGCGGAAAGTAGCCCTTGACCAGCCCCGGGATCATGACGTTGAGCAGGGCGATGGCGCTGCCGAGCAACAGCGTGCCGATGAGCATCAGGGTGTAAAAACTGCTGGCCCGCAGCCCTGAGCCGGCGGCGATCAGCAGCAGGGCGCCGATCGCCAGTACCGGCGCGCGATAACGTCTGGTCAGCCGCGGCACGCAGATCGACACCAGGCCGAAGCAGATCAGCGGCAGCGTCGTCAGCAGGCTGAACTGGCTGGCGGAAAGGCCGAGGGCAGCGCGGATATCGGCGACCAGCGGGCCGACCACCACCAGTCCGCCGCGCAGGTTGGCCGCCGCCAGCAGCAGCGCCAGGGCGGCGCCGAAAAAGGCTAAATTGCGGCCGTCGAAAGGTCCCTTGATGCTACCGCTCATGTGCGCTCCGGTAAGGATTGGCAATGTCGCCGGAACGTATACAGAAATGGCGACAAAGGTATGCAAAAGTCGGTCATGGTGCCATGTTCCGCTGTGCCTGCACAGTAGTGGTGCGCAACAGACTGTTGCAGGAAACGATAGTGGCGAGGCGGAGGGGGATTACAGGTTCAGCAACGCCAGCCCGTCGCCGGTGAGCTTGACGCCGACCAGGATGGTCAGGGTTTCGAAAGCGCGCTTGACCAGCCGGTTGCCGCGGGCGATCGACAGGTGGGCGCCGAGGTAGGCTCCGATGAGGGCGCCGACCAGCAGGGCCGGCAGCCAGGGCCATTGTGGCGGTTGCTGGAGCGCCACCGTCAGGGCGCCGACGCCGTTCCAGAACAGCCCCACAAGCACCAGGACATAACTCACGGCGCGCTGGTAGTCGAGGCCGAACCAGCGCACCAGCCAGAGGGTGACGAAGAGCCCGGTGCCGGAGGTGAGGGAGCCGTTGAGCACGCCGATCAGGCAAAGCCCCAGCCCGCCGGCGACATAACCGCTCAGGTCGCGGTGACGGGGGACGTATTCGAGACCCAGCTGTTTCTTCAGCAGCGAATAGATACCCAGACCGCAGGTCAGCAGGCCCAGCGCCAGCAGTGTCCAGGCTTCCGGCAGCCGCAGCACCGTCCAGGCACCGAGCACCACGCCGGGCAGGCCGCAGGTCAGGATAAAGGCGCAGAAACGCAGGTCCAGGTGGCCTTCGCGCAGATGACGCAGCGTGGCGCCGACGCCGAGCGCCACGCTTGCGATCTTGTGCGTCGCCAGCGCGGTGGCGAATGATAGGCCAAGGAACAGCAGTACCGGCAGTTGCAGCAGCCCGGCTCCGCCTCCAGCGAGCGCAGACAGACCGTTGGCCAGCAGCGAGATCAGGAACAGGCCCAGCTGCTCGAGCACCAGGTCCGGTGTCATCAGGCGGCGGCGCGGAACAGGCCGCTGGCCAGCCGCGGCCACTGATCGGACCAGAGTTCGGTGGGTCGGTGACGGAATTCGCTGCGCACGAACTGGCGGATGCGGCCCTCGACGGTCGCCAGCATCAGGTTGGCGCTGGCGCCGGCGGTGGTCTCGGTACGCAGGCCTTCGCGCAGTTCGGCTTCGCGCAGCAACTGACGCAGGTGGGTTTCGAGGCGTTCGAACACCTGGTTGACGCGGGTGCGCAGGCGGTCGGTTTCGCCCGCCAGGGCGTCGCCGGTGAGGATACGGGCCATGCCAGGGTTGCGTTCGACGAAGGCCAGTACCAGCGTCAGGATCTGTTCGCATTGGCGTATCGCGCTCTGATCGGAATCCTCGATCAGCTTGACCCGCGAGAACAGGGTGTCTTCGATAAAGCCGATCAGGCCTTCGAACATTCGCGCCTTGCTCGGGAAGTGGCGGTACAGCGCCGCTTCGGAAACGCCGACTTCGCGAGCCAGCGCCGCAGTGGTAATGCGCTGGCCCGGGTTGCCTTCGAGCATCTGCGCCAGCGCCTGAAGAATCTGTTCGCGCCGGGAGACCTTGGGTTGCTCGCCCATGCTGATTGTTACTCCGTTAACAGCCTGAGTTGGTATAGAGAGTGGCGTGGCGCCCGATCCTGAGTCTGGCGCCACCAGAACTCAGATCGCCTTGTTGGTGATCAGGGTGCCGACGCCCTCGTCGGTGAACAGCTCGAGCATGCAGGAGTGTTCGACGCGGCCATCGATGATGTGGGCGCTGACGACACCGTTCTTGACCGCGGACAGGGCGCAGTCGATCTTCGGCAGCATGCCGCCGTAGATGGTGCCGTCCTCGATCAGCTCGTCGACCTGTTGGGTCGACAGCCCGGTCAGCAGCTTGCCGTTCTTGTCCAGCAGACCTTCGATGTTGGTCAGCAGCACCAGCTTCTCGGCCTGCAGCACCTCGGCGATCTTGCCGGCCACCAGGTCGGCGTTGATGTTGTAGGACATGCCGTCGTCACCGACGCCGATCGGCGCGATGACCGGAATGAAGTCGGAGTTGACCAGCATGTCCAGCACCTTGACGTTGACGCGGTCGACTTCGCCGACGTGGCCGATGTCGATGATCTCCGGTGCTTCCATCTCAGGGGTCTTGTGCTTGACCTTCAGCTTGCGCGCATGCAACAGCTGGCCGTCCTTGCCGGTGAGGCCGATCGCCTTGCCGCCATTGGCATTGATCAGGCCGACGATCTGCTTGTTGACCATGCCTCCGAGCACCATTTCGACCACGTCCATGGTCTTGGAGTCGGTGACGCGCATGCCGTTGATGAAGTGGGATTCGATATTCAGCTTGGTCAGCAGGTCGCCGATCTGCGGGCCGCCGCCGTGGACCACGATCGGGTTCAGACCGATCAGCTTCAGCATCACCACGTCGCGGGCGAAGCTGTTCTGCAGCTTCTCGTCGATCATGGCGTTGCCGCCGTATTTGACGACGATGGTCTTGCCGACGAAGCGCTGGATGTAGGGCATTGCGGTGCTGAGCACCTGGGCGGTGTTAATGGCGTCTTTGCGGGACAGTGCCATTGCTGTGTCACTCCTTTCTGCAAGAAATCAAACGGGCATCCGGCCTGCCTGATCGTCGAGGGCATGATGTGGTGCAATCCCCTGAACTGCAAGGGGCGGGTGTTGGCCGGTCGGGGATGCCTCCATGCACCCACCGTTCACCGTGAAGCCTATCGGCCGATTGCCGTATCAGTGACGACCGGACGAACCGAAACCGCCGTCGGCGCGGTCCGATTCGCCGAACTCCTCGACGACCTCGAAATCCGCCTGCACGACCGGGACCAGCACCAGCTGAGCGATGCGCTCGCCCGGTTCGACGATGAAAGTGCTGTGGCCGCGGTTCCAACAGGAGACGAACAGCTGACCCTGGTAGTCCGAGTCGATCAGGCCGACGAGGTTGCCGAGCACGATGCCGTGCTTGTGGCCGAGGCCGGAGCGCGGCAGGATCATCGCGCACAGCGACGGGTCCTCGATATGGATCGCAAGCCCGGTCGGGATCAGTTCGGTCTGGCCCGGTTCCAGTGTCAGCGGGTGGTCGAGGCAGGCGCGCAGGTCCATGCCGGCGGAACCTTCGGTGGCGTAGGCGGGCAAAGGGAATTCTCGGCCGATGCGGCCGTCGAGTATCTTGACTTGCAGTTTCTTCATCGGATCTGACTATAGCGTTCGGCGATGTGTCGGATCAGCTGGCTGGCCAGCTGGCGTTTGGACGTCTGGGGCAGCGTCAGGTCGTCGTCGCGGCTCACCAGGGTCACGGCGTTCTCGTTGCTGTTGAACCCTATTCCGGGCTGGGAAACGTCGTTGGCCACGACCAGGTCGAGGTGCTTGCGCTCGAGCTTGCCGCGGGCGTAGTCCACCAGGTCGCGGGTCTCGGCGGCGAAGCCGACGGTGAAGGGCTTGTCCGGGCGCGCCGCGACGGTGGCAACGATATCCGGGTTCTTCACCAGGTGCAGCTCCATGATCTCTTCCGCGCCCTTCTTGATCTTGTGTTCGGCCACTGCGGTGGGGCGGTAGTCGGCGACTGCGGCGGCGGCGATGAAAATGTCGCAGCCGTCGATACCGTCGAGCGACGCCGCCAGCATCTGCTCGGCGGTCTCGACCATCACCCGTTCCATGCGCGCCGGAGCCGGCAGGTTGACCGGGCCGCTGATCAGCCGCACCCGGGCGCCGGCGTCGACGGCCGCCTCAGCCAGCGCGTATCCCATCTTGCCCGAGCTGTGATTCGAAATGTAGCGCACCGGATCCAGCGGTTCGCGGGTCGGGCCGGCGGTGATGTAAACGGTCTTGCCGGCCAGTACGCCGGTATCGAACTGTTCCGCGGTCATCTGTGCCAGTTGCACCGGTTCCAGCATGCGGCCGGGGCCGGTATCGCCGCAGGCCTGTTCACCGCTGCCGGGGCCAAATACGGCGATGCCGTTGTCCCTGAGCCGGGCGATGTTGTCCTGGGTATGGCTGTTGCGCCACATCGCCTGGTTCATCGCCGGGGCCACACAGATCGGTGCTTCGGTCGCCAGACACAGGGTACTGAGCAGGTCGTTGCCCTGGCCGTCGGCCAGGCGGGCGATGAAATCGGCGCTGGCCGGCGCGATCAGCACCAGGTCGGCCCACTTCGCCAGCTCGATATGGCCCATACCGGCTTCGGCTTCCGGGTCCAGCAGGTGCAGGTGCACCGGATGGCCGGACAGGGCCTGCAGCGTCAGCGGCGTGATGAATTCGGTTGCGGCCGGGGTCATGACCACGCGCACGTCGGCGCCGGCGCCCTTCAGCTGTCGGGTCAGTTCGGCGCTTTTGTAGGCGGCGATGCCGCCGGTGATGCCGAGGATGATCTGTCGGTTAGTGAGTCGCTGCATACCCGGAGTCGCGGATTGGTCGTGGCCTGTGGAAAAGTGCGCCTAAGATAGCATTTCGGCGGCGCTTTGCGTAGCTGTCGGACGCTTGCCGTCGGCATGCAGCCAGCGCAGCACCAGATCGCGAATCTCCTGATCACTCAGAGCCTGCTCGCTCAGCGACTGCCAGAAGCGAAAGTGCAACACGTGGCGCAGCACAGGCCCCAGCAATCGCTTCGGTCCGGCGGCAGGGGGCAGCGCATCCAGCAGGTCGCGGGCGATACCGTCACGGTAATCCTCGAACGGCTGCATCACCTGCTGCGGGACATCGGCATCGATCCGGTCGCGGCTAGGTATCAAAAGGATACTCGGCTATGGCAGCAATTGGCTGCTTAGTGGCTATGCTGGAGAATGCCGGTATCCGGCAGGGATGATCACGACACAGGGAGGTGTTGTCATGGCGATTACGGACTGGCCGTCGGCTGAGCGGCCGCGTGAGCGCTTGCTCGAACTGGGACCGGGGGCGCTGTCGGACGCCGAACTGCTGGCGATCTTTCTGCGCACTGGCATTAGCGGCAAGAGCGCCGTGGATCTGGCGCGAGAGCTGCTGGAGCGTTTCGGTGGACTTCGACCGCTGCTGGAAAGCGAGCGCAGCGCGTTCTGCTCGGCCCAGGGGCTGGGCGATGCCAAGTACGCCCAGCTGCAGGCGGTGCTGGAGATGTCGCGCCGTCACCTGGAAGCCAGTCTCGCGCGCGGCGAGGCGCTGGAAAGTCCCGCCGCGGTGCGGCGCTATCTCGCCGCCAGGTTGCGGCACCAGGGGCGGGAGGTGTTCGCCTGCCTGTTCCTCGACAACCGCCACCGGGTGATTCGCTTCGAGGAGCTGTTCTTCGGCACCATCGACGCCGCGTCCGTCTACCCGCGGGAGGTGGTCAAACGGGCACTGTTCCACAACGCCGCGGCACTGATACTGGCGCACAACCATCCGTCGGGCGTCGCCGAGCCGTCGCTGGCGGACCAGCAGATCACCCGGCGTCTGATCGATGCGCTGGCGCTGGTGGAGGTCAGGGTGCTCGACCACATGGTGGTCGGTGACACAGAAGTGGTTTCGTTCGCCGAACGGGGGCTTATATAGGGGGTGGTGAAAAATTCGACAAAAGACTGGCCTTGCAGATATCCATTGAGTAAGATATGCGCCCTTCTGTCCTCCTGGTACGGGATTTTGTCCACGTTTCTGGACGCTCCGCCTGAGGCAGCCGCATAGTCACCAGGCTGCTGATAAGTATCTGGACAGGGTGATATCAACTTTTCGAGAAGGTTTTCGAGATGTCCAAAGTTTGCATGGTTACCGGCAAGCGTCCGGTTACCGGGAACAACGTTTCCCACTCTCAGCGCAAGACTCGCCGCCGTTTCCTGCCGAACCTGCACTGGCACCGTTTCTGGGTCGAGAGCGAGCAGAAGTTCGTGCGCCTGCGCGTATCCTCCAAAGGCATGCGCATCATCGATAAGAAGGGCATCGACGTGGTTCTGTCCGAACTGCGCGCCCGTGGCGAAAAGGTTTAAGGAGATAGCTCATGGCTGCTAAAGGCGCTCGTGAAAAGATCCGCTTGGTTTCCTCTGCCGGTACCGGTCACTTCTACACCACCGACAAGAACAAGCGTAACACCCCGGAAAAGATGGAATTCAAGAAGTACGATCCGGTGGTTCGCAAGCACGTGATGTACAAGGAAGCCAAGATCAAGTAATTGATCTCCGGCTCCAAGTCCCGCTCCTGCGCATCCATGCGCTTGCGGGATAAGTACTTCCCTGTACAAAAAACCGGCCCTTGGTGGCCGGTTTTTTTATGTTCAGGATGAACGGTATGCCGCGGGCGCATGGATGCGCAGGAGCGGCGGGGTCCAGGATCGCACACTCTTGGATACGGCAACGGCGCCTCACCATGAAGGTAATGACGCCGTCGCTCGTCGCGGCATATCCGCTACCATCGGTGGACTTCGCGCCTTCGGCCCTTATATTCCCCCTACGCTTTCATCATCGCGTCGAGCTTGGCCGCGCAGATGAAGTCGTTGTCGCTCAGGCCATTGACCGCGTGGGTGGTAAATCGAACGGTACAGTAGCCCCAGCCCATCTTGATATCGGGGTGGTGTCCCTGCTGGTCGGCCAGGAAACAGGCCAGGTTGGTCGTGTAGACCGCCTTGGCGAACCCCTTGAACTTGAATTCACGCTCGATGTAGCTGGCGTCTTCGGCCAGGGTCCAGTCTGCGTCCAACTGCTGCATCATTTCGCTGGCCTGAGCCTTGGTCAGTGCCGGAATGCCGCCTTCGCAGGGTTTGCAGCTTTTGCCCGCCAGGTCGCAGAAAGTCTCGCTCATTGTTTTTCTCCTCGTATGGATCTGTTGTCGCGACGCCCTGTCGGGACCGCCGCTGTTTATCGTAGGTTGGGTGGCGGCTAGTAGAGCCGCAACCCAACGCTGCTGTCGATGGTGTCGCAATTGATGGGTTACGCTTCGCTCCACCCATCCTACGGTTCGATCTGTTAAGTCTGGGTCATGGACGACCCACGTGCCGCTTTTTACAACAAGACGGCAGGAGCAATTTCCTGCCTGGGTCATGGACGACCCACGTGCCGCTTTTTACAACAAGACGGCAGGCGCAATTTTCTGCCTGGGTCATCGGCTGCCTTTGACGGCAAGACGGCAGCAGCGATCGCCGCCTAACCCGCTTTGGGCGCATACAGCGGCGCCTGCAGCCCGAGCGCGCGGGCGCGGTCAATCGCGGCCAGCAGGTCGGTGCCCATCAGAGCCTGCAGTTGTTCGAGATCGTCGAGCACGTAGTAGGCCGGCTGGTGGATGTCGATCCGGTACGGGGTGCGGAGTACGTCGATCAGGTCAAACGGCCGCCGCAGTGGCTCCTCGCTTTCCACCGCCCAGGGCAGCTCGCTGGCGGACGAGGCAAGTCCCGCGCCCAGTGCACGGATTTCGCCGCCTTCACGGATCAGGCCGAATTCGACCGTGAACCAGTACAGGCGTGCGAGCCAGACGTGATAGTCGGCGCTGGCGCGGCAGCCGAGCTCGCCGATGTGGTGGGAGAACTCGGCAATCGTCGGATTTGCCAGCAACGGCGTATGGCCGAAGATTTCGTGGAAAATGTCCGGCTCCTGCAGATAGTCCATCTCCTCGCGGGAGCGGATGAAGGAGGCGGCCGGGAAACGGCGTTCCGCCAGCAGGGTATAGAAACGATCGAAACTGATCAGCGCCGGTACCGGCGTCACCTGCCAGCCGGTGGCGCTGTCGAGTGCCTCGGAAATCTCCCGGCACTGGGGAATGTGGTCGTTCGGCATGCGCAGGGTCTCGAGACCGTCGCGGAACACGCGGCTGCAGTAACGTTCGGTCCGGGCGCGTTGCGGCATGATCAGTTCATGCCATACCGTGTTGTCGTCGGCGCTGTAATGGATATGGCCGGAGGCATCCGGCTGATAGGCCTGGTAGCGGCTTGTTTTTGTCATGGCTCGCTCTCTTGATTGCAACGGTGCGTCGAACCCGCCTGGAACGGGCCGATCGATAATTGAAAAGGTTATCGGAGAGGCGGGGAAATTAGCTTGCTCTATTGCGTGTCTGTCGCAATATTTGGAAAGAATATTTCCTGAATGAGATAACGGTTAAAATAAAATGTCCGAAAAGCTCCGGCTCGACAAAACCGATCGCCGTCTGCTGCGGGAACTGCAGCGCCATGGCAGGATCAGTAACCAGGAACTGGCCGAGCGCTTGAACCTGTCGCCGGCCCCCTGCTGGCGGCGTCTGAAGAAGCTCGAGGACAGTGGCGTGATCGATCGTTACGTCGCGCTGCTTGACCGCAGCAAAATCGGCGTGCGCACCATGGCCTTCATCCAGCTTTCTCTGCTTGACCACAGTGACGACAATATCGCCGCGATCGACGCCTTCGTCGAGGAGTCGCCGGAAGTGGTGGAGTGCTATGCGATCACCGGTACCGAAGACTATCTGCTGCGGGTCGTGGCCGAAGACGTGGAGGCGCTTGAGCGCTTCATGATGCAGAAGCTGCTCAAGCTCAAGGGCGTCAAATCGACCAACAGCTCGCTGGTGCTGAGACAGAAAAAATACACCACGGAGCTGCCGATTCCGGAGAGTGACTGACAGCCATCTTGGCCTTCCCGCAGGCTGGGTCAGGTGCTATTCAACGGATGTTCCAATCGATGCGTAACCCATAGTGCGAAGCTATAGCTGCTCCCTGATCAGGTCGCCGAGGGTGCGTATCGCATCGCGGTAGAGCGGGCTGTCATCGAAGGTGCTGTAGTTGAGCCTGAAACAGTGGCGAAAGCGCTGATCCGACGCGAACAGGCTGCCGGGCGTGATGCCGATGCCGGCCTGCTGCGCCTCGCGGTACAGACGGTCGCCGTCGAAATGCGCGGGCAGCTCGATCCAGCACAGGAAGCCGCCACGCGGAACCAGTGGCACCGCTTCGGCGGGCCAGCCGCGCAGCGCCGCGAGCAGCAGCTCCAGGCGCTGCTGGTAGCGGCGGCGTATCTGGCGCAGGTGCCTTTCGTAGCGGTTGTCGGCGAGAAACTCGGCGGTGGTCTGCTGCAGCAGACCCGGGGATGCCAGGGTGGTGACGTATTTCAGGTAGTTGACCTGGTCGAAGTGCCGGCCAGGCATCATCCAGCCGACGCGGATATCGGAATCCAGGGTCTTCGACAGCGAGGAGCACAACATGACCCGGCCGTCCTGGTCGAACGCCTTCAGCGGCAGGGGACGGTTGCCTTGGTGGCCAAGCTCGCCGAACACATCGTCTTCGATGACTGAGATGTCGTAGGCAGCGGCGAGCCGCAGCAGCTCCGGCTTGGCCGTGTCCGGCATGCAGGCACCGGTGGGGTTACTGAAGCTGGGATTGAGCAGCAGGGCTTTCACCGGCCAGCGCCCGAGTACCTGTTCCAGCGCGCCGAGGTCCAGGCCGTCGCGCGGATGGCTGGGAATTTCCAGCGCGCGCAGCCCCAGCGCCTCGATGCAGTGCAGGGAGCCATAGAAGCAGGGCGACTCCACCGCGACGATATCGCCGGGGCGCGCCAGTGTCAGCAGCGCCAGGGTGATCGCTTCCTGGGCTCCGTTGGTGATGACGATGTCGTCCGCGCCGAGACCGGCGATCAGCGGCTGGTACCGGCGGGCCAGCTGTCGGCGCAGTTCGCGATGTCCGGGCGGCGCGACGTAGTGGCTGTTGGGCCGGTCGCTTTCGGCCGCCTGACGGGCGAGGCGGGCGAGGCGGCGAAAGAAAAACTGCCGCGCGCTGCAGCGGGCATCCGGATCGGCGCTGCCCAGCGGCACCAGCCTGGCATTCTCAGCTGCACCGATGATATCCAGCGCCAGCGCGCCCATCTCGACCTTGCGCGGCTGCGGCTGCGGCTCGGCTATCTGAACGGTGTTGTGCGAACGGACGAAGTAGCCGGAACGGGGGCGCGGCTCGATCAGCTGCTCGTCCTCCAGCAGCATGTAGGCATGGATCACGCTGTTACGGCCGATCTTGAGGCGCGCCGCCAGTTCCCGAATCGACGGCAGCGGGTCGCCGGGGCGCAGTTGTCGGCTGTTGATCTGTTCACGCAGCAACTGTGCGGTCTGTTCGTAGATTTTCATGGGTACAGTTTAGGTTTTTTAGGCATTAGCTTTGTGTTGATTTGCGACTGTACCCAACCAAAAAGCGTCGTCTTGTGTCTTTGCGGCGACCTTTGCGCGGCCTAAGCTGACGACAGTTACAGGAGAATCTTATGAGCGAGCGTCTTCACCGGCTGTTGCGCTGGGTGCCGTTGCTGTTCGTGCTGCTGTGGAGCACCGGCTTCATCGGCGCCAAGTATGGACTGCCGTATATCGAACCGTTCTACATGCTTTTTCTGCGCATGCTGCTGACGCTGGTCGTGTTCGCTGTTCTGATGAAAATGTTCGGCGCCAGACCCTTGTCGTTGCGCCAGGCCGGACACCAGATGGTGACCGGTCTGCTGGTGCATGGCGCCTATCTTGGCGGGGTCTTCGCCGCTATCGACTGGCAGATGCCGGCGGGCATCGCGTCGCTGCTGGTGGGGCTGCAGCCACTGCTGACCGCGGTCGTCGCCTGGTTCTGGCTCGGCAACCGGCTGCAGGTCGTGCAATGGGCGGGGCTGTTGCTGGGGCTGGCCGGTGTGGCGCTGGTCCTGCTGGGCGGCGGCCGCGCGGCGTCCTTCGACCTGGCCTGGCCGGCACTGCTGTCGACGTTGCTGGCGCTGGTGGGTATCTCGCTCGGTACCCTGTATCAAAAGCGGTTCGGCCAGGGGGGGGATCTCCTCAGCGGGTCATTCTATCAGTACCTGGCGACCGCGTTGCTGATGGGGCTACTGAGCTTCAGCTTTGAAAGCCGTGAGGTCAGCTGGCATCCGCAGCTGATCCTGGCGCTGCTATGGCTGGTCTTCGGCCTGTCGGTATCAGCCATTCTGCTGCTGATGCTGATGATTCGCGAGGGCGAGGCGGCCAGGGTGGCAAGCTATTTCTATCTGGTGCCGCCGGTCACCGCGATGGAAGCCTGGTGGTTGTTCGACGAGCGTCTGGCGCCGCTGTCGCTGGCCGGCATCGCGGTCGCGGTGCTGGGCGTCTACCTGGTAATCCGGCCGAAGCCGGCTTCTGACGGCAAGGCGGCGCTGGCACGCTGAGTCATCCCGACAGCGACTATGCTGAACACTCAGACACAGGGCCTGACGGCCTGACGGCCTGACGCCAGAATGCGTCCCTTTTGGCCCCCGGGCCGCTGCGACTCCCTGAAGAACATGGGAGGCCAAACGGCCTGTGTTGCGAGTGCGCCAGTTAAACCGGCAGTAGCGCCGGTTACTGGCCGGAAGAATAGTCGGGAAAAAGGGATGACCCAGGACCAGATCCTCGTTTTCGCCATTCTGGCCTGTGCCATGGCGCTGTTTCTCTGGGGCCGCTGGCGACATGATGTGGTGGCGCTGGCCGCGCTGCTGGCCTGCGTGCTGGGCGGGCTGGTATCGCCGGCCGACGCCTTCGCCGGTTTTGGCCATCCCGCGGTCATTACCGTCGCCTGTGTACTGGTGCTCAGCCGTGGCCTCCAGACCACCGGTGCCGTCGATGTGCTGGCCCAGCGCATGCTGCCGGACGATATCGGCATTACCTTCCATATCGCCGCGCTGACGGGGCTTGGCGCGCTGCTGTCCGCGTTTATGAACAATGTCGGCGCGATGGCGCTGCTGATGCCGGTGGCGGTGCAGGTCGCCGGGCGCCACGAACTGCCCCCGGGCAAGGTACTGATGCCGCTCGCGTTCGGTACCATTCTTGGCGGCATGACGACGCTGATCGGTACGCCGCCGAACCTTATCGTGGCGGGATTCCGGGGCGAGGCCGGTTTGGGCGCCTTCGGCATGTTCGACTTTACCCCGGTCGGGCTGTCAGTGGCGTTGGTCGGGGTGCTGTTCGCGGCCTTGCTGGGCTGGCGGCTGGTGCCGACACGGCCCGGCAGCGGCGTTTCGAGTTTCGACACCGGAACCTACCTGACCGAGGTCCGGGTGGCGGAGGACAGCAAGGTCATTGGCAAGCAACTGCGGGAACTTGAAGAGGACCTCGAGCGCATCGATGCCCAGATCGTCGGCATGGTGCGCAACGCGTTCAAGGTCTTCGCGCCCAACCCCGGCCGCCGCCTGCGGGCCGGCGACGTGCTGGTGCTGGAGGCCGACCCCGAGGCCCTGTCGCAAACGCTGACCGCGCTGGGGCTCGCCCTCGACAAACCGGACAGCGAGGAGGAGGCAGCCCGCGAGACGGCGGCTAAAGCGGAAGGGGCGGCGGCGGGCGAGAAGCCAGAGCCGGACTCCGGCGAAACGCTGTTGCAGGAGCTGGTGGTGCTGCCCTATTCGGGTCTGGTCGGGCGTACCGCAGCCGACATGCAGTTGCGGGCACGCTACGGCCTCAACCTGCTGGCGGTATCGCGCCAGGGGCATCAGTCGGTACGTCGTCTGCGGATGACCGCCATCCGGGCCGGCGACCTGCTGCTGATGCAGGGCGCGCCGGAAGCCCTGGCGGGGTTTTCGTCCGAACTCGGCTGCGTGCCGCTGGCGGCCCGGGCCATCCATATCCCCGATCGCCGGAAGGCGCTCAGCGCGACCCTGGCGATGGGACTGGCGATACTGGCGACGGCGTTGGGCTGGTTGCCGGCCAGTGTTGCTTTCGCCGCCGGGGTGCTGGCGTTCGTGCTGCTGAAAGTACTGTCGCCGGGACGCGTCTACGAGGCGCTGGACGGCTCGGTGATCGTGTTGCTGGGCGCACTGTTCCCGGTGGCGGCGGCGATGGCCGCGACCGGCGCCGCCGACCTGCTGGCGCTCTGGCTGCTGGGCAGTCTGGCGCAGGGACAACCGGTACTGGCGCTGGCGCTGATTCTGGTCGTGACGATGACGCTGTCGGACTTCATGAACAACGCCGCCACCGCGGCGGTGATGTGCCCGATCGCACTGAGCACGGCGGGCCAGCTCGGTGTCAGTGCCGATACCTTCCTGATGGCGGTGGCCATCGGCGCCTCCTGCGCTTTCCTGACCCCGATCGGGCACCAGAACAACACCCTTATTCTCGGTCCGGGCGGTTTCCGGTTCGGCGACTACTGGCGTCTCGGGCTGCCGATGGAGCTGATCGTGGTCGGCCTCGGCATCCCGATGCTGCTGTGGGTCTGGCCACTATGATCGCGGACAGCCCGGGATCGGAGCTCAGGAGGCGATGGAAAAGTGCTCGCGGGCGTAATCGACCCGCTGCGCGACGCTCATCCGCTGTGAATCGAGAGCTTCGATCCGTCGCAGCCGTGGCAACAGGCCAGCACCGTTGGCGGTCTGGATCGCGAGGCCCGGGCGGGCGTTGAGTTCCAGCAGCATCGGCCCGCGCAGCTTGTCCAGCACCATGTCGGTGCCGAGATAGCCGAGCCCGGACATCTCGTAGCAGGACGCCGACAGCTGCAGCAGGGTTTCCCAGTCCGGTACCTGCAGTTCGGACAGCTGTCGTCCGGTGTCGGGGTGATGGTCGACCGGCTGATCGAACTGGACCGCGCGGATGGCGCGGCCGCTGCCGATATCGATACCGACGCCGACCGCGCCCTGGTGCAGGTTGGCCTTGCCGTCCGAGGCGTCGGTGGACAGCCGCATCATCGCCATCACAGGAAAGCCCTTGAACACGATCACCCGGGTATCCGGTACCCCCTCGAAAGAGTATCCCTCGAAGCTGTCGTCGAAGTTGATCAGCGCCTCGATCAGCGCCACATCGGGTTTGCCGCCGAGCGAGTAAAGGCCGGCGAGTATGTTGGAGACGTGGCGTTCGAGATCGTCGATCGTCTCCTGCGCACCGCTCGGCTTGGTGTAGCCTGTGCGATCGTGACGCACGATCACGGTGATGCCCTTCCCACCCGAGCCCTTGGCGGGCTTGATGCAGAACCCCGGCCACTCCTGCACCATCTCCGCCAGGTGGCGCACCTGATGCTGCTGGCTGATGGTGCCGATCAGGTCCGGCACGGTGACGCCACAGGCCAGCGCGATGCGCTTGGTCTGCAGCTTGTCGTCGACCAGCGGATACAGCCGGCGTGGATTGTAGCGGCCGATATAGTCGATGTTGCGCCGGTTCATGCCCATGATGCCTTTGTCGGACAGCACCCGGGGGCGGGTGAACTTCGGCCGCGACCAGAAGCCCATATCAGTCCTCCCGCGCCAGCGGCTGGAAGCGCCGCAGTTCCAGCAGCCGGTAACCGGTGTAGTTGCCCAGCAGCAGTACCGCCGCCATGACCACCAGTTGCAGGCCGAGGAAGTTGAAGGTGAGGTGGCGGATCAGGTCGTTGTTCATCGCCAGGTAGGCGAGCACCGCCACCAGCAGCGAACCCCCGCCCTGGGTCAGCACTTCCTTGGCGCCTTCCTCCTCCCACAGCAGGCTCATGCGTTCGATGGTCCAGGACAGGATAATCATCGGGAAGAACGTGATCTTGAGCCCCTCGGTCAGCCCGAGCTTGAACGCCAGCACGCTGAACAGCGAAATGATGCCGATCACCATGATGATCACTGCCGAAATACGCGCTACCAGCAGCAGGTTGAGGTGCGACAGCCAGGAACGGATCACCAGCCCCATGCTGACGATCAGCAGGAAACCGATCAGCCCGGTGGCGAGACTGGTCTGGATGAAGGCCATGGCGATCAGCACCGGCATGAAGGTGCCCGAGGTCTTGAGGCCCACCAGTATCCGCATCAGCACCACCACCAGCACGCCGATCGGGATCAGCAGGATGCCCTTGAACAGCGCCTGTTCCTCCAGCGGCAGGCTGTGGATGGAAAAATTCAACAGATTCGAATCCTCGAATTTCTGCTCCAGCGCCACGTTGACCGGCAGCTGCTGCCGGATCATCGAGAAGGTGACGCGGGAGTTGACGCCGCCCACCAGATCGAGCACCGGACTCGAGTGGCGCTCCCACAGCAGCAGGTTGTCCCGTTGGCCGGGGTGTCCGGTTTCGGGGTCGATGATCTCGACCCGGTCGTCGTCGAATACCTGCAACAGGTCGATCAGCGACTGGCGCCGGCGGCCGTCTTCCAGCTCCAGCCCTTTGACGACCCGGGCGGCGATACCGGCACGGTTGAGCATTTCGACCAGCAGCCGGGGCTTGTCCTGATACTGCGCCAGCAGCTCCGCGTTCTGCTGCTGGCTGTCGAGTTCCCGAATCAGCTCCCGGGTTAGGCTGAAACCGTCGGCACTGCGTTCGAGGGCCCGGTTCAGTACCTGGCGTATGGCGGTGGCGTAGGGTTCCTGGTTGGTATGGGGCGCGATCACGGGCGCCTGCAGCGGCACCGGGGCCTCGGCATGTGGGTCGGCCATCATCTCGACGCGGTAATAGAGTTCCTGCGGTCCTGCAGCCCGGCGGATGGTCCATTCGGCACGGGTACCGCCATTGCGCTCGAGAAATGACAGCCCGTACCCCGGCGATGCAGCGGCCTCGTTCAGCAGCGTGAAACCCTGCTGGGTGCCGGGGATTGCCAGCGAAGCCTTCACCGGACGCCCGGTGGCCTCGAATTCGACCTTGGCCTCGATCGACCAGACCTGACGCTGTTCTCCGGGCAGCCAGGGCACCTCGAAGGTGAAGTGGCGATACAGGCTCAGTGCCAGCCCGGCCAGGAACAGCAGCGCGACGACAGCGTAGAAGGGTTTGCGCGAGATCATTCGCCCCCTCCCTTGGCCGCCGGTGCCGGCCGGGTCGGTTCGCCCTGGATAAATTCGCGGGCGATGTCCACGACGGCGATGTCCCGCAGGAATTCGCGGCCAAGCAGCACCGGGTATTCCATTTCGGAGCGGTCGGTGAGGGTGAATTCTGCCTTCTCCGTCAGGCGGCCGAGGCGAATCGTCAACGCCACTACGGGGCGTCGATCCGCGGCATCGGCGGAAACCTGGATGATACGGACGTAACGCACCAGTGGAGACTCGATCTGCGGCGACTCGTCGACCCCGTCATGGGTCAGCTTGAAGCGCACCCAGCGGTCGCCGTCGCGTTCGAAAACGGTAATGTCGCGGGCACTGAGCGACGAGGTGGTGGCGCCGGTATCGACGCGCGCCGGGTACACGGCGTCAACGGCCTCGAACCAGATTTTTTCGCTGGCGCCGACGATCAGCTTGCCATCACGGGTTTCGTTGTCGGGATAGTCGCGCCGGTCGACTTCGACGATGCGGGGCGGGAGGGGCTCATTGCGTGCCCGGATCAGTGCCTTGATCTCATCCAGTGTGGCGTCGACCCGCTTGATCTCGCTGCGCCGCAGCTCAGACTCCAGCTGTGCCCGCTCGGTCAGAACCGTGCTCAGACGCTGCTCCGACGTGGCAAGGGCCAGGTCGAGTTGCGCCGCTGTCACCGGTGGCGGAGACAGGGGCTTCTGGGCGCAGGCGCTCAGCAGCAATGCCGCAAGCAGAACCGGCAGACGTGATACGGACATGTTATCCCCTCAGGTGGTACTGGATCGTCGGTTAGGGTAAGCCGTCCGCGCGGCGGCGGGCTGGGGCGGATTGTAACGGCTCCAGCGGACCGTTGCAGGTCCGTACTGCGGCCATCGGCTTGCGCGAAAACATCGGCGGGCTGCATTGGGCCTGCCAAGTGGCTTTCGAAACCGGGGGCGCAGTGATAACGCCTGCTGCGTGAACAATCCCTTAAGCGATGCGAGTTGGTATCATTGGGCGCTGTTTTCAGAACGGATATCGTCCCCATGCCCGAGTTGCCAGAAGTCGAAACGACCCGCCGTGGGATCGCGCCCCACGTGCAGGATCACAACATCGAAGCCGTGCGGGTGCGGCAGCCGCGCCTGCGCTGGCCGGTGCCGCCGGATCTCGCCGATCTGTTGGTGGACCGGCGGGTGCAAAGCGTGGCACGGCGCGGCAAGTACCTGCTGATCGGGTTCGAGCACGGTACGGTGCTGGTGCATCTGGGCATGTCCGGCAGCCTGCGGCTGGTGCCGGAGGCGCTGCCGCCGGCGCGGCATGATCATCTGGACCTGGTGCTGGATTCGGGGCTGGCGCTGCGCCTGACCGACCCACGCCGTTTCGGCGCCGTTCTCTGGCAGCCGCTCGGTGCGGTTCACGAGCTGCTGGCATCGCTGGGACCGGAACCGCTTTCGGATACGTTCGATGCCGCCTGCCTGCAGCGGGCCTGCAAGGGGCGCCGCAGCTCGATCAAGCAGGTGATCATGGACAGCAAGGTGGTCGTCGGGGTTGGCAATATCTACGCCAACGAGGCGCTGTTCGCCGCGGGTATTCATCCGAAACGGGCCGCCGGACGAATTTCGCCACAGCGGCTGGCCCGCCTGGTCGACGAGATCAAGGGGGTGCTGGCACGCGCGATCGAGCAGGGAGGGACGACACTGCGGGACTTTGTCGGTGGCGACGGCAAGCCGGGGTACTTCAGCCAGGAACTCGCGGTCTATGGTCGGGCCGGAGACGCCTGTGTGCGTTGCCGGGAGACGTTACGGGAAATTCGACTGGGACAACGCAGTACCGTATTCTGCCCCAAGTGCCAGACGTAGCAGGTAAGCGGTCTGAACGGGTAGGGCGCATCCGATAACGAGTGACAGGCGGTGAGTGGCCGAGGGGCTGAAGACACTGTCCTGCACCCGCTGAGCGACTCAGCGATTTCCCAGGAGAGAGTGTAATGACGGCAGTGGACGCAGCCGAGGCTAAAGGCGATTTCCGAGAGCGGCTATGGGACAGTCTGGGCAGCGGGCCCTTTCTGGCGCGCCGCGAGGTACTGGAGGTCGAGGGGGACGTGCGCGTTCACTGCGAGCTGTACCGGCATGCTCCCGACGCACCGGTGGTGCTGTTCCTTCCGGGGCTCGGCACCTACGTCGAGCTCTACGCCGAGTTGCTCGCCGACCTCTGCAGCAGGGGATTCAACGTCGTAGGCGTCGATCCGCGGGGGCATGGTTTTTCCGGCGGGGACAGGGGGTACTATCGTGTCGAAGAACTGGTCTCCGATCTGCAGCTGGTGCTCGATCGGCTGCAGCTGGAATTCGATGGCCCTGTAGCAGCGTTCGGCTATTCCGGCGGCGCAATCAGCGCGCTGGCACTGGCAGAACGTGATGCGCGCATCGGCGCGGTGGTCTGCGGCACCCTGTTGCTCAGCGAACTGGAGCCGGACTGGATGCATGGTATCGGCTGGCACTGGACCCGTACCTCGGCCTGGTTCTTTCCCCGTTTGAAACTGCCGCTGCAGCAGTTCGTGGACTTCGAAGCGCTGCTCGATGGTCACCCCGCGGGGCCTTTGATCAGCAAGGACCCGAGAATGGTCTTCGAGTATCCATTGGGGACCCTTGCCAGCCTGTTCAGCCAGCGCAGCCGGATTCTTAGCCAGCCCTGTGACTTTCAGCTCGCTATATTGCAGGGCGAGCGCGACGAGGTGCTCGATGCGAAATATGCGCGCCGGGTGGTGGCGAGCGCGAAACAACCGGTGGAGCTGATACTGATACCCGGCGAAGGCCATATGCTGCCGTGGGACAATCCGGCGGCGATGGCCGACCACGCCGGTAACTGGCTACGCCGGGTGCTGATGCCATAAATCGATCCGACGGGTATCGGTGCAACGCCGCACCCGTCAATGCCGCCGTTCACCACATCTCCCTGTCACCAAAGCGTCACCCTCCCTTCACAGCGATGTCATCGCGATCGGCGAACAATAAGCCTGAATCCTGATACCTCTGGTGACGGTGATGCAAAGCCTGCAGCAGAAAATTACGCAGTTCGACACTCTGGCCTTTCACTGGTGCCTGAGCCGTACCCGGGCTCCTGAGCTGGCGGCCGTCAGTCGCTGGGTGTCGCGTCTGGGTGACGGCTTTTTCTATATTCTGCTGGGTACGGTGCTGGCACTGTTCGAGCCGGAAGACGGCGAGCGCTTCCTGCTGGCGGGTCTGCTGGCCTTCGGCATCGAAGTGCCGAGCTACCTGTTGCTGAAGAATCTGATTCGCCGCGACCGGCCCTGCGATCGGTTCGAGGATTTCGCCGCCTTCATCAAGCCGTCCGACCGTTTCAGCTTCCCGTCCGGGCATGCCGCTGCGGCCTTTACCTTCGCGGCGGTGATGTCGGCCCATTATCCCAGCCTGCTACTGCCGCTATACCTGGGGGCCGGGCTGATCGGCGCCGCCCGGGTCATGCTCGGGGTGCATTACCCCACCGATATCCTCGCCGGCGCGCTGCTTGGTATCTGCAGTGCCGAGTTCGGCATCCTCCTGTTTTCCTTTATTTGAACGACCGCATGAAAATACTCTACGGGGTACAGGCCACCGGCAACGGTCATATCACCCGCGCCCGCGTGATGGAACCGGCACTGGCCGCGGCCGGTGTCGACGTGGATTACCTGTTCAGCGGCCGCGACCCCGCCGCGCTGTTCAATATGGAGCCATTCGGCGATTTTCGCTGCCGCCGCGGCCTGACTTTCAGCTATCAGCCGGGCGGGCGCATCGATGTGCCGGGCACGCTGCTCGGCAACAGCCTGTGGCAGCTTTGGCGAGAGATTCGCGAACTCGATCTTTCCGGCTATGACCTGGTGATCAGTGACTTCGAGCCGGTTACCGCGCGGGCGGCACGGAAACGAGGACTGCCGAGCCTCGGTATCGCACATCAGTACGTGTTCAACCATCGCCTGCCCGGGCACCACCAGGGATGGGGCACCCGTGCAGCCATCCGCGCCTTCGCGCCGGTCGACCTGGCCGTTGGACTACACTGGCACCATTTCGGCCAGCCGATACTGCCTCCGCTTATTTCACCGCCACGCTATCCGGTGAGCCTGGAGGCGGACAAAATACTGGTCTATCTGCCATACGAACCGCAGGACGAGCTGCTGCGCTGGTTCCGCCCTTTCAGCGACTACCGCTTCGTGGTCTATTGTGCGTTGAAGGAGGGACGGGTGATCGAAAATGTCGATTTCCGGCCCTTCAGTCGCGACGGTTTCGAACAGGACCTCGCCAGTTGTGCCGGGGTCATCAGCAACAGCGGCTTCGGTCTGTCGAGCGAAACGGTGCAGTACGGCAAAAAGCTGCTGTCCAAGCCCTATCTCGGACAGGTGGAACAGCTTTCCAACGCCGAACTCATGACCCGGCTCGGTATGGCCACCGTCATGCAGCAGCAGTTCGAGCCGCGGCAACTGGCCGACTGGTTAAGGTTGCCGAACCCGGAACCCGCTCCTTATCCGGACGTCGCCGGCAGCCTGGCGCGCTGGATCGCCGGCGGTCAGCGCGAGACTGTCGACGAACTGGCCCGACAGCTCTGGGACGAGTACGGCGAACCGGCCGTCGCCGGGTAGCGCTGGCACAAGGCCCCCTTTTTTGAAGGAGGGGTCATGGTTCTGGGGATTTCGCTCGGCTTCGTTGCCGCGCTGCTGCAGGCTGTGAGCTATATCGGCTCGGCCACTTCATCAGCCGCTATCGTACCGGCGCCATCACCCACCTGATTTTCGTTCACCTGCTGCTCGGGCTGGCCGCGCTGTTGCTGTTGCCGTCGCGAGCTGGCTGGCCGCCAATATTTGCCTGTTCGGCTGTTTTGCCGTAATCGGGGTGGTCTATGGCGGCGTGGTGCAGTCGAGCCGCGGCCTGACCTCGATTCTGCTGGGTGTGCTGGTGGCCTGGCTGGGACTGCGCTTTGCCGAACCGCTACCGCCCTGGTCCGTTCTCTGGCAGCGTTTCGCCGCGGCCGGCCTGATGCTGTTCGCCATTGCCCTGTTTAGCTTAGGAGCAGCGTATTCCTCCTGAATGAACTAAATTCAATCAACCGGGGTGATAAAAGATTCGATGTACCCAAAGGAGGGGCTAATGAGCAACAGTATACTGATCACCGGTGCCGGCAGCGGCATCGGGCAGGGCGTTGCCGAATACCTCGGTCGGGCGGGACACCGGATCGTCGTGACCGATCTGGACGAGGCAGCCGCGCGGCGTACCGCAGATCTGATCCGGGTCGATGGCGGTCATGCCAAGGCGCTCAGGCTCGATGTGCACAATCAGTCAGAGATTGACGGTCTCGGGGATGCGCTGGCGGACGATCCGGTCGAGGTGCTGATCAACAGTGCCGGCTTGCAGTACGTGTCTGCGCTGGAGGAGTTTCCGCCGGAGCGGTTCGATCTGATGATCCGGGTTATGCTGAATGGCGCCGCCATGCTCAGTCGCGCGCTGCTGCCCGGTATGCGGGCGGCGGGGTACGGTCGAATCATCAATATTGGCTCGATTCATTCGCTGGTGGCGTCGCCGTACAAGTCCGCCTATGTCGCGGCCAAGCATGGGTTGCTGGGGTTTTCCAAGGTGCTGGCGCTGGAAACGGCGGACTGTGATGTTACCGTCAACACCATCTGCCCGTCCTACGTGAAAACGCCGCTGGTGGAACAGCAGATCGTCGATCAGGCGAGGGCCAATGGTATCAGCGAAAGCGAGGTGGTCAGCGAGATCATGCTCAAGCCGATGCCAAAGGGCGTCTTTATCGGCATCGACGAGCTGGGGGCGTTGGCGGTTTTTCTGATGAGCAGTGCTGCGCGCAATATTACCGGTCAGGCGATTGCCGTCGATGGTGGCTGGACCGCGCGCTGAACGTGTTTCAGTAACCCGGCAACGTCAGGTGGGGCGAACGTGGCATACGCCTGCAAGGGGCGATCTGAATGCGAAACCGACAGCTAAAGATTTCGCCTGACATCCTGTAAAAATAAAGAGGGCATGATGTTCCGTCATCATGCCCTCTAAGCTGGCTTCCGTTTTCCATGCGCTGAAATGCGTCCTGCGAACGTCCGTTTTTCCCTTGCGCTTTACGAGGCCTTCCTTGTTATTCATTCCCTGAACAGGAGATCCACGTTGTTAATTATGGTCCGATCCAATAATTTTGATATAGGAAAAATTCCTAAAAGTTGTTACTCAACTGTTACAGCCTGTTGCCACCTTTCAACGGGTTATAGCGTTCTGGGTCCGAAAGTTTCGTTTTGGTAACAGCTGTCCCATCTTGATCTTCCGATTTTGCATGGCTGCAAAAACCTTGGTCGTTGGCATGGACAGGCGCCCTGTCGACCCCCTACACTAGGGCCCATTCTTGTCGGGGTGCCCGGGCCAGAACTGAACGCGCAAGCGTCTGTTTCTGTCGGGCTGAGATCAGACCCGTTGAACCTGAACCGGTTAGCACCGGCGTAGGAAATCGAGATTCAGGACCCGTCTCTTTCCGTCGTTCTTCTGGTAGATCCCGCCCTGCCGTGGCTATTCAGCAGGAGACGACCATGTCCAGCCAATCCAGTCCGATCGCACTGACCATCGCCGGCTCTGATTCCGGTGGTGGCGCCGGCATTCAGGCCGACCTCAAGGCCTTTTCCGCCCTCGGCGTCTATGGCGCTTCGGTGATCGCGGCTCTGACCGCGCAGAACACCCGGGAGGTGCGGGCGATCCAGGACGTTCCCCCCGAATTCATACGCAGCCAGATCCAGACCGTGTTCGACGATCTCACCATCGACGCGGTGAAGATCGGCATGCTCAGCCAGCCCGAGGTGATCGCCGTGGTCGCCGACGAGCTGCGAGCCTATGGCGCGCGCAACGTCGTGCTCGATCCGGTGATGGTGGCCAAGAGCGGCGACAAGCTGCTGGCCGACAACGCCATCGAAAGCCTGCGTCGGCGCCTGCTGCCAATGGCCACCGTGGTGACGCCAAACCTGCCGGAAGTCGCGGTGTTGCTCGATGGCGCCGAACCCGAGAGCGAGGCGCAGATGGTCGCCGCCGCCCGTGAATTGCTGGCAATGGGCCCGCGGGCGGTGCTGCTTAAGGGCGGTCACCTCGAGAGCCGCGAGAGTGCGGACCTGTACTGCGACGGCGAACGCGAGATCTGGCTGCCGGCGCCGCGTATCGCCACCCGCAATACCCATGGCACCGGTTGCACGCTGTCGTCGGCCATCGCCGCCGGGCTTGCGCGCGGGCTGGACACTGAAGCCGCCATTCGCGAGGCCAAAAGCTATATCAGCGCCGCGATCGAGGCGGCGGACCGGCTCGACATCGGCGCCGGTCACGGCCCGGTGCATCACTTCCACCGCTGGTGGTGAGTTGATGCTGGGCGTCCGTATCGGTAATGCCAGCCTCGCCTGGCAGGGACACAGTCTGTTCAGCGGTCTGGAACTGGAACTGCCGGCAGGGCAGTGGACCTGCCTGCTGGGCCAGTCAGGCGTTGGCAAGAGCTCGCTGCTGCGCCTGCTTGCGGGGCTGACCGAACAGATGCAGGCGCGTGCCGATATCGAAACCAGCGACGCCCAGCCGCTATCCGGACGTGTCGCCTGGATGGCACAGCAGGATCTGTTGCTGCCCTGGCTCAGCGTGCTCGACAACGTGTTGCTCGGCCCCCGCCTGCGGCACCGTAGCGCCAGTGCCGGCCAGTGCGAGCAGGCACGCTACCTGCTCAGCCAGGTTGGCCTCTCGGGGCTGGAGGCGCGCTATCCGTCGGCACTGTCCGGAGGGCAGCGGCAGCGCGTGGCGCTGGCGCGGATGCTGATGGAGGACAAGCCGCTGGTGCTGATGGACGAGCCTTTCTCGGCGCTCGATGC
>JABXIM010000206.1 GCA_013373085.1 Oceanospirillaceae bacterium | reverse complement strand
GTATTCTAACCAACTGAACTACCGCTCCACTTTTCGCCTGCAAGCCGATGAACATGCCCCGCCGACTTGCTTGCCGCTCTGTTGCTTATCGCCCCAGAACGGAGTGCGAATTCTAATGATTTTATGAGTGCTGTCAAACGTTTAGCGCAAATTTTTTTGAAAGTTTTTCAACCGCTTAGTTTTTGTGCAGCGCACATCGCGTCAGTCGTCATTACACCGCGCTGCACCACGGTGCCGGCGCACCCTTCCCCAGCCGGAGTCCCGGGCACACAGAACCTTGTAAAAGCAAATTGTTAGCCGCTAGAGTACGGTCATTTACTAATATAACCACCGGAATGCCATGACCATTACGCGTGTCGAAGCAGCCCTGGATCGATTCATCGAGCGCACCGTCTCGCAGCAACTGCAACAGGTGGGCCGCCTGCCTCGCCAGCCGTTTGATCCGGAGTGGCCCTCCGAGTGCTACGAAGAGCCCCCGGCCACACCAGGCCAGCCAACCGCCTGGCGTCCGGTGCGCCAGAGCGAACAATCGGACCTGTTCGAACGCATCGCCATTGCCCTGGAGCAGCCGCTGCATCCCGACATTGCCCTATTCTACGGACGCTACTGGTCGGACCCGCTACCGGCGAGACGGGCCGAAGGCACGCTCAGTCTGCTGCAAATCTGGAACCCAGAAGACGGTGAACGCCTGCGCGCCAACCTGATCGGACATGCCCTTAACCAGCTGCGACGCAAACAGCCCCTGACGCTGTTTTTCGCCTGCGTCGAAGACGACGACCTTTTTATCAGCCTCGACAACCAGGATGGCAGCATCTGGCTGGAAGCCCCCGGCCGCAAGCCGTTACGGCAGCTCGATACCAGCCTTGCAAGTTTTATAGACAGCCTCGAAACTGCTCTGATTCCCGACCAGGAGTAAAATCATGCATCGCCTGAAACGGACCGCGGGCCTAGTACTGTTTGCACTGATCCTGAGCGCCTGCACCAGCCTGAGCCCTCAGCAGGTCGAACTGCAACCGCTGATCGATGCCCGCCAGCGACTGCCCGCAGGCCTCTCGCTGGCACTCGACGCCAAGGATCTGCGGCCATCGCCGGTCATCGGCTACCGCGTCTCGCGGTTCGAGCAGAACGCCTTTATCACCCTTGCCCGGGACGCCCGCTATACCCTGCTCAGCAGTGCACAACAGGCACTGCGTCAGATGGGCGCCTACCGCATCGTTCCCGACGCCAGTTCAAACGACGTGGCCAAGCTGACCCTGCTGCTCGACGATCTCAGCTACGAAGCGAATCAGCACAGCGTGCGGCAGGAGGTGCAGCTGAGCATGAAACTGCGACTGGTAACGCAATACCACGGGCGCACTTTCACCGGTCATTATCAGTCGCAGAAGACCCATAGCTCACCGCTGCCGCCCACGGAAGCAACGAACCAGGAACTGCTTAACGAGCTGGCAAGTGAAACCCTGAGCCGGGCATTCAGCGATCCACGGCTGATCGACTTCCTGCGCCAAAACGGATGACCCGCCGCCACGTTACCAGCCAACCGTCATCGACAGCAGCCGGCTGATCTGGCACAGCGGGCGACCCGACTCTTGCTGCCACTGATTGAACGACTCCTGCACCCGCTTCAGGTCACGCTGGGCCGTTGGCTTTTTGTCGACCACGCCCTGTGCCTTGAGCGCTGCAACCACGTCGTCGGTGAGAATGAAGGTATCCTTGCCGACCATCCGCAGAAAATAGGGCCCTGAGTTGCCGCCGAGCTGCGAGCCGCGTTTCTTCAGCAACGCCCACAGCCCGACGATATCCTCGCCCGGCCAGTCCGCCAGAAATCGCGCAAAGCTGCCCGCCTCTGCCGCGCACTCGGTCACCAGCAGCGCATTGGCCCGTACCGACTTGAGTTTGCCGAAGTGACGGATCAGACGCTCGTTCTGCATCAGCGCCTCGAGCTGCTCATCGGACATCAGCACGACCCTGTGCGGACCGAAGCCGAAAAAAGCCTCTTCGAAGGCCGGCCACTTGGCGTCGACCAGCGAGTGTTTCAGACCAGCGCGGAACACCCGGCGCGACATGTCCGACAGCAACCGGTCATCCCCCACTCGCGACAGCTCATCGGCCGACTTCGGTTGCGGCAGCATGGCTTCGACATCCTCGCCAGCATGATGGGCGCAGACATGTTCGTAAATCCACTGGAAGCTTTTCATGGCTTGATCCTGACTGCACGCTGCCGCGGCCCGGAAGCCCGCTATCGGCGGCGCGGATATTCTTTTGGCACCGAAATCGGCGTATGATGATCGCCTTTTTCGCCATCGAATGGCCCTTCGGGCCGAACCCGCCGCCCGGGCGAGACGGGTGCGCTCATGCAATGGAGTTCAGGGTTGCAACCATGCCAGTTATCCGAAAATCGAACAAGCTGATCAACGTCTGCTATGACATCCGCGGTCCGGTACTGCAGGAGGCGAAGCGACTCGAGGAAGAGGGACACCGCATCCTCAAACTGAACATTGGCAACCCGGCACCCTGGGGCTTCGAAGCCCCGGAAGAAATTGTCCAGGACGTGATCCTAAACCTGCCAACGGCACAGGGATACTGCGACTCCAAGGGGCTGTTCTCGGCCCGCAAGGCGGTGATGCAGGAAACCCAGCGCAAGGGCATCCGCAACGTCACCATCGAGGATATTTATATCGGCAACGGCGTCTCGGAGCTGATCGTGATGGCGATGCAGGGGCTGCTCAACGACAACGACGAAATGCTGATCCCGGCCCCTGACTACCCGCTCTGGACCGCGGCCGTCAGTCTCTCCGGCGGCAACCCGGTGCATTACGTCTGCGACGAACAGTCGGACTGGTTCCCGGACATCGAGGACATCCGCAGCAAGATCACCGACCGAACCAAGGGCATTGTCGTCATCAACCCGAACAACCCGACCGGCGCGCTCTATCCGCCGGAGCTGTTGCAGCAGATCGTCGACCTGGCGCGCGAGCACAGCCTGATCCTGTTCGCCGACGAGATATACGACAAGATCCTCTATGACGGCAACGAACACACCTCACTGGCATCGATCGCCGACGACGTGCTGTGCATCACCTTCAACGGCCTGTCGAAGACTTACCGCGCCGCCGGTTTCCGCTCGGGCTGGCTGATTGTCAGCGGTCCCAAGCACCAGGCGCGTGACTACATCGAAGGGCTCGACATGCTCGCCAGCATGCGCCTGTGCGCCAACGTACCGGCTCAGCACGCGATCCAGACCGCGCTCGGCGGCTACCAGAGCATCAATGAACTGATCGTGCCCGGCGGCCGGCTCTACGACCAGATGGACAGCGCCTGGCGCCAGCTTAACGAGATCCCGGGCGTTTCCTGTGTTCGCCCCAAGGCGGCCATGTACCTGTTTCCGAAGCTCGATCCGGCGCTGTACCCGATCAAGAACGATGAGAAAATGGTCCTCGACCTGCTGCAGCAGCAGAAAGTCCTGGTGGTACAGGGCAGCGGCTTCAACATGCCCGACACCCAGCATTTCCGGGTGGTCTTCCTGCCGCGCCAGGACGACCTCGAAGACGCCATCGGCCGCATGGCTGACTTCCTGCGCCAGTACCAGCAGTAACCGCAACACCGAAGCCGGCGCCCAGATCGCCGGCTTCGCCTCCCCACACTCTCTTGACTCCCTTTTCGCCCTCGCGAAACGTTACGTCGCTCGCCTTGTCGGACACAGGCGACTAGACTCAAGCAATTGATTCTGTTGCATAAGGCAAGGCTACCGATGATCACGTCCGCCACCCGCTCGCTGCTGTTCTGCCTGCTCCTGCTACTGCCATTTGCTGCTGTGCCGGCGGCAGAAGCGCCTGACGGACAGACCAGCGCCGAGCGGGTGGCGCAAATGAGCGATACAGCGGTACGGGCCGCACTGACCCAAGAGCTGGAACAGCGGTCCATCGCCGACAAGCAGAACCCTTACGATGTGTTAAAGACCATGCAGGTCTCGACACAGGACTTCGAAAGCAGGCTGCCCCAGATCCAGCAGAGCCTGGCGCGATGGCCAGAGCAAAGCCAGCGCTTCTGGGCGTCAATCTCGGACCAGCGTGGCTGGGACGGCATTCTTGACCTGCTGCTCGCATTCGGGCTGACGCTGCTGGTCGGAATCGCAGTCGAAAACCTTGCCGGGTGGAAGCTGCGGCAGATATCGGCCGACATCCTGTCCCGCACCTCCTGCAGCCTGTCCACCAGCATCGGCTACCTTGCGGTACTGACACTGGTAAACCTGGTACGCCTCGGCGCTTTCTTCCTCGGCGCCCTGCTGGTGCCAGTACTGCGCTATGCGCCGGGAAGCAGCTTGCGCACCACCCTGATCATGCTGTTGCTCGCGGTGATACTGGTGCGCGCGGCAGCGATTCTGTCGCGCGGCCTGCTGGCCCCCTATGCCCGCGGCATCCGTCCATTTCACATGGAATGCCAGGACGCACGCAATACCTATTTCTGGTTCATCGCCTTTGCGACCGCTTACGCGCTCAACCGTCTGATCAACGAACTGCTCTACCACCACGGCATCGAGCCGGTCCTGCAATCACTGACGATACCGCTGAGCGGGCTGGTGCTGACACTGATCATTCTCGCCTACCTCTGGCGCCACCGATATACCATCACCCAGCTGTTTATCGAATCGAGCCCCGGAGCGACGCCACCTACGCCCGGGTTCCTGCAGCAACACTGGCCGATACTCGCGACCACCTGGCTGCTGCTGATGTGGGGTCTCTGGTCCTACTACAGCTTTGTCGGCGATACCGCATCGGCCGACGCTCTGACACCGGCCTGGTGGCTGACGCTGGCATTCGTACTGATCGACCGGTTGCTGCACGCAGTGCTCGAGGCACTGTGCCGCACCTCCTGGCTGCAGAGCTATAGCTTCGAACAGCGGTCGCTGCGCTTCAAGCAAGTGATTCAACACGGCAGCCGCCTGCTACTGCTCGGCGTCGCGCTCTTCTTCATCAGCGAAGCACTGGGATTCAATTCGATGTCGATGTTTCAGGCATCGGTGGCGGAACGCGCACTCAAGGGCGCCATCAACATACTGGTTCTGCTGTTGCTGGCCTATATCAGTTGGCAGGTGATCCTGTCGGCCATCGAGCGCCGACTGCCGGAACCCAGGGATAATGAAGCCATCGCCGCCCTCGATGGCGAAGGCGGCGGCGGCGGCGCGACGCGCGTCGAGACCCTGCTGCCGATGGTGCGCAGCTTCGCCTACGCCATTCTGATTATTATCGTGGCCTTGTCCACGCTGAGCATCCTGGGCGTCGAAATAGGCCCGCTGCTGGCCGGTGCCGGGGTGGCCGGCATCGCCATCGGCTTCGGCGCCCAGAAACTGGTGCAGGATATCCTGTCAGGCATTTTCTTCCTGCTCGACGATGCCTTTCGCCGCGGCGAGTACATCGAGTGCGCCGGCATGCGCGGTACCGTGGAGCAGATTTCGCTGCGATCCATGCGCCTGCGGCATCACCTGGGCGCGGTCCAGACCATTCCCTACGGCGAAATCCAGACCGTGAAGAACCTGTCGCGTGACTGGGTGACGATGAAGCTCGAGTTCCGTCTTCCCTACGACACCGATGTCGAGAAGGTGCGCAAGATCATCAAGAAAGTCGGCCAGCAGATGCTAGACGACCCGGAAATGGGCCCCAACTTCCTGTTGCCGCTGAAGTCCCAGGGGGTCATGCGGGTCGAGGAGTCGGCGCTGATTTTCCGCATGAAGTTTACCTGCAAGCCGGGCGAGCAGTGGATTATCCGGCGCGAAGCCTATCGTCGGGTCAAGGAGGCCCTCGCCGAGCAAGGCATCTTCTTCGCCCATCGTTCAGTTCATGTCCTGCTGCCGGATGAGCTGACCCACGAACTGCATCAGGCGACTCCGGCCACGCGCGCAGCTATTGTCGAGTCGGTCGCAAGTGCGGCCGCCGAGGCTGCAGAAACACCGCCAGCCCTGCGGCGAAACAACCGTATTGACGACGAAGACGCCTCTTAAGCTCCGCTCCACCGGGGAACTTGCTCGCAGGTTCCCTATACAACGCAGAACCCGGTGCTTTACTATTGCGCCAGAATGGACGCAAAACGCTAAAGGGCACGTTTTGAAAAGCCGCCGCTTGCTGATTTACAGCCATGATTCCTTCGGACTCGGCCACCTGCGCCGCTGCCGCACGCTGGCGCATGCGCTGGTGGACGCCTACAAGGACCTCTCCGTTCTGATACTCACCGGGTCGCCGATCATCGGTCGCTTCGATTTCAAGGCCCGCGTTGACTTCGTGCGCATTCCCGGCGTCATCAAGCTGCACAATGGCGACTATACCTCGCTGGCGCTGCATATCGACCTGGCGGACACCCTGGCCCTGCGCGAATCGATCATCCTGCACACCACCCGGGTATTCGCGCCCGACCTGTTCCTGGTCGACAAGGAGCCACTGGGCCTGAAGGGAGAGGTTCACGCCACGCTGCGCATGCTGCGCGAAACGCCCACCCGCACCGTTCTCGGCCTGCGCGACGTCATGGATGCGCCGGAATTGCTGACCGAGGAGTGGCGCAACAAGGGCGTATTCGGCGAAATCGAGACGCTGTACGACGAATACTGGGTTTACGGCCCCCGTGCCATGGGCAACCCGCTGCAGGGACTGCCACTCGACCCATCGGTGGAGCCGCGCATGCGCTACACCGGCTATCTGCGCCGCGACATACCGGCCATCGCCAATGCGGTGGATTATCCGCCTCCCGAACAACCTTACCTCCTGGTCACGCCAGGCGGGGGCGGCGATGGCATCGAGATGATCGACTGGGTACTACGGGCATACGAGTCCGGCGCGGCGATGCCATGGCGGGCGCTGTTCGTACTCGGCCCCTTTATGCCGCAGGCGGAGCGGCAACAATTCATGCAGCGCGCCGAAGGCATCGACCTCGTTGATATGATCACCTTCGACGCCCAGCTCGAGCGCCTCATGGCGAATGCCAGCGGCGTCGTCGCCATGGGCGGCTACAACACCTTCTGCGAAATCCTCTCGCTTAACCGGCCGGCACTGATTCTGCCTCGCAGCCACCCTCGCCGGGAACAGCTGATCCGGGCGCAGAATGCCGCCCGGCTCAATCTGGTCACACTGCTGGACAGCGATGGCCCCCGCACCACAGGCGAGATGATCGAGGCGCTGCAGCAACTGCCCCGACAGCCCCTACCCTCGGTACATCAGGCGCCCGGCTGGCTGGACGGCCTCGACAATGTCATCCGCCGCGTCGGCGAGCTGTTCGAGGAAACTTCGGCATGAAATCGAGTCGCAAGCCCCCTAGTGTGCTGTTCTACGTTCAGCACCTGCTTGGAGTCGGCCACCTGCGGCGCGCGGCGCTGATCAGCGACGCGCTGGTGAAACAGGGACTCGACGTCCACATGGTGCTTGGCGGCGAGCCGGTAGCGGCCATAGACTTCGTTGGCGCAAACTGCCATTACCTCCCCGCGGTACGCTCCGATGCGGGCTTCAGCGGCCTGGTCGACGGCGGCGGGCTGCCGCTCGACGAGGCATTCCGCCAGAATCGTCGCAAACGCCTGCTGGCGCTGGCGCAGCAACTGACCCCGGCGGCGATCATTACCGAACTCTACCCGTTCGGGCGCCGTCAGATGCGGTTCGAACTCCGGCCGCTGCTGGAGTGGGCGCATCGTCAGCCGACCAGACCACTGCTGGTATGTTCGCTGCGCGATATCCTGCAGCAGCGCCGCCCGGAACGGGAGCAGGAAACACTGGCGCTGGTGAGACAGTACTATGATCGCGTCTGGGTCCACGGTGACAGCCGCCTGAGCCCGCTTGCAGCCAGCTTTACCCTCGCCGATGAGATCGAGGACCGCACCGCTTACACCGGATACGTCGCCCCTCCCGCCCCGGAAACAGCTCCGGGGCCGCGCCGTGGCGTCGTGGTTTCGGCCGGTGGTGGCGCCGTCGGGCTCCAGCTGCTGCAGACGGCCCTAGAGGCACACCGCAACGGCCTGCTTCATGACCGCCCCTGGACCCTGATCACCGGCCCAGGCCTGCCCGCTTCCGATTATGCGAGGCTGCAACTTCAGGCCAGCGCGCAGGGGCTGGAACTGATCCGTTTCTGCCGACAGTTCGTGCAACGCCTGGCAGGCGCCGAGCTGTCAATTTCCCAGGCCGGCTACAACACCGTTATGGACCTGATCGTCAGCGGCGTTCCTTCGGTACTGGTACCCTTCGCCGGCGAGGGCGAAACCGAACAGCTCGAGCGAGCCCGGGCGCTGGAAACTGGCGGGCGCGCCAGCCTGGTCACGGAATCCGATCTCGATCCTGAGCGCCTCGCGCAGGCCGCGAAGCGGGCACTCGGCCTGTCGCATCGTCTTCCTCCCCTGCCGCTGGATGGCGCCACCAATGCGGCCATCGACCTGCAACGGCTCCTGGATCTGCGCAGGAACTGCGCATGACGGTCTGGCAGGCACTGGTACAGGAACTGCAGCGCTGGCCCACCCCCCCGACACTGTGGTGGCGGGATGACGACGCCGTGGCGCCCACCGCTGCGCTGGAACGACTGCTGCTACTGACGGGCGAGCACGCCATACCGTTGCAGCTGGCGGTCATTCCAGCCTACAGCGAAGCAACGCTGGCCGCGCGCCTCACCGATACCGAGCAGGTGTGGATACTGCAGCACGGCTGGAACCATCGCGGCTACGCAGCGGCCGGCGAGCGCAAGCGCGAACTCGGCGGGCCGCGGCCTCGCGACGAAATCCTGCAGCAGCTCAGCCAGGGTCGTGAACTGCTGGCCCGGCAATACGGCCCGCGGGCGCTCGATATCCTGGTCCCCCCCTGGAACCGCATCGACGCTGACCTGCTGCCGGCACTGCCGGGGCTGGGCTACCGCAGACTTTCGGTGCTGGGGCCGCGACCGAGGGAACCGGTGGGCCTGCAGCAAATCAATGTGCATATCGACATCATCGACTGGAAACGCCGCTGCTTCGCCGGCGAGGAAGCGGTCGTCCAGCGCCTGACCAGCCACCTCGAAGCTCGGCGTCTCGGCACTGCCGACGCCTGCGAGCCCACCGGCCTGATGACCCATCATCTGGATCAGGACGACGACTGCTGGCGCTTTCTTGCCGAGCTGGCCACCCGGCTTGCCGGACGGGTGCGATGGCTCGAAGGGCCTACGCTGCTGGACAGCTGAACGGAAGCACTACTGCCGCCAACGGGCAGCACCTGTTGCCGCTACAGCCAAGGCAACAGGCAATTTCGCACTATTCGGCCCGATCGGAACGGGCGGCGACCCAACAGGCAAGACGCCTGCCGAGTTGCCATCTAAACAGGAGTCATGCTTGAGCCGACAGATCACCCTCGTACTCAAAGGCTACCCTCGCCTGTCGGAAACCTTTATCGCCCAGGAAATACGGGCGCTGGAGCGGCGCGGCCTGCGCATCACCCTGGCCTCGCTGCGCCACCCCACCGATGTCGCCCGCCACCCGATCCATGACGAAATCGAAGCCGAAGTGCTCTATCTGCCGGAATACCTGCACCAGGAACCCGCACGGGTGTTGCGCGCCTGGTGGCGGGCTCGGCGCCTGCCCGGTTACCGCGACTGCATGCGACACTGGTGGCAAGACTGGCGCCGCGATCGCAGCCGTAACCGGATCCGGCGCCTGGGCCAGGCCCTGGTGCTGGCCACCGAACTGCCTCCGGGCACTGAACAGCTGTACGCGCACTTCCTCCACACACCCGCGTCGGTCACGCGCTACTGCGCCCTGCTCACGGGCCTGCCCTGGAGCGCCTCGGCCCACGCCAAGGATATCTGGACCAGCCAGGCGTGGGAGCTGCGCGAGAAGCTCGCGGAACTCCAGTGGCTCGCAACCTGCACCGAGGCGAACCACCGTTACCTGAGCGACCTCAGCCCGGCCCCGGAACGGGTGCACCTGGTCTACCACGGCCTGGATTTTCGCCGCTTCCCGGCCCCCATCCAACTCGAACAGGTCCGGGACGGCGGTGATGCCGAGACCCCGGTACGGTTGATCTCGGTGGGTCGCGCGGTAGCCAAGAAAGGCTACGACGATCTGCTCGAAGCACTGGCAGCGCTGCCGCAGACACTGAACTGGCAACTGACCCATATCGGCGGCGGCCCCCTGCTCGAAAAGCTACAGCAACAGGCCCGAAATCTGGGTATCGATGCGCGGATCGACTGGCGGGGCGCGCTGCCACAACGCCAGGTACTGGACGAGTACCGCCGCGCCGACCTCTTCGTGCTGGCCAGCAAGGTCGTCGAGGATGGCGACCGGGATGGGCTGCCCAACGTGCTGATGGAGGCGCAGAGCCAGGGCCTGGCCTGCCTTTCGACCCGCATATCCGGGATTCCGGAACTGATCCGCGACCGCGAATCCGGCTGGCTGGTCGACCCCGGCAGCCCGACCGCCCTTCGCGACGCACTGCAGACGTTGATTACCGATCCGTCGCTGCGTCAGCGGCTCGGTCGTAACGGCCTGGCGCGGGTGCATGGCACCTTCGACATGGAGCGCGGCGTCGACCAGCTGGCGCGGCTGTTCGACCTGCCCGCTGCCCCCCGAACGGCCAGCGACGAGCCGTTGCCTCCGGCCAGTTGCTGCAATACCCGATGAAGACCGCGCTCGCCTTTTATGCGCCGCTCAAGCCGCCGGACCACCCGAACCCGTCCGGCGACCGCTTGCTGGCAAGACTGCTGATGCAGGCGCTGGATACGGCGGGGTTCGACGTGCGCCTGGCCAGCCGGCTGCGCAGCCGCGATGCAGCCGGACGGCCGGAGTATCAGCGACGCCTCGAGCACCTTGGCGAGCGCCTGGCTCAGCGCCTGTTGCGACACTGGCACCGGGAAGGCTGGCGACCGCGGCTCTGGTTCACCTACCACCTCTACTACAAGGCGCCGGACTGGATAGGACCAGCCGTCTGCCGTGCGCTGGACATCCCCTATATCGTTGCTGAAGCCTCCTGGGCCGCGAAACGTGCCGACGGTCCCTGGGAAAGATCCCATCGCCAGCTGCGAGCAAGCCTGGAGCAGGCGCACCGCATCTTCACCTTCAACCCGGCGGACATCCCGGGTCTACGCCAGTTGCTCGGCGCTTCCGCCCCGGTGGTTGAGCTGCCGCCCTTCGTCGACCTTGCGTGCTTTCCCGAGCCGCCGCAGCCGCGATCGACAGTGCGGGCGGCACTGGCCAGGCGCTATGGCCTCGCCATTGACTGCCCCTGGCTGGTCAGCGTGGCAATGATGCGACCGGGCGACAAGCTCGCCTCTTACCGCCAGCTGGCGGCAGCCTTCAGCCGGGTACAGAGCCGTTGCCAGCTGCTGCTGGTCGGCGATGGCAGCGCCCGCAGCGAAGTCGCCGAGGCGTTTGCCGGTGACGCGCGTGTACGCTTTACCGGCCTGCTCTCGCCGGATCAACTGATACCGCTGCTCGGCAGCTGCGACCTGATGGTCTGGCCCGCGGTCAACGAAGCCTTTGGCATGGCCCTGCTGGAAGCCCTGGCGCTGGGCCTGCCTACGATCGCCGGTGACAGTGGCGGCGTCGGCACCATCGTTGCGGACGGTGAAACCGGCCGCCTGGTGCCCGTGGACGCTCCCGAGCACCTGGCGACTGCGATCGAGGCGGTCCTGAAACAACCGGAACAACTGGATCGCTGGCGCCGCGCCTGCCGACCGAGAGCCGAGTCCCGGCACTCGCTCGAGGCCGTCGCCGCGTTGCTGCGCCGCGAACTGGAGCCCCTCGGCCATGCTTGAATTGATCTGCCTGCGGCACTGGCCCACCGACTGGAACCTCGAAAAGCGCCTGCAGGGACGACAGGACCGGCCACTTTGCGACTCGTCGGTCGCGGAGCTGGCGGCTCTCGCCATCCCCGACGAACTGCAGACCCTTGAGTGGTACTGCAGCCCATTACGCCGGGCCCGCCAGACCGCCACCGCGCTTGGCCTCGACGCGACCACAGCGGCGATGCTGACCGAAATGGACTGGGGGGACTGGGAAGGACAACGCGTCACGGAGCTGCGACGACAGGACCCCGCCGGTATGGCGGCAATTGAGGATCTTGGGCTGGACCTGTGCCCCCCGGGCGGCGAGTCGCCGCGCCAGGTACTGCATCGGGTCAGCAACTGGGCCGAGCAGCTGCGTCTGCGCGGCTGCTCGAGGGCCGGTGCGGTCTGCCACAAGGGCGTGATACGGGCGCTTTTCGCCGCGGCCTGCGACTGGGACATGCGCGGCCGGGCGCCGCACAGGCTCGATTACCGCCGACTCCAGAGCTTCGCCTGGGACGGCAAGCGCTGGCATCCGGCAGCATTCAATATTCCGCTGCGGCAGATATAGGGAACCCATGAACAAGTCCCAGTCAGAGCCACATTGGGACCTAATCCATAGATTCCTTAGCCGCCGGACTCAACCACCCGGGACAAACCGCTTTATCGCGGTGGTAACACCCCGGGTATAAACTGGCCACAACCGCGAGGGACAGGCAAACATGTTTATCAAGATCACCAAGAACAGCGGTATTTACATGGAGCATAACGGATTGGAAAAACAGCACCTGGTGCCGGTGACCTCGAACTTCCTGATCAACCTCAACCATGTCGCCGAGGCCTCGTTTTACAGCATCAAGGAAACCAAGACCCGCTACGATCTCGAGCACCATGAATTTCAGGTACAACCCCACACCCGGGTCATCCACCTGCAGATGAGCTATCCCTACGCCACCTACAAGGAGGACATCAAAGGCAACAAGGGGCGCCTGGTTGAGCGCAGCTACTACAAGCTCTATTTCATGCCGGAGGAGACCGGACAGTACGACGCCATACGTCAGCAGATCGACGCGCTGATCCTGAACGCGGATTGACCGTCTCAGTCCGCTGAAGTATCAGCGGAAAAGGCGTACTCCAGCGCTCTGATCAGGTCGGCGACATCGTCCAGTGCACGATGCCGCCGTTGCTGCTTTGCGATCACGTTGAGAAAGCGTTGCAGGCTTTCCCCCTTCAGCAGCGACTCGAGCCCCAGCAGACGGAACATCGGCCGCATACCCGCGGCATCGTATAGGCGCCTTAGCCAGAACAGATCGAACTCAAGCGCATCGCAGTAAACGGTGCGCCCTTCCAGCGCGCGATTGAGACGCCGGCAGGCCTGCTGCACACCGAGCCCCTCGGCCAGCAGCACGTCCCGGCTGATATGGTGTATCGCTTCGGCATTCTCGCTCCACTCCTCCCAGCCCGACACCTGGTCAGGGTTGATAAGGAAGCTGTCGTCAGCGCCGGTTGCCGCATCCCGCCAGGCAACTTCGATCGGATAGGAGCGAAGCCCCAGACCGCTGGCTTCGAAATCCAGACAAATCAGATCCATCTCAGGCCTCCCGTTCGAACAGCATGACCTTGAGCCCGCGCCCTGCATCGCGCTCGGGAAAATCGTCCGGGTTCGGCAGTAGCTGCTGCAACCGGAACTCGGGACAGGCCTCGGCCACAAGATCGCGGACGAAGACCGTATCATGCATCGGGTCATTGTGACAGGCCAAAATCCGGCAACCTGGCGCTGCCAGTTCGGGCAGACGGCGCAGCACTTTAAGGTAATCGCGGTCGGCAACGAAACTGCCCGGCTGAAAACTGGGTGGATCGATCAGTATAAGGTCATAGGGTCCGAGCTTACGCAGCTTGCCCCAGGATTTCATCAGGTCGTGGGCCAGAAAGCGAACATCCGCCGTCTGCTGCTCATTGAGGCGGTGGTTTTCACGCCCCTGCGCCAGGGCGCCGCGACTCATATCCAGGTTAACGACCGAACGGGCACCGCCGGCCACTGCCGCCACGGAAAACGCGCAGCTGTAGGCGAACAGATTCAGTACCCGGGCATCGCGGGCGTTATCACGGACCCAGCGCCGGCCTTCGCGCATGTCCAGGAACAGGCCGCTGTTCTGGTTCTGCAACGGCCGCACCCAGTAGCGCAACCCGAGCTCCACCGCCGGCAACCGCTCCGGCACCTCGCCGAAGACGATGCGTTGCCTCGCTTCCCGTCCACGGCCGCGCTCCTGCACCACCAGCGCTTCGATCGCGGCCAGCTCCTGCAGCGAACCGCATAGCCTGTCCAGCCAGGCGGCATCGACATCAGCATAGAGACGGATCACCGCCACGGGCGGAAACCAGTCGATAACCAGATGCTCGAGCCCCGGGTAACAATGTCCACGGCCGTGGAACAGCCGTCGGGATTCGCCGCCGGATCGCGAGAGCTGCTGTTCGATGGTGTCGATCAAGTGCTGCATGGGATGCCCACAGGGTGAAAAAAGCCGGCGATTATACTCTCCGCTCACCGCAGCGGCCAGCCAACATTATCCGGCCGAGACCTTGAAACTTTACGCTGGAAGCCTTATCTAATTCGCAACTTCCAAGCCTAGGAAAAGCACGACCATGATGAGGATCATCCTGTTTCTAGCCACCAATATCGCGGTATTGATCGTCGCCAGCATCACGCTGAGCCTGCTCGGCGTCGACCATTACCTCAGCGGTTCCGGACTCAATCTCGGATCACTGCTGGTGTTCTGCGCCGTTTTTGGCTTCGCCGGCTCGCTGATATCGCTGTTCCTGTCGAAGACGATGGCAAAGATGTCGACCGGCACACGCATCATCGAGCAACCGCGTTCCGATGCCGAGCGCTGGCTGATGGATACCGTCGCCGAGCTGTCGCAGAAAGCCGGTATCGAGATGCCGGAAGTCGGCATTTTCCCGGCCCAGCAGGCCAACGCCTTCGCTACCGGCTGGAACAAGAATGCGTCTCTGGTGGCCGTCAGCCAGGGACTGCTGGAACGCTTCCGTCCGGAGGAAATCCGCGCGGTACTGGCCCATGAGATCGGGCACGTCGCCAACGGCGACATGGTGACTCTGGCGCTGATCCAGGGCGTGGTGAACACGTTCGTCATGTTCTTCGCCCGTATCGCCGCCTACGCCGTCGATTCATTCCTGCGCCGGGACGGCGAAGAAAGCGGCCCGGGCATCGGTTACTACATCACCACCTTCGTGTTCGAGATTCTGTTCGGCATCATCGCCTCGGTCATCGTCGCCTGGTTCTCGCGCCGCCGCGAATACCGCGCCGACCATGCCGGCGCCACCCTGGCCAGCCCCCACGCCATGATCGGAGCGCTGCAGCGTCTGAAGGCCGAATACGGGGTACCGGATCAGCTGCCCGGACAGCTGACCGCCTTCGGCATCAGCAGCCATATGAAGCAGGGACTGATGGAGCTGTTCTCGTCCCACCCGCCTCTCGACGACCGCATCGTAGCGCTGCAGAACCAGCGCTGATCCGCAGTACAAAACATGAACGGGCGCCTCGGCGCCCGTTTTTTTATGCTTCATCGAATGCAGTAGGGAGAAAGCTTAGCTGGTACGATGGCTGGAGCCGGCAGCAGTTTTCAGTGCCAGCCGCCTTCATCGAGCACACAAAACGAGAGGCAGGTGCTGAAAAGCGCCACTGCCATCATCAACGGCGGCTGGGCCAGCCAAAGCATGAACAGACCGGACAGTATCCAGATATCCCGAACCAACGCCCGGCGCGATCGAACCTGCCAGTCCCCCAGACCCGACCACAACAGCAAGAACCTGAATAGACCTGGAAGCATGAGCCCTCCATTAGCGACCTGCAGGGCTCCAAAACTGGCCTCCTGCACCAGCCGCCCGCCCGACCCGGAGCTCGACGAACAAAAACGCGGCTTCTAGTCAGGGTAGAAGCTCGTTCAGATATCTGCCACCCGGTAGAGTACCGCGTCGTGATAACCGGTGGTCACCCGAATAAGGCCCGCCAGGGCCCGGTCGAGCGCCTGATCGCCGCTGTCCACGATCAGTGGCCGGCCATCAAGCTCCTTGAGTTTGGTCTTGGTCGCCAGCACCTGGATCCGGTCGCGGCCGATTCGCCTGACCAGCTCGGGGCTCAACTGCTGGTTGCCGCGCCCGAGAATATGCCCCTGCCCGCCGATCACCGTGATCACCAGCCGGACGTCGCGATCCTGCGTCAGCGCCAGCAGCTGGGCCGCGGTACAGTCGCTGGCGACCAGCCGTCCGTCCTCAACCAGATCGACGCCAAGCAGGGTGTTGGGTAACCCCAGCTCGTCCATCACCGCCTGCACCGTAGTGCCGGAGCCCATGACATACAGCACACCGGGCTCCATGGACTCGACGACATCGGCGGCAATATCCGCCAGCACCAGCTCTTCCGACTCGCGCGCGCCGTTCTTGACGTGCTGCAGGTAGCGATGCTCCTGCGGCACCAGCAGTTCGCCGTAATAGCGCGCGCGAACGCGCCCCTGACGAAACTGTTCCTCATCGATATCCCGCACTTCCTGGTCGCCGAGCGTCACCAGCTCGCCGCGCACCAGCATCGCCACGATCTCTCCGGCGGCACGGGGCGTGACGGCATAGACCCCGGAGTGAATCTTGACGCCCGCGGGAATGCCCAGCACCGGCTGACGATCGCCGAGCACATCGCAGATATTGCGTGCAGTGCCATCGCCACCGGCGAACAGCAGCAGGTCGACACCCGCCGCGGTCAGCTCGCGGGCAGCACGCTCGGTGTCCTCGGGCCCCGTATGCCCCGGGTCGATCGCGCCCAGCACCTGGGGGGCGAAGCCGGCTTCGCGAGCAATATTTTCGCCCATTTCCGCCGGCCAGGTCAGCACTTCGACCGGCAGTCCCCGCAACACTTCAAGCGCCTGCAGCGCTCGCTGTGCCGCCCGAGGTTCTGCGCCGAGCTCCAGCGCCCGACGGGCCGTTTCGGCGCCATCGCTGCCCTTGAGCGCGACACTGCCACCGACGCCGGCGAGGGGATTGACGATCAGCCCGAGCCTGAACATAAAAACTCCTCAAACTTCTTCGATATAGCCAGTTTCCACGAGAAACTGCTGGTAAACGAATGCCGTGAGCATCAACCGCGCCTCTTCTTCGAGCTCCTGGAACTCGATACCGACGCGATACCGGGCCACCCCGCCTTCGTGCGCCGGCTGCACATTACGGATCACCGCCGGCACCAGCAATACCTGGTCGATGTCTGATACCCGCAACCGCAACGTCAGGTAAAGCCTGTCGCCGCACCCGCCGGGCGCCTGCGACGTCTCGACACAGGCGCCCCCGAGGCTGATATCGGTACAGATTCCGGCGCACGGCAGCAGCGCCGCTCCCAGATACTCGTCGTCCTGGCTGTCGACCGCCACCTTGAGGCGAACCGGCACCCGGGTACCGGCGCGAATGCGCTGTACCTCGAGCCTTTGGGGATACTCCAGATGCCAGTAACCGTAAGGACCATCGGCAACCGCAAGCAATCGGGTACTGAACGCGCAGATACGGTTGCCCGCCATAAGACGAACCGTCAGCGGAGCGCCCTGACTTATCCGCGCCGCCAGCAAACCGGCCCGCGGCGCGCTGATCAGCACGCTGGCGCCGGCTCTATAGCCGATCAGTTCGGCCGTAAACCGACTTCTGGGCGTACGGCTTTCGACGCGCAGGCGCTCGCCCGGGCGCGGCTGCAGGTCAGCCAGCCCGGGCCACTCGCTCTGTTCCAGGTATTTCGGCATCGCTCAATGGGTCGCTTGACAGCAAACGCGCTAGCTTACGCCAATTCGACGCCGAAACCGAGCGCCGCCAGTTCGTCGGCAAGCGCCGTATCCAGGTCGCCCCGCACCCTCAGCGTCGCGAACTCCCGCCGCACCGGATAGGTTTTGCGCAGCCGGTCGAAGGCCTGCCCCCGCTCCGGCTCCGGCAAGGCAAGCGTCGCGCGTAACTCGCGATCGTCCCGATAGGGGTCGTAGAGCAGTCGCATCAGCTCCAGCGGCTCGACCTGCCGCGACACATCTACGCGCCTGATCGCAGGCGCCGGAAGGCAGACTTCGAGGGCAATCTCGGGTGTCGTGCCAAGGTAACGGCAGACCGCTTCATAGAGCATATGGGTGCCGCGAATCTTGCCATCGAGACTGTAGCCTGCGATATGGGGCGAACAGAACTTCACCCGTTGGGCCAGTTCGGGATCGACGACCGGCTCGTGCTCCCAGACATCCAGCACCAGCGTGAGGTCCGAGCGCTGCCGGGCGAAGGCCAACAGCGCTTCGTTGTCGATGGCGCCTCCCCGGCCTGCATTGAGCAGTATCGCCCCCGGCTTCAAGCGTGACAGCGCGTCCGCATCGAGCAGATGATAAGTCGGATGCAGGCCATCGCGGACCAGCGGCGTGTGCATCGACACGATATCCGCGGACGCCAGCAGTTCGTCGAGCGCAACGAAGCCCTGCGGTGTTTGTTCCGCGCGCGGCGGGTCATTCAGCAACAGGCGAATGCCCAACCGTTCGAGCCGTTGCTGCAGTCGGCCGCCGACGTTGCCGACCCCGACGATCCCGAGCGTTTTATCCCGCAGCGAAAACCCCTGCTCGGCGGCGAGCTGATAGAGCACCGTCAGCACATACTCGACCACAGCGTCCGCGTTGCAGCCCGGCGCACTGCTGAAAGCGATTCCGCGACCGGCCAGGTAGTCGAGATCGACATGATCGGTACCGATGGTAGCCGTCCCGACAAAGCGCACCCCGGTACCGTCCAGCAGCGCCCGATCAACCCTGGTAATGGAGCGCACCAGCAGCAGGTCGGCATCGACGAGCGCGTCCGCCGTCATCTGCCGGCCCGGCAGTCTGCGAATGCTCCCCAGCGGACCGAACAGCGCATCCAGCGCCGGTATGTTCTCGTCCGCCACTATATTCAGGGCTCTTTGTTTCAAACTTCCCTCCAGGTCTTTACAATTGCGCGGGTTTCGGGCTCAATGCGCCGTTACGCCCGCCGCTGGCAGACAACAGTCGCCCATCGGCTACGCAACACACGGCAGAGCCGCAAACGAACCATATTTTCCCCCCGATTGAGTTAGGGTAAAAGCCCCTTGATAGTACGCTGGCGCAAAGATCAGGAATACTTCATCGTCCGCCTGTATCAGGACCTTGTAGGTGACTGGATACTGAGCCAGAGCTGGGGCGACTGCCTGAGCGACGAGTCAAACATCAGCCATACGGTGCTGCCCTCCTACCAGGAAGCGCGACGGCTGCTGCGCGTCATCGCCCGCGAACAGCGTCAGCGCGGCTACCGCCACGAAGACCGCAATGAAGTGCAACTGAGATTCGATTTCAGCTGAAACGCGAAGACGTGACGGGTTAGTGGTCAGCAGTAGCTGTTGACCGGCGAGTCACGCACGCTGGACTCCGGCACGATAAGCTTCATCGCACCTTAAAAGCCTGCAAGCGAAATCATCCGGACCGGCGAAACGATGCTGTGCACGCTGGTCGTGCGTGGAGGCATAAAAAATCACCGACCCCGAAGGGTCGGTCTGCACAATGCAAAGTGATAAGAGCCTAAAGCTTGATAAATGAGGGCGGGACCCGCCCCGCCAAAGGCGGGCCCCGTTGCTCGACAACGCGTCAGTGAGGTGAGGTCTGTACGTTGCCGATCACTTACGAGCGAGATCCATATTAATCTTACTGATAACGATTCGCAATAGCGTTTGCGAATATTTTGCTTTATCCGGCTCAGTTCCCAAGTCACGACTTCACCGGCGCCTCTTGAACAGCCGGCCCGCAATAGTCCGAATATTGAGCAACATTCCCTTTATTCCGCCCGACCACTTGCACTACAATCAGCACACAATCCGGGGCGAGGAAGAAGCCAGGCTCATAGCAACACCGCAACCGAGTCCTTTTCCCTGCCCCCATTTCGCATCAATACCCACCGCGCCCGAGAGGCGCGTTATTTTTTGGAGGTCGAGCCGTTGACACCCAGTGGCAAAATCAAACTGCAGGGTTTTAACAACCTCACCAAGAGCCTGAGCTTCTGCATCTACGACATCTGCTACACCCGTACGCCGGAACAGAAGGCCGAATACATCGAATATATCGATGAGCAGTACAACGCCGACCGCCTGACGGAGATCCTCACCGAGGTCTGCGACATCATCGGCGCCAACGTGCTGAATATTGCCCGCCAGGACTATGAGCCGCAGGGTGCCAGCGTGACGATCCTGGTCTCGGAAGAACCGCTGAAGGACTCGTTGATGGTCGACAAGTCCGAGAAGCCTGGCCCGCTGCAGCCGGATTACGTCGTCGCGCATCTCGACAAGAGCCATATCTGCGTGCACACCTATCCGGAAAGCCATCCGGACAACGGCATTTGCACCTTCCGCGCGGATATCGAAGTATCCACCTGCGGCGTCATATCGCCGCTCAAGGCGCTGAACTACCTGATCCACAAGCTGGAGTCGGATATTGTCACCATCGATTACCGGGTACGTGGTTTCACCCGCGATGTACACGGCGTCAAGCACTACATCGACCACGATATCCATTCGATCCAGAACTTCATCAGCCAGGATATCCGCGACCAGTATCAGATGCTGGACGTGAACGTCTACCAGGAAAACATTTTCCACACCAAGATGATGCTGAACGACTTCGACCTCAATCAGTACCTGTTCGGCACCACCACCAGCGACCTGAGCGAAGACGAGATCAATCATATCACCGAGAACCTGTTCCGGGAGATGCGCGAAATCTTCTACGCCCGCAACCTGCCGGAGATGCCGGCCGAATAAGGCTTGCGAGGTCGGTAAAAAAGGCGCCCGAGGGGCGCCTTTTTCGTTATCGGATCAGACCACTATCAAACGATCCCAGATCGCCGCCCCCCATACCAGGGCCGCGATGATCAATGTCATGAAAACGGCCGCCGACCCCAGATCCTTGGCGCGCCCGGCCAGCTCGTTGAACTCCAGCCCGGCACGGTCCACCACCGCCTCGATCGCCGTATTGATCAGCTCCGCCATCAGTACCAGTACGCAGCTGGCCAACAGCAGCGCGAACTGCAGTGCGGATTGCGCCAGCCAGAACGAAAACGGCAACATCGCCGCCGCGGCATAAAGCTCATATCGAAACGCGGGTTCATGAATAAAAGCCGCGCGCATTCCCTTGAACGAGTAGCAGGTCGCGTAATAAAACCGCGCCGGTCCCGTCACCTTCTCATTCGGCATCAACCCTCTCCAGGCAGGTGTAAACGGCGTTCGTACAGGCGACGAAAACGCTGTTCGAGCTGATCTTGGCCCAACAGCATTCTGCCGTCGCTCAATTTTACATTGCCACGCTCGAAATCGATTTTATAGATCGACTGATCTGGAAATACCAGCGCAGCGCGGGGGCCTTGTGCAACCTGATCATACAGGCCGTCACGATACGCAGTCGTTCGGGGTCGACCACCGAAACCACCCAGCTCAGTGACCGGCGTAACGCCCTTCAGTTCCAACGCGGTCGGTACCATATCGGCATGGAAAACCAGCGTATCGGGATTGGCGGCGATAGCACCGCTCGCTGTGGCGGAAAAATAAGCAGCGACTTTACCGCCCTATCGCTCTGCAAAAACCGACAACCATATAGCGCTTTCAGCGCTGCCCGCAGCAACAAAGTCTCCGGCCGCCGCGCTGCAACGGCCAGGGTGAAGGCGCCACCGGTCTAGGATACAATAGCGGCGGGCCGTTGGGCGCGGATCGTCTCACTCGCGGACTGGCCACCGCCCCGCACGGCTGAAAAGCCCCGGCCTTTAATCGATTTATCAGCAATTTCGCTTTTTAATGCCGAGCCCGTTTTCACGGCAACTGAACAATCCGAAATGCATCAGCCAAATACAACCGATACGTCCGCCAGCACCGCCACCGCTCTCGCCAAGCTCGAGGACCGGGTCAACCGTCGCTTCTCGGTCGCGCCGATGATGGACTGGACCGATCGCCATTGCCGCTATTTTCACAGACTGCTCAGCGGTCAGGCGCTGCTTTACACCGAAATGGTCACGACCGGCGCACTGCTGTACGGCGACGCCGAACGTTTTCTGCGCTACGACCCCGCCGAGCATCCGATCGCACTGCAGCTGGGCGGCAGCGATCCGGAAGCACTTGCGCGCTGCGCGCGCCTGGCGGAGGAGCATGGCTACGACGAGGTCAATCTCAATGTCGGCTGCCCCAGCGACCGCGTGCAGAACAACATGATCGGCGCCTGCCTGATGGCTCATCCTCAGCTGGTCGCCGACTGTCTCGAACAGATGCAAAACGCGGTGCGCATTCCGGTCACGGTCAAGCACCGCCTCGGCATCGACGATATGGACAGCTACGAGGAGCTGTATGGCTTCGTCGACATCGTCCGCCAGTCCGGTTGCCGCACCTTCATTATCCATGCCCGCAAGGCAATACTCGCGGGCCTGAGCCCGAAGGAGAATCGCGAGATACCGCCGCTCAAGTATGACTGGGCCTACCGGATCAAGCAGGACTTCCCGCAACTGGAGATCATCGTCAACGGTGGCATCAAGACCCTGGAAGCGTGCGAAGAGCACCTCCAGTCCGTCGATGGCGTGATGATCGGACGCGAGGCTTATCAGAACCCCTACGACATTCTGGCGGGCATCGATCAGCGGCTATACGGCCTGCCCGGAGAGGCGCCGACACGTCGGGCAGTCGCGGAGCAGATGCTCGACTATACCGCCCGCGAACTTGCCGCCGGCGCCAGCCTCGGCCATATCACGCGACATATGCTGGGACTTTTTCACGCCCAACGCGGAGGCCGCCAGTTCCGCCGCCACCTCAGCGAAAATGCCCACCGACCCGGCGCCGGCGTCGACGTGCTCAAAGCCGCCCTGGAACGGATTCCCGAATAACCCCGCAGGCAACGATTTTCATATACCATGCGGGCATCTTTATCGAAGGAAAAGCACTAATGCCAAGCCAACTGCAACAACTGAAGTCGATGACCACCGTCGTCGCCGACACTGGTGATATCGAAGCCATTCGCCAGTTTGCCCCGGTGGATGCGACGACCAACCCCTCACTGCTGCTCAAGGCCAGCCAGAACCCCCTGTACCGGCCTCTGCTGCTGCAGGCCCGCGACTGGGCCAGAACCCGCGGCGGAAGCGATCAGACCCAGCTCGACAACATGACCGACAAGCTCGCGGTACTGATCGGACGGGAAATATTGCAATTGGTACCGGGACGCGTTTCCACCGAAGTCGACGCCCGCCTGTCGTTCGACACCGACGCGACCATCGCCCGCGCCCGCAAACTGATCGGACTCTACGATGAGGCCGGCATTGGACACGACCGCATTTTGATCAAGATTGCCTCCACCTGGGAAGGCATCCGCGCCGCCGAAGTACTGGAACGCGAGGGTATTCGCTGCAACCTGACTCTGCTGTTCGGTTTTGCCCAGGCGCAGGCCTGTGCCGATGCGGGCGTTTACCTCATTTCCCCGTTTGTCGGGCGCATCCTCGACTGGCACAAAACACGCGACGCCGCCGCCGATTTCAGCGGCGACCGGGACCCCGGCGTGCAGTCGGTCAGCCGTATCTACCGCTATTACAAGCAGCACGGCTACGACACCGTGGTGATGGGCGCGAGTTTCCGCAATATCGGCGAGATCCAGGCGCTGGCGGGCTGCGACCGACTGACCATCAGCCCGGCACTGATGCAGGAACTGGAGCAGTCTCAGGAGCCGCTGAGCCGGCGCCTCGACCCCGAGAGCTCCGCCAGCGACGACGCCAACAGCCAACTGGACGAAACCGGCTTCCGCTGGGACATGAATGAAGACGCCATGGCGACCGAAAAGCTCGCTGAAGGCATTCGCAACTTCGCCGTCGATCAGGTCAAGCTGGAGCAACTTCTGCTGGAGATGCAGTAACGAGCGGCGCCAACCAGACAAAAAAAGGCCCGCATATTGCGGGCCTGATTTTTACCACAGCCTAAGATCTGGAGAACCGCCCGTGATGAATTACGGGACCTGACCGGCTGTCAACTCCGAACGCACCTCTACAGACAAAACAGACAAAACAGACAAAACACTTAACACAAAACAAAAGGTCATAAAAAACAAAGGGCCCTCAAGCATCCTGCCATCGAGCCCCCTTCCAGCTTCCATGCCGGTCATTGCACCACTCCCTGGGCAATGAAAGAACGAACCGGCTTCCTGTCGAAGCACCGCCACCTCCTTGTGCCTTCGCTCTACAGGTACCCAGTCTAGCGATCCTGGCCGGTTATACCATAGGAAGAATTCCTAAAAAGCGAACAGGCAACCCAAAAAGGCGTCAGGGGTAACACTCGAGCGCAGATACCAGGTCGACAAAGGCTTCGCGGTTGGACTCGTTAAGGCTCATCAATACCTTATGCGCATCGATAATGCGCTCACGCACCGATACCTCCGACTCCTGCACGAATGGCACGCGATGAAGATCCACAAGACTGGTTGGCAGACTATCGAGCAACAGAAATATCCGGTCGAAGCCCATGGACATCAGGATTCGGGTGATATCCTCGTTGGTCGACACCAGCGTCGGCTGCTCCAGCGACAGGCGCCGGGCAAACACCGCCAGCTTGGCGATCAGCCCCAGCGTGGTGCTGTCGATGGTATCGGTTTCGGTCAGGTCCACGAGAATATGCTCAATATCCCCGACCGCCAGAATCTGCTCGATGTGACGATCCAGGCTGGTACAGAGCGTCAGACGCACCTCGCCCACGAACTTGAGCACGTAACTGCTGCCCTCTCGGGCGAAAAATATCGATCCCTCACGCATTGGCAGTGCCCCGGCACAAGGTCATGATTGCAATGTCATCCGGACAATCGCTATCCCCCAGCAGATGCTCACGCAGCCGCTGCGGCTGCGTCAGACCCGAGGCAACCAGGTCCATCAACTGCTGCTCGCGCTCCGCCAGGGAGCCGCCGGACATGACTTCGAAAACGCCATCGGAAAAGAGCGTCAGCGAAAAGCCGCTCGCCAGCTCGATTTCCCGCTCATCGAAGAAGGGCTCGTCGAATAACCCGACCGGCATCCCACGACCTTCAAGAAACACGACGTCGCCACCCTGACGCAGCACCGGCATGGGGTGATGCCCGCCGACCGCGTATTTGAGTCGAGACGTGCGCCCGTCGAGAACACCGGCAAAGATTGTAAAGTGCTTGCCGAGACCGGTATCCAGCAGCTCCCGGTTAAGCAGATGCAGCGCAGCGGCCGGCGAAAGATCTGTCAGCTCGGTATTGTGGCGGTGGGCGCGCTGCACGCGACTGGTCATGTTTTTCAACAGCACCGTTACCAGCGCCGACGAAGCGCCGTGCCCCGAGACATCGGCGAGATAGAACAGCGTCAGGTTACTGTCGAGCGGCGCGACATCGACGAAATCGCCGCTCAGCACCAGCGACGGCGTGAGCTCGTAATCGAAACGTATGCCGCCAATGGTCTGTGACGTCGGCGGCAGAAGGTTCTGCTGCACCTGCTGCGCCGCCAGTTGATCGGAGCGCAGCTCCTCGAGACTGCGCTCGAGTGTCTCGCGATAGCGGGGTATCGCCTCGAGCTGGGCGGCGCGACTCAACAGCCGGGACACCGCCGCGACGAACGCCTGCGCCTCCTGTTCCAGGCAGCGGTAGCTGAAAATATCGCTGGCGCCAGCGCGCAGACCCGCCAACAGCGCACTCGCATCCAGATCGGGCATCAGCACCAGAACAGGCTTGGGGTGCACACGAATGCAAAGGTCGGTCAGGCTGGTTCCAGCCGAAAGACGCTGCACATTGACGATAACCAGCGAAAAGTCGAAGTGATCGAGCATGTCGGACAGCCGGTCGGAGTCCGCCGCCAGCAGGATCTGCAGCCGGAAGGACTCGACCTGCTCGCTCAGCTCGAACACCTGATCGACAATATCGTTATCCGACTCCACCAGCAGAATGCGGTGACAGGAGTGACTCATAGCGCAGCCTGCAGACGGGATAGCCATTTGTTCATGAGCTTGCACACTACGCCCATTACCATGAACTTTCAATTCGACTATCAGAAGTCGTCGGCATCGAATTCACTGTCAATTCGACCATCGTTGACGAGATATTCACGACGCTGTAAATAGGCATCCCGGATAAACAGATAACGATCACCACTGATCAGCCCTTCGGCTTTCAAAAGCTCGGCCCGGGTATCCACCAATCTCACGCCATAAAGGGTATTGCGGGTTGGAACATGATCAACGTCGCCAACCAGGTCGAGATACATATCGGGCACCAGTCCGACACCATCGCGCACGGTACTGGGACCGAAAAACGGCAACACCAGATAATTGCCGCTTGGCACGCCCCAGTATCCGAGCGTCTGGCCAAAGTCTTCGTCGTGCCGCTCGAGCCCGAACGGGGTCGCCAGATCGAAAACGCCACCAAGCCCGAAGAAGGTGTTCATGGTAATGCGGGCCGTGTCGCTCGCCGCATTATGAAACTTGAACTGCATCAGGTTGTTGGCCAGCGTCCGCACATCCTGCAGGTTGTCGAAGAAGTTCGACACCCCCCGCTCAGCCAGATCCGGCATCACGAAGCGATACCCCTGCGCGGCCGGCTTGAGCGCATAGCGGTCCAGGTAGTCGTTGAATTCGAACATGGCCCGGTTGAATCCCTCCCAGGGATCCGGGTCGACAGGCGCATCATCCGCCATCGCCGACATCGGCGTTGAATAAAGCACCATCGCCAACACGGCGCAGCCGCAAAACTTTAACATCTCGTATCCTTGCCCAAGACTCAGTAGCAGAGGCCTTACTTACTTTATAGCATTTCGCACCTGCGCAAAACAGCCGCCACTCGAGTGCCCTCGCAAGCGACCGCTCCGGCACTGCACACCGTAAACAGGTTTCATAGAAACACAAAAAGGGCCCCGAAGGGGCCCTTTAAGCATTAATCGCGAGGCGATTAGAAGGAGACGTTGTAACCCAGAACGAACTTCTCGAAGTCGTCGTTGGACAGACTGTTGCCGTCTACGTCAGCAGAAGTGTACTGAGCCTTGACGGAAGCCTTCTTGCCCAGCTTGTAGGAAGCGTAAACGCCCCACTCGTCGGACTCGACAGGAGACTTGTCGTATTCGAAGTCCATGTAGGTAGCGCCGATGGTAGCGTCGCCCAGAGCGTAAGCAGCGCCTACACCCCACATATCGGACTCTTCATTGGTTGCGTTGTCTTCGGTGGCCTCGTAGGTAGCGTCCAGCTGCAGGTCACCGATGGCGTAGCCCAGGCCAACACCGTAGATTTCCATGGTATCGTCGGTACCCGGCGCAAATGCGATGTTCTGATCCATTTCAGAGTAGGCTGCTGCCAGGTCGAAACCGCCCAGTGAGTAGTTGAAGCCAACAACACCGCCATCGATGTCATCACGGCTGTCGTCCTGCTCGCCCTGAACGATGATCTGACCGTAAGCCTCGAAGCCAGCGAAGGTCGGGGTCACGTAAGTAGCGGCATTACCGATACGGTCGTTGAACGCGAAGTAGTTGTTGGTGGACAGGGACTCGGCGTACTTATCCATACGCTCAACCGACTCAGCCAGCAGGTTCTGACGACCGAAGATCAGAGTACCGAAACCGCTGTCCAGACCGACCAGCGCCTTACGAGTAGAGACAGGACCGGTATCGGTGGAGCTACGGATCGGATCGCTGTTACGTGCGAATTCAACTTCCAGCTGATAGAACGCTTCAACGCCGCTCAGGTTTTCCAGCTCGGAAGAGCCCTTGACACCCAGGATAGCGTCATCCAGTTCCAGGTTGGCATCTTCGGCACCGTTGTAGGAGCCCGGATCGGTAATATCGGATGTAGTGTCATCACCCATGTGGAGCTCGACTTCAACGTTACCGTACAGGGTAGCGTCAGCCTGAGCAACGATCGGAGCAGTCATGGCGCCAGCAACAGCCAGTGCAATCAGTGACTTTTTCATCAACATTCCCCTTCAATGATTCAACTTACTAGTAGTGAATTCTAGTTTTTCTTAGTGCACGCAAGTGCTACTAGGAAAATACTATAAATCCAAATTATTTCAAACCAGTGAAGGCACTTTTTTCCTTCACCCGGGATTCCCTTTATCGCCGGCCAAAATAATAACCGCCAATCATTAAGTTTCCCTGAATACTGCCCCGGACTACAGCGGTTGGCTGGGTTATTCCCTATTAACCTGCCCGTCTGCTGCCTGGCTCTCCGATATTTCCCATACCGGACAGAAACGACAGTCAAATCGAGGGCATTACAGCACACCCACCGATAGTGCGCAACCCTTCGAACCATCACCTCCGCCACCTGCCGAAAACCGCAACATCCGGTTAATTATTGTCATCTTTCTCGACCGGAAAAAGTACACAGCTGTACTATAATTAACCACTATTTTGAATTTAGCTTCTATCACCGCTGCGCTTTTCCACCACTGCTTCACCGCTGCGCCTCGCGCCACAGTTGCTGCAGCCGCTTGTCCGAGACCGTCACCCGGGTTCCAAGCGTTTGGGCAAACAGCGACACCCTGTATTCCTCGAGCATCCAGCGGAACTCGTCCAGGCGCGGATCGTAGAGTCCCTGCGCACGATTCTTTTCCAGTTGTTTCTTATATCCCGACCAATAGTGCTGTAATTGATCAGATAACAACCGCTCCCGCGGCAGGTCGCGCTGGTATTTTTCCAGTCGTTTTTCAATTGCCTCTAGATAACGCGGAAAATGCTGCAGCTGCTCCCAACTATTGCCGATCAGATACTCCGAATCGATCAAGTCGGCGAGCTGGCTTTTAATATCGTTCAGCACCGTTGCCGCCTGCAACGGTATCCGGCCACCCAGCTGTTTGCGGATACGATGCGTGGCCTTGTGGCAGTCCCTGACGAACACCGCCAGCTGCGACACCGTATCCCAAAGTTCGGCACGCGCCGCTTCCAGGCGCGCGCGAAAGTCCTGCTCGCTGCGCGGCAGGGATTCATCGAGCGCCAGTAGCCGCATCAACGCCTGTAATAGTATGGCGTCTGTCAGCCGGGTCTTATCGAACAGTGCTCCTGTATATAGAAGAGACTCGTTAAGGTGTGGGATATCCCGACGCACCTGACGTACCAGCCCGGCCAGCTCCAGCAGCCCCAGGCGCGCGATCCCCTGCCGGGACTCCCGCTGCGCCTGCTCCAGCGAAGCGCAAACGTGCAGCTCGACGCTGTCTGCGCAGTCGCGCAACGCCGGAAAGGCGTCGATGCGGATACCGCCGGCCTGGCGTAACGACACCGACTCCGGCAGATCGCCGAAATCCCAGCGTTCGATACCGCTGCGCCCCCACTGATCCCCGGGGCCGGCGCGCAGCGCATCCTCCGCCGCCTTGCCGAAACGCCTTACCAGGTCGGCAAGATCCCGCCCGCCCCCCAGGCGTTTGCCGTCCTCGTCCAGCAGCCGCAGGTTCATGCGGTGGTGATCGTCCAGCGCCACCGCCCGCAGCTCCGCCGCCTCGACCAGCACACCGTTCATTCGCCGCAGGTGGTGACTGAGCGCTTCGTAAAGGTCGCCGTCGGCGAATACCGCCCGGTCGACGAATGCCCGAACGTAGTCCGGTATCGGCACGAAGTGCTTGCGCTGCTGCTTCGGCAGCCCCTTGAGGATTGCGATGCACTTTTCCTCGAGCATGCCCGGCACCAGCCAATCCAGCCGGCGCTCGGACAGCCCGTTCAGCAGCGCAAGCGGCAGATCGAGGGTCACGCCGTCATCCTGCGCCCCCGGCTCGAAGTGATAATGCAGCCGCAACTCGACGCCATCGAGCCGCAGGCGCTCGGGGTAGGCACGCGCGGTCACGTGCCCGGCCGAACGCTGCAGCACATCCTCCTCACTCAGGAACAGCAGGCGCGGATTGTCCTTCTCGACCTCCTTGCGCCAGTGCTCGAAACCCGCACCGTTGACGACACCGGCACCGCCGGCCCGCGCCAGCCGCTCCCGATAGAAGTCGTACAGGGTATCCTCGTCGACCAGCAGGTCGCGTCGTCGCGACTTGGCCTCGAGGTCTTCGACGCCCGCCAGCAGGCGGCGATTGTGGGCGAAGAATTCCCCCCGGGTACTGAACGCGCCTTCGACCAGTGCCGAACGGATAAAGATCTCGTGCGACACTTCCGGATCGATCTTGCCGTAATGCACCTTGCGCTTGGGCACGATAATCAGTCCGTAGAGCGTGACCTGCTCGCTGGCGACGACCTGGGCCCGTTTTTTCTCCCAGTGCGGCTCCAGATAGGTACGCTTGACCAGATGCCCCGCCAGCGGCTCGACCCACTCCGGTTTTATGGCGGCATTCATACGCGCATAGAGCTTCGACGTTTCGACCAGCTCCGCCGACATCACCCACTTGGGCGCCTTCTTGAACAGCGTCGACGCCGGAAACAGGAAAAAACGACGGTTTCGCGCACCCAGGTATTCCTTGTTTTCCTGGCGCATGCCGATCTGGCTCAACAGACCCGCCAGCAACGACCGGTGCAAGGCTTCGGCTGTCGCCGCCTCGTGGTTTTCCGCAAGCTTCAGCTCGCGGGCGATCAGGTGCAGCTGACGATGCACGTCGCGCCATTCGCGCATGCGCAGAAAAGACAGAAAGTGCTTCTGGCAGTATTTGCGCAACTGGTTCTGACTCAGCGCCTGCCGTTGCTCCTCGTAAAGCGTCCAGAGATTCAGCAGGGTGACAAAGTCCGATTCGTCGTCGGCGTAAAGCCGATGCTTTTCGTCCGCGGCCTGCTGCTTGTCCAGCGGGCGTTCGCGAGGATCCTGGCAGCTGAGCGCACTGGCGACTACCAGTACCTCGCGCAGCGCCCCCTGCTTGGCGCCCTCGAGCACCATGCGCCCGATACGGGGATCCACCGGCAGCTTTGACAGCTGCCGCCCGAGCGGCGTGATGCACCTTTTGTCGTCGACGGCGCCTAGCTCCTCCAGCAGCTTGTAGCCGTCATTGACGAAACGGCTGTCCGGCGGGTCGATAAAGGGGAAATCCTTGATGTCGCCGAGCTTAAGACTCAGCATCTGCAGGATGACCGCCGCCAGGTTGGTGCGACGGATCTCGGCGTCGGTGAATTGCGGCCGGCCGGCGTAATCCTCTTCGGAATACAGGCGGATGCAGATGCCTTCCGCGACACGGCCGCAGCGGCCGGCGCGCTGGTTGGCGCTGGCCTGCGATACCGGCTCCACCGGCAGCCGCTGTACCTTGGCGCGATAGCTGTAGCGGGAGATCCTCGCCTGTCCCGGATCGATCACATAACGGATGCCCGGCACCGTCACCGACGTCTCGGCGACATTGGTGGCCAGCACGATGCGGCGCCCCGCGCGACGGCTTCCCTCGAAAACCCGGTTTTGCTCGGCAAGGCTCAAACGCGCATACAACGGCATGACCTCGGTATCGCGCAGCTGCGCCTTGCGCAGCGTTTCCGCCGTTTCGCGAATCTCCCGCTCTCCGCTGAGAAACACCAACATATCGCCCGGCGCCTTTTTCTGCTGCCGCTCGAGCGCGCTTATCTCGCTTACCGCCTCGAGTATCGCCTGCTGCTGGTCGATATCCTGCTCATCTTCGCCCCTGTCCGTCAGCGGCCGATACAACACCTCAACCGGGTAGGTGCGTCCCGAGACTTCGATGATCGGCGCGTCGTCGAAATGGCGGGAAAAACGTTCCAGGTCGATGGTCGCCGAGGTGATGATCAGCTTGAGGTCCGGCCGCCGCGGCAGCAGTCGCTTGAGGTACCCGAGCAGAAAGTCGATATTGAGGCTGCGTTCGTGGGCCTCGTCGACGATGATGACCTCGTAACGCTCCAGCAGCGCGTCGCGCTGGGTTTCAGCCAGCAGGATACCGTCGGTCATCAGTTTAACGAGGGTCTGGTCCGACACCTGCTCGGTGAAGCGCACCTGATAGCCGACCAGATCCCCCAGCGGACTGTGCAGTTCTTCGGCGATACGGTTGGCCACGGTACGGGCCGCCAGCCGGCGGGGTTGCGTATGCCCGATCAAGCCGCGACGCCCCAGGCCCAGATCAAGACAGATCTTGGGCAGCTGGGTGGTTTTGCCGGAACCGGTCTCGCCCGCGACCACCACGACCTGGTTTTCCGCTATCAGTCTGGCGATCTCGTCGCGGCGTTCGGAAATCGGCAGCGTCGGAAACTCGACGGGCCGCAGACGCCGCCCCCTGTCCTCGACACGCTCCACCGACGCCTGCATTGCGGCTTCGAGCTGAGCGGCCATGCGGTCCGCCGGCTGACGGTTACCAAGGCGTTGTTCAAGTTTCTGAAGTCTGCGCTCGAAGGCGGCGCGGTCACGGCACTGGCACAGCGGCAACCGCCGCTGGAATTGCTGAATGTCGATAGTCACGAATTGGTTAACAGGCGTTTGGGGTTAAAAAGGGCGCCCTATTATAGAAGAGACAGCGGCCGGAAAGACAGGAGGATGCTGCAGGCTTGCAGGTCGAGTGCAGCGGTACTTCCCGTGCAACCGCCAAGGACGGTGGAAATACGCTTATTGCAGGAGCCAATGAAAGCGAACCCAACACAGACTCTGCCGACCGACGCCAGTCGATCTGCCATACGATCGATATGATGACTTTCACAATGCCCGCGACGTGCAGATGACGTTAAGAATCTGCCAGTGCATCGCCATCCTCCCCCGCCACGGTCATCCGGCGAAGTCAGCCACCGAGGTCCGCCGGCCCCGGCCGGCGGGCGCCTTCGAGG
>JABXIM010000159.1 GCA_013373085.1 Oceanospirillaceae bacterium | reverse complement strand
CTGCCGGGCGCGGCGATCAACCCGATGTACGCCGCCATGAAAAAGCTCGGCGGTATCGACCACGTGCTGGCGCGCCACGTCGAGGGCGCCTCACACATGGCCGAGGGTTACACCCGCACCAACGCCGGCAATATCGGCGTCTGCATCGGCACCTCGGGCCCGGCCGGCACCGATATGATCACCGGCCTCTACTCGGCCTCCGCCGACTCCATCCCGATCCTCTGCATCACCGGGCAGGCGCCGCGCGCCCGTCTGCACAAGGAGGACTTCCAGGCCGTCGATATCGCCAAGATCGCCGAACCCGTCACCAAGTGGGCCACCACCGTGCTCGAGCCCGCCCAGGTGCCCTGGGTGTTCCAGAAGGCGTTCCAGGAAATGCGCTCGGGCCGCCCGGGTCCCGTCCTGATCGACCTGCCGTTCGACGTCCAGATGGCCGAGATCGAGTTCGATATCGACACCTACGAGCCGCTGCCGGTGATCAAGCCCGCCGCCACCCGCAAGCAGGTCGAGAAGGCGCTGGAGATGCTCAACGCGGCCGAGCGCCCGCTGCTGGTCGCCGGCGGCGGCATCATCAACGCCGATGCCTCGGACAGGCTCGTCGAGCTGGCCGAGATCACCGGCGTGCCGGTCATTCCGACCCTGATGGGCTGGGGCACCATCCCGGACGATCACCCGCAGATGGTCGGCATGTGCGGCCTGCAGACCTCGCACCGCTACGGCAACGCCACGATGCTGGCGTCCGACCTGGTGCTGGGCATCGGTAACCGCTGGGCCAACCGCCACACAGGTTCCGTCGAGGTCTACACCGAGAACCGTACATTCATCCACGTCGATATCGAGCCGACGCAGATCGGTCGCGTCTTCATGCCCGATTTCGGCATCGTCTCCGACGCCGGCAAGGCACTTGACCTGTTCGTCGAAGTCGCCCGTGAATGGAAGCAGGCCGGCAAGCTGGCGGATCGCCGCCAGTGGCTGGAAGAGTGTCAGGCGCGCAAGCGTACGATGCAGCGCAAGACCCACTTCGACAGCGTTCCGGTCAAGCCCCAGCGTGTCTACGAGGAGATGAACAAGGCCTTCGGCAAGGACACCTGCTATGTCAGCACCATCGGACTGTCGCAGATCGCGGCGGCACAGTTCCTCCACGTCTACAAACCGCGCCACTGGATCAACTGCGGCCAGGCCGGCCCCCTCGGCTGGACCATCCCGGCCGCGCTGGGCGTCGCCAAAGCCGATCCCACCCGTCCGGTGGTGGCGCTGTCCGGCGACTACGACTTCCAGTTCATGATCGAGGAACTGGCGGTCGGCGCCCAGTTCAACCTGCCGTACATCCACGTGCTGGTGAACAACTCCTACCTGGGCCTGATCCGTCAGGCGCAGCGCGGCTTCGACATGGACTACTGCGTGCAGCTGGCGTTCGACAACCAGAATGCGCCGGAACTGGAAGGCTACGGCGTCGACCACGTCGCGGTCGTCGAGGGACTGGGCTGCAAGGCGATCCGGGTACGTGAGCCGGATCAGATCCTGCCGGCGCTGAACCAGGCCAAGGAGCTGATGCAGACCCACAAGGTACCGGTCGTCGTCGAGATCATCCTCGAGCGCGTCACCAACATCGCCATGGGTACCGAAATCAACGCCGTCAACGAGTTCGAGGATCTGGCCGAGCGCGGCGAAGACGCGCCGACCGCGATCTCGCTGCTGGATTGACCGGCCCCCCTGTGGGAGCGGTGCCCCTGTGGGAGCGACGCCCCCGCCGCGAATGGGGTTAATCAAGAGCTTCGCGGCGAGGGCGCCGCTCCCACAAACAGTGCCCTCTCCTGCCAACCCTGAGGAGGCAAAAAAATGCCACGCTTTTGCGCCAACCTGTCGATGCTGTTTACCGAGCACGACTTCCTCGAGCGCTTCGACGCCGCCGCCAAGGCCGGTTTCGAGGGCGTCGAGTACCTGTTCCCGTACGACTACGCGCCGGAACAGATCAAGGCGAAACTCGATGCCAACAGCCTGACCCAGGTGCTGTTCAACCTGCCGGCCGGCGACTGGGCCGGCGGCGAGCGCGGTATCGCCTGCCACCCGGACCGTATCGAGGAGTTCCGCGCCGGCGTCGACAAGGCTATTGCCTATGCGAAAGTTCTGGGCAATACCCAGGTCAACTGCCTGGCCGGTATCCAGCCTAAGGGTGTCAGCGACGAAGTCGCCGAGGAAACCCTGGTCGGGAACCTCAAGTACGCCGCCGAAAAGCTCGGGCAGGCCGGTATCCGGCTGGTGATGGAGGCAATCAATACCCGCGATATCCCGGGCTTCTTCCTCAACAACACCGCCCAGGCACTACGGATCCGCGAGCGGGTCGGCAGCGACAATCTGGCGCTGCAGTACGACATCTACCACATGCAGATCATGGAGGGCGATATCTGCCCGACACTGGAAGCCAACCTCGGCGCCATCCAGCATGTGCAGCTGGCCGACAACCCGGGCCGTCACGAACCGGGTACCGGCGAACTGAACTACCGCTTCATCTTCGGCTTCCTCGACAAGCTCGGCTACGACGGCTGGATCGGCTGCGAGTACAAGCCGGCCACGACCACCGAGGCGGGTCTGGGCTGGATGAAGTCCCACAACATTCTGTAATCACTGAACATGTGGGAGCGGCGCCCCGCCGCGAAGCCTTTT
>JABXIM010000194.1 GCA_013373085.1 Oceanospirillaceae bacterium | reverse complement strand
GCCCGCCCTTCGGGGCTTGCAGCGCGAACCGGACTCATTGTTGCCGCTTCTCTACAGGCTCCTGCATGCCTTCGAAACGGCGCCTCGATTCCGGCCCGCGCTGCAAGCCAGAGCCTCATTGGGACTTATTCGCAGGTTCCTAGCGCCCAGCGCGGCGAGGCGCTCGCGCGCTTCGCGCACGATGCCGTCGATCAGTTCATGGCAGCTCAGCAGGCTGTCGATGGCGCCGGCAATCTGCCCGGACGGCAGCACGCCCTCGGCGGGACGGCCCTCGACCATCGCCTTCTGGATCACCATCGGCGCGTTGGCGGCCATCAGCGTCTGGGCTGCGGTGAGGCCGCCGCTGCGCATGCCGAGTGCGGTCTTCAACATCTGGCCCACCCCTAAGCCGCTGAGCTTGCGGTACGCCAGGCCGCTTTTCAGCGCCAGCAGCAGACGCTTGAGGTTGCCGGCGCGTTCCAGTTCGTTCAGCAGCTCGTTGCCGATCATGCGCTGCGGCATGCCGTCGATGGCGCGGCTGACGATGATCGCCGCCGGGTCCCTGGCCGCGACGTAGCGCGCCAGGGTCTCCGCCGGCACCGGGCTGTCCCTGGTCATCAGGAAGCGGGTGCCCATGGCGATGCCGTCGGCGCCCCAGGCCAGCGCCGCGACCAAGCCGCGGCCGTCCTTGAAGCCGCCGGCGGCGACCACCGGCACGTCCAGCGCATCGACCACCTGCGGCAGCAGGATCGAGGTCGGCACGCTGCCGGTATGGCCGCCGCCCTCGCCGCCCTGCACCGTCACCGCGTCGGCGCCGAGCTCGACCGCCTTGACGGCGTGCTTGAGCGCACCGACGGTCGGGATGCAGACCACGCCGTTATCCTTGAGCCTTGCGATCATCGCCTTGCCCGGGGAGCGGCTGTAGCTCACTGCGCGCAGGCCGTGCTTGACCACCAGCTCGACGATCTCGGCGGCGTTGGGCTGGTACATGTGGAAGTTGACGCCGAAGGGCCGGTCGGTCAGCGCGCGGGTGGCGATGATCGCCTGCTCCATCTCCGCCGGCGGGATGGTGGCGCCGGCGAGGAAGCCGAAGCCGCCGGCGTTGCAGGTGGCGGCGACCAGCCTGGGATCGGCGACCCAGCCCATGGCCGTTTGAATAATGGGATATTCACAGCCCAGCAGGTCGCAGAGTCTGGTTTTGAGCGCGTCGGCCATGGGTTACTCCTTCGTGCCTTCCCGCTGGGAGGAAGCCATCGCCTTGGCGTCGTAGCCGCCGAGCCTGTCGCCGGAGACCAGCTCGTTGTGCACGTGGGCGAAGTGGTGCAGGCCGAACACCATGTCCATGGCGCTGCGCTTGCCCATCAGGTCCTCGACGTTGTTGACCGCCTGCTTGGTCAGCTGCAGCCCGAGGCGCGGCATTTTGGCGATACGGCCGGCCAGCGCCAGGGTCTCGGTCTCGAGCTCGGCGCGCGGCACCACCCGGTTGAGCATGCCCATGCGCTCGGCGCGTTCGGCGCTCATGCGCTCGCCGAGGAACAGGAACTCCTTGGCGATGCGCGGGTTGAGTTCGTAGGCGTGGGCGAAGTACTCGACCCCCGGGATGCCCATGCGCACCACCGGGTCGGCGTAGAAGGAGTCGTCCGAGGCGACGATCAGGTCGCAGACCCAGGCCAGCATCAGGCCGCCGGCGACGCAGGCGCCCTGCACCATCGCGATGGTGGGCTTGGGCATGTCGCGCCAGCGCCGGCACATGCCCAGGTACACCTCTTGCTCGCGGGCGTAGAGGAACTCGCCGCCCGGCTTGTCGACGTGGTCGTACCAGAGGCTGACGCGGTCGAAGCTCTGGTCGACGTCGCGGCCCGGGGTGCCGATGTCGTGGCCGGCGGAGAAGTGCTTGCCAGCGCCGCGCAGCACGATCACCTTGACGTCGTTGTCGTCGCAGGCGCGCCTGAAGGCGGCATCCAGCGCGTAGGTCATCGCCGAGTTCTGGGCGTTGTGGTACTCCGGCCGGTTCAGGGTGACGAGGGCGATACCGTCCTGTACCTCGTACAGCACCACCTCTTCGGCGGCGGCATTGGCAGTGGCAGAATCGAGCGCGGCGGTCATGCGGCACCTCCGGTTTTTGCAAGAGAGGCGCGCACGCCCGGCGGGTTGTCCTTGAGCTGGCGGGCACGCAGGTTATGAGGATCTAAAATGGCGATCAGCGCCAGCTGCCCGGCGGTCGGCGCCGGGGTGACCGGCAGCTCGGCGTCGGCGTGCAGCTCGAAACCGGTGTTGGCCTGTACCTCTTCCAGCGTCACGCCGGGGTGCAGCGAGCGCACCCGGATCGCCTTGTCCGGGCCCTGGAAGTCCAGCACGCAGAGGTTGGTGACAATCAGGCGGATATCGATGTCGTCGAAGCTGTAGCCCTTCGGCAGGCGCGCCGGGTTGTAGCCGATGGAGGCGACCATATCGACCTCGCCGTCGACGAAGACGCGCTTGTTGTGCGACGGCACGAAGAAGGAGTTGGCGTGGCTGATCGAGTTGCCCGGGAAGCCGCGCACGCCCAGCATCTGCACCTTGGGTTTGGCGTGGTCGCCGATGCAGGAGATGTTGCCCTGGCCGTAGCGGTCGACCTGGGTCGGGCCGACCATGGCGTGGCGCTTGCCGCCCCAGACGTTGTCGAAGATGCGCGAGAAGCCCATCCAGGTTTCGCGCTTGGGCTCATAGCCGCCGCGCGGGCCGACCGGCACCGGCTCGGAGACGATCCAGGCCTCGGAGTCGGTCATCATCAGGTCGGGGTTGCTGCTCTGCATCGACAGCGATGCGGCCAGGCGCGGCAGCAGACCGATACCGGTCGCCAGCACTTCGCCGTCGCCGCGCCAGGCTTCGCTGGCGGCGCAGATCATCAGTTCCGCCAGGCTGTAATCGTTCGTCATCTTGGATTCCTCTCGCTCAGAAGACCGGCAACGGCAGTTGCCGGATGGCGTCGAAACCGCCGGCCCGGGCCAGGTATTCCTGTTCGCCGATGGCGACGTACTTGTCGAAGTAGGCCTGCCAGCCGCCCTCCTCCTTCACGCTCGCGGCGTATTCCTTGAAATGCGCCACGTCGAAGCCGTACAGCGGCGCGCAGGCGCTCGGATGGGCGCCGCCCGCGATCTCGGCGACGCCGCTGGTCTCGCTGCGCTCCCAGAACACGTAGCGCGCTTCCTCGGGGTGACGGTGGAAGAAGTCGGTATCGACCAGCTCGTCGCAGCTGACGAAGGTCCTGGCGGCGGCGCGGGCGAAGAGGTCGTCCATGTAGTGGTCCGGGCCCTTGATCTGGCAGACGCCGCGGCGGTCGGCGCGGTCCACGTGCAGCAGCGCCGCGTCGAGCTTCAGTGCCGGCATCGCCAGCCACTCACGGCCGTCGGCCTCGACGGTCTTCAGCTCCGGGTTGCAGCGCAGCACGTCGGTGCCCAGGCCAATGGCGGTCGGGATATAGGGCACGCGCATCGCCGCGGCCTTGAGCCCCAGCACCATCAGCCCCTCGTCGATCTCCATCACCTCGATGACGCCGGTTTCGCGCGCCTGACGGAAGTAGGGTTCCAGCGGGATGAAGTCGAGCGACACGAAGGCGAACACCACCTTCCTGACCTTGCCGGCCGCGCACAGCATGCCGACGTCGGCGCCGCCATAAGCGACGACGGTCAGGTCCTTCAGATCCGACCTGAGGATTTCGCGGATCAGCGCCATCGGCTTGCGCCTGGGACCCCAGCCGCCGATACCGATGGTCATGCCATCTTCAAGCTGGCCGACGATCTCGGCCGGGCTCATACGTTTATCCATTGTTTTGTCCTATCAATTCTGTGCAGTAAGAGGGGCCGGGTATGGACGCCGTCTACTTGAATCCGATGCTGAAGTCGTGGCCCCAGTGGCTGGTCACGGTGCTCTCGAAGCTGGTGTGCCGGTCCCAGTCGACCACCTTGCCGCCGCAGCCGTACTCCAGGTCGAAGCCGCCGGGGGTCTTCATGTAGAAGGAGATCATCTCGTCGTTGGTGTGCTTGCCGAGGGTCGCGGACAGCTTGATGTCCTTGGCCTGCATCCGGTCCAGCGCGCGGCCGACCTCGTCCATCGACTCGACCTCGACCATCATGTGCACGCAGCCGCCCGGCATCGGCGCCTCGAAGATCGCCAGGCTATGGTGACGGCCGTTGTTGCAGTGCATGAAGTGCAGGCGCTTTTCCGGCTCGTTCGGGTCGGGGGTGAAGCGGACCTTCATCAGGTCGGAAAGACCGAAGCCCATGACCTCGGCATAGAAGTCGCGGGTGGCGTCGAACTGCGGCGCCGGCAACACCACGTGACCGAGACCGAGGCCGTCGGTGACGAAGCGGCTTACGCCCACCGGCGAGACGAAGCGGGCGAAATCCATCGCCGGACCCCAGAAGATCTCGTGACGGTTGCCGTCCGGGTCCTGGAAGCGGATCAGGTCCTGCACCCTGCGCGCCGCGATCTCATCGGCGCTGCCGCGCACCACCTGGACGTCCGCCTGCTCGAGTTCGCCCGCCGCCGTCTCCAGCGCGGCGGCGTCCGCCACCTCCCAACCGGCGCAGCCGAACCGATCCTGCTCGCTCTTGAAAGCCGCGATCCGGAACGGACGCTCGTCCATCTTCAGGTAGGCCGCGCCGTTGTCCGGCATCCCCGGCGCCACCATCATCCCCAGCACCTGGGTACCGTAATCCAACCACTGCTGCGGATCCGTCGACTCGACGCATACGTAACCCAGTCCGCGAATATCCATTCCGGTCTTCCTCTTGTTCTGACTGTAGAAGCCGGCCCCGCCGTCGCCGGACGCCTTGGTCCGTACCGCCCGACGGGGCTTACCGATGATGGGGAGTATTGCGGGGAGAAGAGACGGCGGCATCGTCTAAGAGGACTAACAGGAAGGGCTAATCAGAGGATTCGCAGGGTTTTGCGGGGCTCTGCAGGGTGTTGAAAAGCGTTATCGAGGCAGCCGAGGCGAGCGGGACGCCGCCCGGACCAAAACAGGCGAAAAAGCGCAGTTTAGTGGGCTAATGAGCATTTGATTCGCTTCGCTCACCCCTCCGGGGCCGCACTGAAGTGCGTTCAGGCAAAGCCTGTGAGCCTGTTTTTAACGAAGCATTCGGCAACGCAGATAGCTTTTCAACGGCCTGCATGCCTGTGCAGCGGGCGGTGGCTATTGTAATATCCGACGATCTGTCGGGATTTGGCGACGCGGGTAGCGATAGGGATGTGACCTGCGACGCGGAACGGGACAGAGGCTCCGGCAACGGGCGCCATTGGCCCCGGTTGGGGCTACAGTAGATAGAAAATCGTCAGCTGAGCACGGAAGCCAGGCTGGGTGACCTCCCCTCCTCTTCCTTTCTTCCACGCTCTTCTGACCTGCGCACTGCGCGAATCGCATTCTGTTATTGGAAGGGCGGTAGCGTGTTTTTTCAATTCGGTCCGTTCTTAGTGCCCAAGATATTTGAGTCAGTTATTGCTTTTTGTACATGCACAAGTCTTCCGCTTGAGGGGCAAAAAGCAAGAGCTGTCTCTTTTTGCAATGGTTAATATAGAGAGATCTTAAAAGGTTCTTGAGTTGGTCGGCTAATTCCGGCCTAAAATACTTTACAACATCAAGGAATGGTGAAATGAGAAAATTGGTAATTAGTGGGCTAACAACAGTCTTGATGTGCGGTTGTGCAACGCAAAAAGACTGGTCAGCTACAGGAGGAAGCCGTGCAGACGGGACCGTGAGGCTATCGTACGAAGTTGGCGAATTCGAGAATGCCCAGGTAAATGAGAGCCAAGCTGTCAGTCTTGCAACCAAGCGCTGCCAAGTTTGGGGCTACCATGGCGCCGAAGCTTTTGGCGGAGTCACTAGACAATGCAATCAGTTTGGTGGTTTTGGTGGTTGTGCAAACTGGATGGTCACCAAGGAGTATCAATGTCTAGGTACCGGTGATGGCACTCAAGTTCGTCGCTACTGATAGGGGATAGCGGGATTAGGTCTTGTTTTCACCCCCAACAATCATCAGATAGGCAAAAGGCAAGACCTGACCCCAAGTCCCTGGTGCTTGAGCACCGTCGGCTAATGGGTGACCCTATCAGGCTGCGACCAAAAAACATTAAATTTTAGTAAGTTTCGCATCAAGGAGTTCACGTATGAATGGACGCGAGCTATCAGACCACTTTGAATCAGAAGTTAGAAGAATTGCGAGGTTAATATTTTCAGAAAACCAAGGCTTTTCTGGAGAGCTACATGAGGGCAGGGAAAGAGATGCTTTCTTTGATGATGGAGAAACTGTCCACATAATTGAAGCAACTAGAAACTCAACAAAAGACAAAGCGATAAAAGATTTAGAAAAAAGTGTAGAATTAAAAAAAACACTTCAAAAAAAAGAGCCCGACAAAAACTATAAAATATGGTTTATAACCGAAAAAGAGCCAACCGCCGACCAAGCTTATCTCAGAGAAGAGTTTAGAAAAAAAGCTCGCTGCCCAGTAGTAATAATGAGCTTTAGATCATTCGAACAAAAATTAGTTGATGCACAAAAATATCTAAACTGTAGAATAAACTACAAATTCGGAAGCGTAAAAAACTTAGTAAGCAAGGATGAGTTCACTCCGATCGACGATAATATATTCATACCACTTCAGATGGTCGATCAAAAAGATATGGAACCGTATAACACAGCGTCATTAGCCGACATGCTCACCTCAAGCAACTCGGCTCACTTAATACTCGGTCCATACGGCTCAGGAAAAAGCATGACATTAAGAGAGCTATTCCTGAATCTCAAAGAAAGATATTCTTCAAGAATAGAATTAAGATTTCCATTACACCTCAACCTTAGAGATCACATTGGGCAGCTAAAGCCTGCAAGTGCGATATATGACCATGCACTGCAAATTGGTTTCGGACAAGCAGACCAACTAGTAAGGGCATGGAGAGCGGGTCAAATTCATGTATTACTAGATGGATTTGATGAGATAGCATCAAGTCGATTTAGAGGTGGCATCGAGGGTATGCGATTAGTACGTAAAAATGCCATGACGCTAGTAAGGAACTTTGTCCAAGAGCATCCAATTGGGAGGTCTGGCCTTATCATCAGTGGCCGCCAAAACTATTTTGGATCTGAGGAAGAAAGGCTAGACGCGTTGGGATTACGTGGGCGCAGCGTAAAAACCCTTATGCTTTGTGAATTTGATAACAAACAAATACATGAATATCTGACAAAAGTTGGCATCGACCCTGAGTATATTCCAGACTGGATGCCATCAAGACCATTGCTTGTCGGATATCTTGCACAGCGACGAATATTACATGAAACCCTTAGTACCTTATCGAACATGAGTGCCGCAGAAGGATGGGATTATTTATTAGACAAAATAGCTGAACGTGAAAGTGAACAGTTAGAAGAACTTGGAGGAAGTCCTAAAGACCTCAGAATTTATATTGAAAGACTGGCGACACGGGCTCGTGTTACTGTGGATGGAAGAGGTCCCCTTTCGTTACAGGAAATGATTGAAACATTGAAAGAAGTTCTACCGACAGTTCCGGATGAATCAGCCCAGCAGCTTTTATTAAGGATGGCAGGTCTAACATCTACCAGCGCAGATGACGACGACTCTCGCGAGTTTGTAGATGACGATTTAGTTGATGCAGCTAGGGCGGGCGATATCGTTAGATATATTGAGAACAACTATGATGACGAAATAGAACGACTATTTAACAATAGTGATTTAATGGCACCAGGGAACGAAATTTGCCGAAACATATCCGATAAAAAAACTATCGACCTTCGAGATGGAAAAATAATATCATCGCTTGAGTATGCAGTTGCAAAAACAAGCTCAGCATGCCTAGCCAGCGACATATATGGAGTTATGCTACTGCGAAAGATTCCTTTCCCACGCATTCAAGATACTAGACCAAGACTTTCGATTACCGATGGATATCTAAACGAAGTAGAAATAGACCTAACCTTAGATTACTCAGGTATAGAGTTCTCACAGTGTCTGATTCAACATATTGACATTAGTGGCAATGGAGCATTCGAAAACTCACCAACATTTCGATTATGCCACATTGAAAAAATCAGCTCAGGCGGTTTGAGCGAAAAACAAGTAAAAGAAATTATAGGCTCTGATACAGATTATAACGAACTAACAAACGAGGGAGAAACGGTAAACGCCTTGCGTCAGCTAGATATACCAGACAGCCTTAAGGTGCTGTTAACTGTACTTAGGAAGCTATTTATACAAGCTGGACGAGGACGTAGAGAAGGAGCCTTTTTTAGAGGTTTAGAAACAAAGGAAAAGGCTTACGTTCCAGATATACTAAAACTAATAGCAAAGTATAATTTTTCACAAAAGCATACTGCTGGCAACAGAGAAATATGGATACCAAACAGATCAAAAAAAGATGAAGTAAACGCTATACTCGGAGCTCCAGAACAAAGCAAACACGTTTTAACTCTCGAAGCACGAGAGCTCTAAAAATTTAGGAATTCCGGGGACAGTATACCTATTTCCCCAACACGCCTGATTTGATCCTGCAGATAGCCTGTAATTCCCCCGCCCTATCACACATCTCCCCCACCCGCATGATTAACAGTGCTGTCGGTGGATGGAGGTTATGGGGTTTAGCGGCAGTTCGCGGTGAGGGTCTGCTGCCACTAATTCGCGGCGGGGCGCCGCTCCCACAGGGGGCCGCTACCACAGCCGGCGCGCTTCGCGGCGGCGATGCCCGCCTGGCGGCCGGAGAAGGTGGCATCGCCGACGCTGATGCCGGAGTTGTAGCCACGGCCGCGGCGCGGCACGCCGGCGGCGGTGCGGCCCGCGGCGTAGAGTCCGGGAACCAGGCTGCCGTCGGCTTTGCGCACCTCGCCGCTCGGCAGCGTATCGAGTCCGCCGAGGGTGAAGTAGGGATAGAAGGCTCCACGCCCCGGCGTCACGTCCAGCGCCACCAGCGGGGTTTCGAGCGGGCGCAGCCACTCGGGCTGCTTGTGGCACAGCGGGTCCTCCCCCTGCGCCGCGAAACGGTTGTAGGTCTCCAGGGTATTGACCAGTGTCCGCGCCGGCAATCCCAGCTCCTGCTCCAGCTCCTCGACGCTGTCGCCGGTCGCGACCACGTCGGCGGCCATGAAGTTGAGCGCTTCGTAACTGCCGTAGGCATCGACGTCGACGATGAAATAGTACCGTTCGCTGGCCTGGGCCAGGATCTCGGTGCCGACGCGGCCGTGGTAGGCGTCCTCGTTGATGAAACGCTGCCCCTTGTCGTTGACGATGATGCCGTAGGTCAGCGTCGACGGCGGATAGAACGGCAGCGAGAAAAAGCCCTCGTGCATATTGATTGCCAGGCCGCCGACCGAGAGCCCCATCTGGATGCCCGCGCCGGTGTCGCCGGGATTGCCGATCGGGTTGTTGCCGCGCAGCAGCTGCGGCGCATACTGCCGGAGCATCTCCTCGTTCATGACGAAACCGCCGGCGCAGAGCACCACGCCGCCGCGCGCCCGGACCGCCAGCTCGCGGCCGTCCTGGCGCACCACCAGCCCGGCAACCGCGCCTTGATCATCGACAATCAGGCAAAGCGCGCGACAGTCGTAATGGGCATGCACGCCCGCCTCGAGCGCGACCCTCTCCAGGTGCTGCATCAGCACGGCGCCGGCGCCCATGCCCTCCATCTGCACCGCGTGGCCCCGCGGCGCGGGCTTGCAGTGCGCGACCTCGGGCCAGGCCTTCTCGTTGCCGCTGTAGATCAGGCAGTCGTCGGTCATCGGCTCGACGACGCGCTCGTCGAGGAAAGATTCCTTGAACGGCACGCCCTGCTGCACCAGCCAGTCGAAGTGCGCGGCCGCACCCTCCGCATAGGCGCGGATTTTCGCCTCATCGCCCTGGGGCGCGTGCTGCATCATCAGGTAGTTGAACAGATCCTCGGTGCTGTCCGCGAAGCCGAATTTCAGCTGCACGGGGGTACCGCCGCTGCCGCCGAGATACACCTCGCCGCCGGATAGCGCGGTGGAGCCGCCCGCCGCCGAGAAGGCCTCGAATACCTGTACCGATGCGCCGGCCCTGGCCGCCTCGATCGCAGCGCAACTGCCCGCCCCGCCGAAGCCGACCACCGCCACGTCAGTCTCGATGTCCCAGCGTTCGATCTCGTGCAGTTGCATGGCCCTGGCGGGATTGAATTTTGGGGTCTGGCTCATTGTTTACCTCGAACTTGGGTCGATTTCACAGGCTTGCTTTTGTGGGAGCCGCGCCTCGCGGCGAAAGAGCATTCGCGGCGGGGAAGTGCCCTTTGGGTGCGCCGCTCCTACAGGCACTTCCGGGAATATTCGCGGCGGGGCGCCGCTCCTACAAGGATTCAGCGCTTGTTTGCAGCGCGCTGGCGCAACTCGAATTTCTGCACCTTGCCCGAGGCATTGAGCGGCAGCGCGCCGACGAACTCGATCCGGCGTGGCACCTTGTAGTTGGCCATGCGCTCTCGGCACCAGGCGATCAGCTCTGCCGCGCTCGGGTCGACTCCGGCAACGGGTACCACGAAGGCCATCGCCACCTCGCCGAGACGCTCGTCCGGGGCACCGACGACGGCAACCTGTGCGATGCCTTCGTGGACAGACATCAGGTTCTCGATCTCTGCCGGGTAGCAGTTGAAGCCGCCGGTGATGAACATGTCTTTCATGCGGTCGGTGATGCGCAGGTAGCCGTCCCCATCCATCACCGCGACGTCGCCGGTATGGAGCCAGCCGTCGCCGTCTATGGCTTCGGCCGTCGCGTCCGGGTCCTCGAAGTAGCCCTGCATGACGTTGTAACCGCGCACCACCACCTCGCCCGGTTCGCCCCGGGGCACTTCCCGGCCCTCGGCATCGACGCAGCGCACCTCGATGTCAGGGAAGGCCCGGCCGGAGGTCGTGGCGATGCGTTCGGCGCCATCGCCCTGACGGGTGATGCTGACGAAACCACAGGATTCGGTCAGACCGTAGGCGGTGACGATGACCTCGAAGCCGAGCTCCCGATCCATACGATGGATCATGTCGACCGGTATCGCCGCCGCGCCGGTGACGGCGATCCGCAGGCTCGACAGGTCGTAATCGCCGCGCTGCGGGAACGCCAGGATCGACTGGTACAGCGTCGGCGGTCCCGGCAGCACGCTGATGCGCTCCGTCTCGACACGTTCGAGAATCGCCGGCACGTCGAATACCGGGTGCGGCAGGAGGGTGACGCCGCGTATCAGGGCCGCCAGCCAGCCCGCCTTGTAACCGAAGGAATGGAAAAACGGATTGACGATCAGATAGCGGTCGTCCGCACGCAGCCCGACGATCGCGCTCCAGTCCCCCACCACGCGAAGGTTCTGGCGGTGGGAGCACATCACGCCCTTGGGCTTGCCGGTGGTGCCCGAGGTGAACAGCAGATCGGCGATATCGTCCGGCTGCACCGCTTCGGCGCGAGCCTCGACGTCCCGTTCGGTGACGCCCTCGCCGCGGACCAGGAAGGCGCCCCAGTTGAGGTCGCCGGCCGTCGTCGGCTCGCCGCGCAGGATCACGCGCCACTCCAGCGCCGGCAGGTCCTCGCCGGCCACCATGCCCGGGTAGTCGGTGCCGAGGAAGTCGCCGATGCAGAACAGCCCGCGGGCGCCGCTGCGGCGCAGTATATAGCCCGCCTCGGCGCCCTTCATGCGGGTGTTGAGCGGCACCAGCACCGCGCCGACCGACTGCGTCGCCAGCGCCGCCAGGATCCACTCGTAGATGTTGGGCGCCCAGATCGCGATGCGGTCGCCCGGGACGATGCCGAGCGCGATCAGCGCGCGGGCGGCGTCCCGGCAGCCCCGCGCGAGCTCGCGATAGCTCAGGCGGGTGGCACCGTCCTCGATGGCCGGATGATCGCCGTACCTGATCGCAGCGGCCTGAATCAGGCGCGGCAACGTCTGCGGCAAAACTGCCTTTGCTTTCATAATCCCGTCTCCTCCGAGCCCGCCTCAGGCCTCCGCTTCCGGCGGCGGCGAGAAACGGCGTGCGGCCGAGAAACCGCCGTCGACCATCAGCATCTGGCCGGAAACGAAGGAGGCATCCTCGGACGCCAGGAACAGGGCCGCAGCCGCGACTTCATCCGGCCGGCCCGCGCGCTGCAACATGTGCTGACTGGCGAAATAGGCGTGGAAGGCCTGGTTCTCCTGGACCATCTGCGTCATCGGCGTTTCGATCAGACCCGGACAGAGACAGTTGGCGCGCACATTGGCCCAGCCGTAATCGGCCGCCAGGCTGCGGGTCAGCTGCACCACGCCACCCTTGGAGACGTTGTAGGCGAGGTTGTTGTCGCAGCCGGCCATGCCGAAGATGCTGGCGATATTGATGATGGCGCCGCTGCGCTGCCGCACCATCTGCGGCGCCACGTGCCGGGCGGTGTAGAAGCTGCCGTTGAGGTTGATCGCCAGGGTCCGGTTCCAGACATCCAGGCCGACGGCATCCGCCGCGCCCTGGCCGACCACGCCGGCGGCGTTGAGCAGCACGTCGATACGGCCGAAGCGTTCGACGACGGTTTCGACGGTGGCGGCGACGGCGGCGTCATCGCTGACGTCGAGCGTCAGAAACAGCGCACCGGAAGCCGCGTCGGCGACCGCCTGCCAGCCGTTGTCGCGCGGTTCCGCGATGTCGGTACCGACCACGATGGCACCCTCGGCGGCGAAGCGGGTAGCACACGCCAGTCCGATGCCGGACGCGGCACCGGTGATCAGCGCAACCTTACCTTCCAGTCGACTCATGGAGGACTCCTTGTTTGTCGTTGTTCTTTAAAATGTATCGAGCGTAACAGGCTGCCCGGGGTGGTTCCTTGGTGGGAGCGGCACCCCCGCCGCGAATTCTGTCATCAGGCCCGGCGGACTATTCGCGGCGGGGAAGTGCCCTCTGGGTGCGCCGCTCCCACGTAAAATCACCTCAATCCGGAAACTTCAGCTTGCAGGTGGCACTGCTCGGCCTTGCCTGGCAGCAGAGCGTCCAGCCTTCGGCCAGCTCCGCCTCGGAGAGAATATCATTGACGGCCAGCGTCACCTCCCCTTCCTCGAGTGTCGCCATGCAGGCGCCGCAAAAGCCCTCCTCGCAGGACGAGGGCGCATCGAGCCCGGCACGCTGCAGGGCCTGGAGGATGGTCTCGCCGGGCCGGCACTCCAGCGCGTGGCTTTCGCCGTCGAGCTCGATCGCCAGATGCGCCGAGGGTTCGTCGCTGGCCGGCGGCGGGCTGGCGGCGGCGTGCTTCTCGTCGGGATCCGGCGGCGAGACGAAACGCTCGACGTGGATGCGCGCGCTGTCGGTGCCGGCTACCAGCAGGGCCCGTTCGACGGTATCCATGAAAGGTCCCGGCCCGCAGATGAAATACTCGGCGTCGTCGTAACCGCGCATCTGCTGAGCCGCCATCGCCTCGGTCAGGAATCCCTGCACGCTGTCGAGCACGTGGACCACCTCCAGCCGCTGCGGGTAGGCCGCGGCGATCTCGCGCAGCTCCTGCTTGAAGATGACCGACTGCTCGTCGCGGTTGGCGTAGACCAGGCGGATGCGGCCCGACCCCAGGTGCAGGGCGGACTTCAGGATCGACAGCACCGGCGTAATGCCGCTGCCGCCGCCGAACAGCACCAGATCGCGATCGGCGTGGCGCAGCTGGAAGTGCCCGGCCGGCGGCATCACCTCGAGGCTGTCGCCGGCGGCGATATGATCGTTGAGCCAGTTCGAAACCCGGCCGCCGTCGACCCGCTTGACGGTGACCTTGTGTTCGGCATCGACATCGGGGGAGCTGGCGAGTGAGTAGCAGCGAATCAGCTGCTTGCCATCGAACGGCACCCGCAGGGTCAGGAACTGTCCCGGCCGGTAGTCGAACAGCGCCCGCAGCGCCTCCGGAATGCGGAACACCAGCGACCTGGCGTCCGCGGTTTCTTCGATCACACGCTCGACGGTCAAGGCGTGGTAGCGATAATTGCCCGCCTTCGCCGGCACATCCCCGTTTGGCAGTTCTGCGGCACCCATGACGATAGTCTCCCGTTGCGGTCCTCTGCGTGTTGACGGACTCAGGCCGTTTCCATCGCCGCACTGGTGGTATAGGCGCCATCCAGGTAGATCAGCGGATCGATCTCGGCGGTATTGCGGATTTCCGTGATACGTCCGATGAAAATGGTGTGGCTGCCGTAGTCGATGGCGCCGTCCGGGCTGCAGACCAGGCTCGCCTGGGCGTCCTGCAGGTACGGGGTACCACCGTCGCTCATGGCCCAGTTGCCGGCGCTGAAGCGTTCCTCGCCGCGCAGCTTGCCGCCGCAGGCAACCGACAGCTCCTCCTGCTCGCGGCCGAGAATGTTGACGCAGAAATCATGACCCTCGAAGAGGGGCCCGTGCATCGCCGCGGAGCGGTTTACGCAGACCAGCAGCGACGGCGGCTCGGTCGACAGCGAGTTGACCGCGGTCGCGGCCATCGCGAAGCGTTCGCGGCCGTTGCTGCTGGAAATAATGGTGACGGACTGGGCCAACCGGCGCATCGCCGTACGCATCTGGTCCTTGAGCTGCTGTTCCGCTGATTGAGTCATGGTCCTGGCTCCTCTCCCAAGGGTCGGGTCTGTTGCCGCCGGCTCGCGAACGCCGGGCGGCACCTGTTCATGGCTCGCATTTTCGGCCGCGCACCATACGACTGCATCGTCCGCATGGACTAACGGCGCGGCACCGCGCCGCCTAGTCCGAACCGGGTATGCGGCTCTGCGCGGCCGGACGTAATGTCGCGGTTGAAAAACCACATTCAAAGAAGGGAAATACCATGACCGAACGACGGCATCTGCGCTTTATCATCATGGGCGCCGGCATGGCCGGCATCCTCGCCGGCATCAAGCTGCGCGAGGCCGGCTACTCAGACGTCACCATTTACGAAAAAGCCGACCGCATCGGCGGTACCTGGCGGGAAAACACCTATCCGGGCTTGACCTGCGACGTGCCCTCCCATGCCTATACCTACTCCTTCGCACTGAACCCGGACTGGAGTCATCAACTGCCGCCAGGCGCCGAGATCCAGGCGTATTTCGAGAAAGTGGTACGGCAGTACCGCGTCGAGGACATGATTCGTTTCAACCAGGAAATCACGGAGTGCCACTATCGCGACGGAAGCTGGCACATAGTGACGGCCGCAGGGCTCGAGGACAGCGCCGATTTCGTCATCGCCGCGACCGGCGTGCTGCACCACCCGAAACGGCCGGACATCGCAGGACTCGCCAGCTTCGGCGGCGCGCTGTTTCACAGCGCGCGCTGGGATCACAGCGTGCCGTTGGACGGCAGGCGCATCGGCGTCATCGGCAACGGCTCGACCGGGGTGCAGATCGTTTCGGCACTCGTGTCCCGCGCCGGCTCCCTCAAGCACTTCCAGCGCACGCCGCAGTGGATCATGCCGGTGGTCAACGAACGTTACAGCGAGGAACAGAAAGCCGCTTTCCGCCGCGACCCCGCGCTGATCGAGCAGATCCGTTACGACTCCGACTTCATCGCCAACGTCGAACGCTTCACCACCGGCGTGACCGACGCCGGCTCGCCGCAGCTCGACGAAATCCAGGCCTACTGCCAGGCCAACCTGGACCAGAGCGTCACCGATCCCGTGCTGCGCGAAAAGCTGCAGCCCTCCTACCGTGCGGCCTGCAAGCGCCTGATCTACTCCCCCGACTACTACCAGGCGATCCAGCACCCCAATGCGGAACTCGTGGACGACGGCATCGAGTGCATCGAACCCGCCGGCGTGCGCACCCGTGACGGCAGGCTGCACGAGCTCGATGTCATCGCCCTGGCGACCGGTTTCAATGCCGAGATGTTCATGCGGCCGATGCAGGTGACCGGGCGTAACGGCGCCGACCTCAATGCCTTCTGGGCCAAGCGGCCAACCGCCTACCTGGCCGTCTCTATGCCGGACTTCCCGAACCTGTTCATGCTCAACGGACCGACGGGCCCGGTCGGTAACTTCTCGCTGATCGACATCGCCGAGCTGCAGTGGGGCTACATCGCCCAGCTGATCGAGCGGGTCGCCTCGGGCCGGTGCCGGGAAATCAGCGCCTCCCGCGAAGCACTGGACGCCTACGAGACGCGGCGCATCGAAGCGGCGAAGAACACGGTCTTCGCCTCCGGCTGCAACAGCTGGTACCTCGACGCCGAGGGCGTGCCGGCGACCTGGCCCTGGACCCACAAACGCTTCACCGAGGAGATGGCCCGCCCCAACCTCGACGACTACGAACAACGCCCCTAATCCGTTTAGAGGATGTGACGTCCACAGCCGGCTGCAAGAATTCCGCTTGCGGACGTCCGCACAGACCGAATAAAAACCCGGAGACACGAGATGACAGACAAGGATCAGATTCGCCAGGCGCTGCACCAGCGGGCCCGTGAGCTGGTGCCCGCACTCAGGGAGCGGACCACGGAAGCCGCCCGCCTCGGCAAGCTGCCCCAGGCGACCATCGACGACTTCCAGGCCGCAGGCTTCTTCCGCATCCTGCAGCCGGCGCGCTACTGCGGCTACGAACTGGAACCGCGCGACTTCTTCGACGTACAGATGACGCTGGCCGAAGGCTGCATGTCCAGCGCCTGGGTGTTGGGCGTGGTGGCGATCCACAACTGGCAGCTGGCGCTGTTCGACGACCGCGCCCAGCGCGACGTCTGGGGCGAGGACGACAGCGTGCTGATCTCGTCGTCCTATATGCCCGTGGGCCGGGTCTCCCGCGTCAAGGACGGCTTCCGCCTCAGCGGCCGCTGGGGCTTCTCCAGCGGCTCGCTGCACTGCGACTGGGTCTTCCTCGGCGCCATCGTGCCGCCGGAGAAGGAAGGCGACGCGCCGGACTACCGTACCTTCCTGCTGCCGCGCGCCGACTACGAGATCGTCGACAACTGGAACGTCATGGGCCTCGAGGGCACCGGCAGCAACGATATCGTCGTCGACGACGTCTTCGTACCGGACTACCGCACCCACCGCGCCGTCGACGGTTTCAACCAGGGCAGCCCGGGCAACGCCGTCAACACCGCGCCGCTGTTCCGGCTGCCGTTCGGCCAGATCTTCGTGCGCGCGGTCTCCTCGTCCGCCATCGGCGCGCTGCAGGGGGCACTGAACGAGTACCTGGCGTTCAACCGCGAACGCGTGGGCCTCAACGACGGCAAGCGCACCGTGCTGGACCCGAGCGCCCAGATGGCCGCCGCCGAAGCCGCCGCCACCGTCAGCGAGTGCAAGACGGTGCTGTTCCGCAATTTCGAGCTGATGATGGAGCGCGCCAACGCCGGCGAACCGCTGACGATCGAGGAGCGCATCCGGATGCGCTTCGACTCCGCCATCGTGCCAGAGAAGTGCGTCCAGGCGATCCTGACGCTGTTCAACTGCTGCGGCGCCATGGCGATCCGCAACGACCACCCGATCAACCGCCACTTCCGTGACATCCTCGCCGGGCGCGTGCACGTGGCCAACGGCCCGGACAAGTACGGCCGCAACCTCGGCGGGGTACTGATGGGCCAGGACAACACCGACTATTTCCTGTAACGGCGCTATTCGCCGCGGGGCGCTGCTCCCACAAAAGCAGCCCCTGTCGGAGTGGCGCCCCGCCGCGAAAAGCGCTTTACCTCAAGAGCATTCGTGGCGAGGCGCCACTCCCACGGGTACCAGGCCGACGAGGTCGCTTTCCATCAAAGCTTGCTTTTCAGCCTAGGCTGAATAAGCATCCAGATTTGATGGAGGTTGATCAATGGCACGGACGCCGAATTTCCATAGCTGCGACCTGCGCAAGGGGCGGGTGTCGCTTGCGAAGCATGTCTACCTGGTCACGACGATAACCCATGACAGAAGACGATTCTTCGAGGACTTCCGGTGCAGCAGGCTGCTCTGCTGCGCGATGAAATACGAGGCTGTCCATGCTCGGACACTGGCGTATGTCATCATGCCCGATCATCTGCACTGGTTGTTTCAACTGCGTACCGACATGGAACTGCAGACGCTGCTGCAGCGAATCAAGAGCACCAGCGCCCATCGTATCAACCGATACCTCGGGCGATCCGGACCGGTCTGGCAGCAGGGCTTCCACGATCATGCGATACGCAGCGAAGAAGACCTGCGTGCGCGGGCGCGCTATGTCGTTGCCAACCCCCTTCGGGCGGGCCTGGTGGCCAGTCTTCGCGACTATCCGCGCTGGGATGCTATATGGCTGTGATTCCATGGGCGTGACAACGACTCTGTGGGAGCGGGGCCTCTGTGGGTGTGGGGCCTCTGTGGGAACGGCGCCCCGCCGCGAATATCTATCCGGTCCCAACCCCCTTCGCCGCGGGGGCGCGGCTCCCACAAAAGCCTGGTGCTTCTGCCGCTCCCACAAAAGCGCAGCCCCCTTGTCGAGTTTATTCACGCCAATCGTCCGTTTGGGTGAATCGGCGCCGCCAGCAGCTCAATAAAATCGACCCGGTAAACCCCTCGTCAAAAAGACCTTTTGCATCCGCGTTTTATTTTCGAGGGCAATAAACACTACCGGAGGTCGTTGCATGAGCAAACATTTACAACCGTCCGCGGAGGCGATTACCGAAGACGATGCATTCATCGCCGAAGCGCTGAAGGACGTCAATACCGCCGCACTGATCATGTCGATGGTCCATATGACCGGCGATACCAGCATCCTCAAGGGAGCCATCCGGCCCAAGAGCAGCGACGTGGTGTCGGCGGGATCCAAGGACCAGGCGCGCTACGGCGAGGGCGGCTTTACGCTGGAGGAAATGGAAGCCGTAAGGGCGCAGGCACTCGAAGTGATCCAGGGCTACCGCGAGCGCGGATGCACCCTGCCGCCGTTCGATAGCGGCGCGGTACCGGAGATGTTCAGCTACATGAGCGGCCGGGACTTCGACGAGGAATACCTCGCGTTCATCAAGGAGGAGATCGCGCTGGACGGCGTGGATCACCGCGGTCTGGTTCTGGACGATCCGGAATTGCAGGCGCGGGCGGCGAATTTTCCGGTGGTCATCATCGGCGCCGGCATGGGCGGTATCCTGGCGGGCATCCGCCTCGACGAAGCCGGCATTCCCTATACGGTGATCGAGAAAAACACCGGCGTCGGCGGCACCTGGTTCGAAAACAAATACCCTGGCTGCCGCGTCGACGTACCGGGCCACAGCTACAGCTTTTCGTTCGAACCCAATCATGACTGGCGCAACCACTTCCCGCTGTCCGATGAGATCCGCGAATATTACGAACGCTGCGCCCGGGATTATGACGTCGAGCGGAAAATCCGTTTCGAGACCGAAGTCGTCAGCGCGGCCTTTGACGACCGGAGCCAGACCTGGAAAGTCGAGGTGCGCAATAGGGACGGCAATTGCGAGGTGCTCGAGGCGCGCGCGGTGATCAGTGCCGTCGGCCAGCTGAACCGTCCGAAGATGCCCGATATTCCGGGTCTCGAGCGTTTCGAAGGCCAACTGGTGCATTCCGGCGCCTGGCCCGACAGCTGCCGGCACGAAGGCAAGCGCGTGGCGGTGATCGGCTCGGGCGCCAGCGCCTTCCAGATCATCCCGGAAGTCGCCAAAACCGCCGGGGCACTCAAGGTGTTCCAGCGCTCGCCGGCCTGGATGTTTCCGAACCCGGGTTATCACAGCGCCGTCGGCGAGGGGCAGAAGTGGGCGCTGAAGAAACTGCCGTTCTATTCCAAGTGGTACCGTTTCTGGCTGTTCTACGCCACCGTCGAGGGCGTCTACGACAAGACCCTGGTCGACGAAAGCTGGGACAGCGAGCTGTCGGTCAGCGCCGCCAACGACGAGATGCGCCTGGGCCTGACGGCCTGGATCGAATCCCAGGTCGATGACCCCGAGCTGATCGACAAGGTGCTGCCGAAATACCCGCCGTTCGGAAAGCGAATCCTGCAGGACAACGGCTCCTACCTGAAAGCGCTACAGCAGGATAACGTCGCGTTGATCACCACCGGTATCCGCGAGATCGTCCCCGAAGGCATCGTCACCGAGGACGGCGAGCTGCACGAGGTCGACATCATCGCCTGCGCCACCGGCTTCAATGCCGACCGCTTCCTGTTCCCGATGAAAGTCGTCGGACGCAACGGCATCGAGCTGGCCGAACAGTGGCAGGGGGACAATGGCCGCGCCTACCTCGGCATCACCGTGCCGAACTTCCCCAACCTGTTCTGCATCTACGGCCCCAATACCAACCTGGTGGTCGCCGGCAGCATCGCCCACAACGCCGAATCGCAAATGAACTACATCCTGCGCTGCCTGCGCATCCTGCTGGAGAGCGACAACCGCACCCTGGACTGCCGCCAGGCGGTACACGACGCCTACAACGCGCGGGTCGACGACATCAACGCCGGCACCGCCTGGGGCTCGCCGCGGGTCAACAACTGGTACAAGAACGCCAGCGGCCGGGTGACCGCCAACCTGCCGTTCCGCATCCTCGACTACTGGAAGATGACCAAGCAGCCCAAGACCGACGACTACATCATCGAATGACTCAGGGGAACCCCGACCATGCAAAAACTGACCGATAAAGTCGCGCTGATCACCGGCGCCGGAGCCGGAGTCGGGGCCGCGACCGCCCGCCTGTTCGCCGCCAACGGCGCCAGGCTGGTGCTGGCCGATATCGACGTCGAAGCCGCCCGGGCACTCGCAGAAGAGCTGCCCGACGCCATCGCCGTGAAACTCGATGTCGGCGACGAGGCCGGCTGGCAGGCGGCCGTCGAGCAGGCGCAGGCCGCGTTCGGCGGCCTCGATATCCTGATCAACAACGCCGGCATCGACCGCTCCGCCCCACTGCTCGACACCAGCACCGAGCTGTACAACGCCGTGATCGCAACCAACCAACTCGGCTGCTTCCTCGGCATGAAGACCGCGGGCGCGGTGTTGCGCAAGGGCGGGTCCATCGTCAACGTCTCGTCGCTGGCCGGGATGATCGGCCTGCCGGGCAAGGTGGCGTACGTCGCCAGCAAGTTCGCCGTGCGCGGCATGACCAAGGTCGCCGCCCTGGAGCTGGCCTCGCGCGGCATCCGGGTCAATTCGGTGCATCCCGGTGCGGTCAATACCCGCATGCTCTCCGAGGACCAGCCGGCACCGCCCCCCGGCCAGGAAGGCTCGGCACTCGACATGGTGGCAATGCGCCGCATCGCGGAACCGTCCGAAGTCGCGGCGCTGAACCTCTATCTCGCCAGCGACGACTCATCCTATTCCACCGGCGGCGAGTTCGTGGTCGACGGCGGCATTCTGGCCGGCCCCTCCTTCTGATCACAAGCAGCCTTCCAGCAGGAGGCTGCCTCTTCCCCGCCTCCACCTGCCAAAAACATTCCGCGAAGATTGGCAGCCGGTGTTGGGATTCGCCTTGCAGGTTCCAGCCAACCAGAAATCCGTGGGAGTGGCGCCCTCGCCACGAATGCTTTTGGGCCTTGTGCCGGACACCTTCGTGGCGAGGGCGCCACTCCCACCTGATTCCAAGCATTGATGCGCGATCAGGCATGAGCAATGCGCGTATGACGGTAGGGGAGGAAATTGGCGAGGGCGCCCGTTTGTGGGCATCCCCCGCCCTTGCGCAGAACGCGGTTACTGCATGGCCTGCCTGAGGTACTGACCGAGTCGGTGCCCCTGCTCCAGCGAGGCTTCGTAGCCGAACTGCATCGGCGTGACGGTAATGTTGCCTTCGAGCAGCTTCAGCGCTTCGCTCTGCGGATCGCTGGCGTCGGTGGCATCCGCAGGGCCGTTGAACGACAGTGTGACACCGGGCAGGTCGACGCCGGCAAGCCCCAGTCCCGCAGCGAAGGGGTCGTCCCCGAGGCTGGTGACGAAGCGGGTGACCATCTGATCGAAATTGCCGACGCGGGTCACCGCCCAGGGCAGACCGGCGCTTTCACCGGGCTGGAAATCGGGGATGTTGACGTTCAGCGCAACGCCCGCCGGCAGCAACTCATCGCCATGCGCCCGTACCTCGAGCTGCCCCAGCAACTGCAGCGCCAGGTCCGCGACCTCCGGTGCCAGATTCGGATCGGCGCTGGTATGGTGATCGGCGCTGATGGCGATGGCCGAGACACCGCGGCTCAGGGCGTACTGCGTATTGGAAACGGTGCCCGATGTCAGGGCGATGGTGCCCAGGTTCTGCCCCTCGTTCGGACCCGACAGCACCAGGTCGGGGGCCCGCCCCCAGCGCTGCGGCGCCAGTACGTCGAGACCGTACATGGTCGCCATGACCGGGGTGCCGTCGACGTAGTGGGCATCGTCGAGCCCGTCGATGGCCCCAACACCCGGATCGCCGACCTGCGCCGCCTCGCCGACACAGGTCTCCGTCAGCGGCGCGATCGGCTTGAAGAAATCGAGCGAGGCCCCCTTGCCGCTCTGATTGCGGCACGGCACGCTCAGCAGCACCTCGTGGCCGGCGGCCAACAGCGCCGTGCGCAGTGCCTCGATATTGGCGGTCAGGCCGTCGTCATTCACCAGCAGAACGTTCATGGCCCGGGACGGCAGGGGCAGCAGCGCGGCCCCGGCCAGCACGCATGCCGCCAGTCGATTCAATCGCATTTTTATTCTCCCATATTTACGTCGAAGGGCGCCCCGGTTTCCCGGGGCG